>NZ_VCDZ01000007.1:0-494242 GCF_005845405.1 Escherichia sp. E4930 | reverse complement strand
CTTATCAGGCCTACGCAGGGGTAGAACTGTMGGTCGGATAAGGCGTTCACGCCGCATCCGACAGCCGTTGCCTGATGCGACACCAGCGCGTCTTATCAGGCCTACGCAGAGGTAGAACCGTAGGTCGGATAAGGCGTGCACGCCGCATCCGACAAACATTGCCCGATGCCGCAAAGGCATAAAAAGTCGATGGCGTTGAATATTTTTTCAGCGCCATTTTTATTGATGCGCGGGAAGGAAATCCCTACGCAAACGTTTTCTTTTTCTGTTAGAATGCGCCCCGAACAGGATGACAGGGCGTAAAATCGTGGGACACATATGGTCTGGATTGATTACGCCATAATCGCGGTGATTGCTTTTTCCTCTCTGGTTAGCCTGATCCGCGGCTTTGTTCGTGAAGCGTTATCGCTGGTGACATGGGGCTGTGCTTTCTTTGTCGCCAGTCATTACTACACTTACCTGTCAGTCTGGTTTACGGGCTTTGAAGACGAACTGGTTCGAAATGGGATTGCCATCGCGGTACTGTTTATCGCTACCCTGATCGTTGGTGCTATCGTGAACTTCGTGATAGGCCAGCTGGTGGAGAAAACGGGGTTGTCAGGCACCGATCGGGTGCTGGGCGTCTGCTTCGGTGCGTTGCGCGGTGTGTTGATTGTTGCTGCCATTCTCTTCTTTCTCGACTCCTTTACTGGAGTGTCGAAAAGCGAAGACTGGAGCAAATCACAGCTGATCCCGCAGTTCAGTTTTATCATCAGATGGTTTTTTGATTATCTGCAAAGCTCGTCAAGTTTCTTGCCCAGGGCGTAAGTGCTCTGAGATGTGGCTTAACGAGGAAAAAGACGTATGTGCGGTATTGTCGGTATCGCCGGTGTTATGCCGGTTAACCAGTCGATTTATGATGCCTTAACGGTGCTTCAGCATCGCGGTCAGGATGCCGCTGGCATCATCACCATAGATGCCAATAACTGCTTCCGTTTGCGTAAAGCGAACGGGCTGGTGAGCGATGTATTTGAAGCTCGCCATATGCAGCGTTTGCAGGGCAATATGGGCATTGGTCATGTGCGTTACCCTACGGCTGGCAGCTCCAGTGCCTCTGAAGCGCAGCCGTTTTACGTTAACTCTCCGTATGGTATTACGCTTGCCCACAACGGCAATCTGACCAACGCTCACGAGTTGCGTAAAAAACTGTTTGAAGAAAAACGCCGCCACATCAACACCACTTCCGACTCGGAAATTCTGCTTAATATCTTCGCCAGCGAGCTGGATAACTTCCGCCACTACCCGCTGGAAGCCGATAACATTTTCTCCGCCATTGCCGCGACTAACCGCCAAATTCGCGGCGCGTATGCCTGTGTGGCGATGATTATCGGTCACGGTATGGTCGCCTTCCGCGATCCTAACGGTATTCGTCCGCTGGTACTGGGGAAACGCGATATCGACGAGAATCGCACAGAATATATGGTCGCTTCCGAAAGCGTTGCGCTCGATACGCTGGGCTTTGAGTTCCTGCGTGACGTCGCCCCAGGCGAAGCGATTTACATCACTGAAGAAGGGCAGTTGTTTACCCGTCAGTGTGCTGACAATCCGGTCAGCAATCCGTGCCTGTTTGAGTATGTTTACTTTGCCCGTCCTGACTCGTTCATCGACAAAATTTCCGTTTACAGCGCGCGTGTGAATATGGGCACGAAACTGGGCGAGAAAATTGCCCGTGAATGGGAAGATCTTGATATCGACGTGGTGATCCCGATTCCGGAAACTTCCTGCGATATCGCGTTGGAAATCGCCCGAATTCTGGGCAAACCGTACCGCCAGGGCTTTGTTAAAAACCGCTATGTTGGTCGTACCTTCATCATGCCGGGTCAGCAACTGCGTCGTAAGTCCGTGCGCCGTAAACTGAACGCCAACCGCGCTGAGTTCCGCGATAAAAACGTCCTGCTGGTTGATGACTCCATCGTGCGCGGCACCACCTCTGAACAAATTATCGAGATGGCACGCGAAGCCGGAGCGAAGAAAGTGTACCTCGCCTCTGCGGCACCGGAAATTCGCTTCCCGAACGTTTATGGTATTGATATGCCGAGTGCCACGGAATTGATCGCTCACGGCCGTGAAGTGGATGAAATTCGCCAGATCATCGGTGCCGACGGTTTGATTTTCCAGGATCTCAATGATCTGATCGAAGCCGTCCGCGCTGAAAACCCGGATATCCAGCAGTTTGAATGTTCGGTGTTTAACGGCGTCTACGTCACCAAAGATGTTGATCAGGGCTACCTCGATTTCCTTGATACTTTACGTAATGACGACGCCAAAGCATTGCAACGTCAGAACGAAGTGGAAAACCTGGAAATGCATAACGAAGGATGATGCCTTCACTCAGGGTGCCAGTCTGGCACCCTGGCTTGCAACTCCCGCCGAAATCCTGCAAAGTCTGCCTGCAAGTCTGACAGGGCAACTCTCTATGAAACGACTCATTGTAGGCATCAGCGGTGCCAGCGGCGCGATTTATGGCGTGCGCTTATTACAGGTTCTGCGCGATGTTGCAGACATCGAAACGCATCTGGTCATGAGCCAGGCGGCGCGCCAGACCTTATCCCTCGAAACGGATTTTTCCCTGCGCGAAGTGCAGGCGTTAGCCGATGTAACTCATGATGCGCGTGATATTGCTGCCAGCATCTCTTCTGGTTCTTTCCAGACGCTGGGCATGGTGATTTTACCCTGTTCAATCAAGACCCTTTCCGGCATTGTCCATAGCTATACCGATGGCCTGTTGACCCGCGCGGCAGATGTGGTGCTGAAAGAGCGTCGCCCGTTGGTGCTCTGCGTGCGTGAAACACCGTTGCACTTAGGCCACCTGCGTTTAATGACTCAGGCGGCTGAAATCGGTGCGGTGATTATGCCTCCCGTCCCGGCGTTTTATCATCGCCCGCAATCCCTTGATGATCTGATAAATCAGACAGTTAACCGTGTTCTTGACCAGTTTGCGATAACCCTTCCCGAAGATCTCTTTGCCCGCTGGCAGGGCGCTTAACTCCGCTGTTGCCCTGTTTCAGGGCAATTTTGCAACCGCGATCAAATCCTCGACATTTTGTTCCTTCCATTGAATCGAAACGCTGCGATTCAACCGCCATACCTGCTATCTTCAATTTCAGGACAATAATGCAACGTCTTATTAACATATTTTGCGTTGAATGTTGCTGCTGTCGGCAAGATGGCATAAGACCTGCATGAACGAGCCTGCAAACACACAACACAATACACAATATAAAAAGCCATTTCACTTGAGGGTTATGTATGAAGAAGTCGATTCTCGCTCTGTCTTTGTTAGTTGGTATCTCCGCAGCAGCTTCCAGCTACGCGGCGCTGCCGGAGACGGTACGTATCGGAACGGATACCACCTATGCACCGTTCTCATCGAAAGATGCCAAAGGTGACTTTGTTGGCTTTGATATCGATCTCGGTAACGAGATGTGCAAACGGATGCAGGTGAAATGTACCTGGGTTGCCAGTGACTTTGACGCGCTGATCCCCTCACTGAAAGCGAAAAAAATCGACGCCATTATTTCGTCGCTCTCCATTACCGATAAACGTCAGCAGGAGATTGCTTTCTCTGACAAGTTGTACGCCGCGGATTCCCGTCTGATTGCCGCTAAAGGTTCGCCGATTCAGCCAACGTTGGACTCACTGAAAGGTAAACATGTCGGAGTGCTGCAAGGCTCCACTCAGGAAGCCTACGCTAACGATACCTGGCGCAGTAAAGGTATTGATGTTGTGGCCTATGCCAACCAGGATTTAGTCTATTCCGATCTTGCTGCGGGGCGTCTGGATGCTGCGTTGCAAGATGAAGTCGCCGCCAGCGAAGGATTCCTTAAGCAACCTGCCGGTAAAGAGTTCGCCTTTGCAGGCCCATCAGTGAAAGACAAAAAATACTTCGGTGACGGTACCGGTGTCGGGCTGCGTAAAGATGATGCCGAACTGACAGCCGCCTTTGACAAAGCGCTTGGCGAGCTGCGCCAGGATGGTACTTACGACAAGATGGCGAAAAAGTACTTCGATTTTAATGTCTATGGTGACTGATACGTCGCAGGGAAGCTGCATCTGATAGCGTCATTATCATGGTGCATTATAGGTTTGTTGCACTATCGTGGTGCATTGAAATGCATACTTAAGCAATTTTAATGAAAAATAATACGATTAACTGGCTAGGATATTTTGCCTTGTTGGTCAATTTTATGGCACGATAAGTGTAACAAACCTGTAAATATTCCCTATTAAAAGACTGTCAGTTGAGGACATTATGAAAAAACTGGTGCTATCGCTCTCTCTGGTTCTGGCCTTCTCCAGCGCGACTGCTGCTTTTGCTGCTATTCCGCAAAATATTCGCATCGGTACTGACCCAACTTATGCACCGTTTGAATCAAAAAATTCACAAGGTGAATTGGTTGGCTTTGATATCGACCTGGCGAAGGAACTGTGCAAACGCATCAATACGCAATGTACATTTGTCGAAAACCCGCTGGATGCGTTAATTCCGTCATTAAAAGCGAAGAAGATTGACGCCATCATGTCATCGCTTTCCATCACCGAAAAACGTCAGCAGGAAATAGCCTTCACCGACAAATTGTACGCCGCCGATTCTCGCCTGGTTGTGGCGAAAAATTCCGACATTCAGCCGACAGTAGAATCGCTGAAAGGCAAGCGGGTGGGCGTATTGCAGGGCACGACCCAGGAGACATTTGGTAACGAGCACTGGGCGCCAAAAGGCATTGAAATCGTCTCTTATCAGGGGCAGGACAACATTTATTCTGACCTGACTGCCGGGCGTATTGATGCCGCGTTCCAGGACGAAGTTGCCGCCAGCGAAGGTTTCCTCAAACAACCCGTCGGTAAAGATTACAAATTCGGTGGCCCGTCTGTTAAGGATGAAAAACTGTTTGGCGTAGGGACCGGCATGGGCCTGCGTAAAGAAGATAACGAACTGCGCGAAGCACTGAACAAAGCCTTTGCCGAAATGCGCGCTGACGGTACTTACGAGAAATTAGCGAAAAAGTACTTCGATTTTGATGTTTATGGTGGCTAATCGCCATCGGTGAAAGAAAGCCCGCTCCCTTCGGGTAACCGGAGGGAGACAAGAGGCGGTAATTCACCACACACGACAGGACAGGCAGCATGTTGTATGGGTTTTCAGGTGTTATTTTACAGGGTGCGCTCGTCACGCTGGAGCTGGCCATCAGCTCTGTAGTGCTCGCTGTAATCATCGGTTTAATTGGCGCTGGCGGTAAGCTTTCGCAAAATCGACTCTCGGGGCTGATTTTCGAAGGATATACCACGCTGATTCGCGGTGTGCCGGATTTAGTGTTGATGCTGCTGATATTTTACGGTTTGCAGATTGCGCTAAACGCGGTGACGGAGGCGATGGGCGTCGGACAGATTGATATTGATCCGATGGTTGCCGGTATTATCACCCTGGGTTTTATTTACGGTGCTTACTTCACCGAAACGTTCCGTGGCGCGTTTATGGCGGTGCCGAAAGGGCAAATAGAGGCGGCGACGGCGTTCGGTTTTACTCGTGGGCAAGTGTTTCGGCGGATTATGTTTCCGGCGATGATGCGTTACGCCCTGCCAGGCATTGGCAACAACTGGCAGGTGATCCTCAAATCTACCGCCCTGGTTTCGTTACTCGGCCTGGAAGATGTGGTGAAAGCCACGCAACTTGCAGGCAAAAGTACCTGGGAACCGTTCTATTTCGCCATCGTCTGTGGCGTGATTTATCTGGTTTTCACCACCGTTTCCAATGGTGTGCTGCTGTTCCTTGAGCGCCGCTACTCCGTGGGTGTGAAGAGGGCTGACCTGTGATCGAAATCATTCAGGAATACTGGAAACCACTGCTGTGGACCGACGGCTACCGCTTTACCGGCGTGGCAATCACCCTCTGGCTGCTGATTTTGTCGGTAGTGATGGGCGGAATTCTGGCGCTGTTTCTGGCGATTGGTCGCGTCTCAAGTAATAAATACATCCAGTTTCCAATCTGGTTATTTACCTATATTTTTCGCGGTACGCCGCTGTATGTGCAGTTGCTGGTGTTCTATTCCGGCATGTACACGCTGGAGATTGTTAAGGGTACCGAGTTTCTTAACGCTTTCTTCCGCAGTGGCCTGAACTGTACCGTGCTGGCGCTGACGCTTAACACTTGTGCTTACACCACCGAGATTTTTGCCGGAGCGATCCGCTCGGTGCCGCACGGGGAAATTGAAGCTGCCAGAGCCTATGGTTTCTCGACCTTTAAAATGTATCGCTGCACTATTTTGCCGTCGGCGCTGCGCATTGCTTTACCGGCCTACAGCAACGAAGTGATCCTGATGTTGCACTCTACTGCGCTGGCGTTTACTGCCACGGTGCCGGATCTGCTGAAAATTGCCCGTGATATCAACGCCGCGACGTATCAACCTTTTACCGCCTTTGGCATTGCTGCGGTACTCTATTTAATCATCTCTTATGTCCTGATCAGCCTCTTTCGCAGAGCGGAAAAACGCTGGTTGCAGCATGTGAAACCTTCTTCAACGCACTGAGAATACGATGTCCGAGAATAAATTAAACGTTATCGATTTGCACAAACGCTACGGCGAACACGAAGTGCTGAAAGGGGTGTCACTGCAAGCGAACGCCGGGGATGTGATCAGCATCATCGGATCGTCGGGATCGGGGAAAAGTACCTTTCTGCGCTGCATTAACTTCCTCGAAAAACCGAGTGAAGGCTCGATCGTGGTTAACGGCCAGACTATCAATCTGGTGCGGGATAAAGACGGCCAACTCAAAGTCGCCGATAAAAATCAGCTGCGCTTGCTGCGCACACGCCTGACGATGGTATTCCAGCACTTCAATCTCTGGAGCCACATGACGGTGCTGGAAAACGTCATGGAAGCGCCCATTCAGGTGCTGGGCCTGAGCAAGCAGGAAGCGCGCGAGCGAGCGGTGAAATATCTGGCGAAGGTCGGCATAGACGAACGTGCGCAGGGGAAATATCCGGTGCACCTTTCTGGCGGTCAGCAACAGCGTGTTTCCATCGCAAGGGCGCTGGCAATGGAACCAGAAGTTCTGCTGTTTGATGAACCTACATCGGCCCTTGACCCAGAGCTGGTGGGCGAAGTGCTGCGCATTATGCAGCAGCTGGCGGAAGAGGGGAAAACGATGGTGGTGGTAACCCACGAAATGGAATTTGCTCGCCATGTCTCCACACATGTTATTTTCCTCCATCAGGGGAAAATCGAAGAAGAGGGTGCGCCAGAACAATTATTTGGCAACCCGCAAAGTTCTCGTTTGCAACAGTTCCTTAAGGGATCGCTGAAATAATTTCCTCTCTGGTGGCTAATGCTGCCGGAGTATTTTCAAGGCTAATTTGCGAGTTGGCTTCCATTGACATGTATATATTGCAGTCCACTTAAAATAGTTCTGAATTCGCTGTCCAGATATTAAAACTGCCTGCTGCATTGCTTATAAAGGGTAGTTATTGTCTCGTCATCTTAAATTTGAGGGGTGACGGAACGCCATGACCATATCGACAACTTCCACACCGCATGATGCGGTATTTAAATCCTTTTTACGTCATCCGGACACCGCACGGGATTTTATTGATATTCACCTTCCTGCGCCGCTACGTAAACTTTGTGATTTATCGACGTTAAAACTGGAACCCAACAGTTTTATTGATGAAAACCTGCGGCAATATTACTCCGACATCTTGTGGTCAGTGAAAACTGAGGAGGGGATGGGATATATTTATGTCGTCATTGAACACCAAAGTAAGGCGGAAGAATTAATGGCTTTTCGCATGATGCGCTATTCTATCGCGGCAATGCAAAACCATCTTGATGCAGGCTATAAAGAACTGCCTTTGGTGATCCCGATGCTGTTTTATCATGGTTGCAGAAGTCCTTATCCTTATTCTTTATGTTGGCTTGATGAATTTGCGGAACCTGCTATTGCCCGCCAAATTTATTCATCGGCTTTTCCGCTGGTGGATATTACCGTAGTGCCGGATGACGAGATTATGCAACACCGCAAAATGGCGTTGCTGGAGTTAATGCAGAAACATATTCGCCAGCGCGATCTGTTGGGATTAGTCGATCAAATAGTTTCTCTGCTTATTACAGGCAACACTAATGACAGGCAGCTAAAAGCCCTGTTTAATTACGTATTACAAACGGGGGATGCCCAGCGCTTCCGCTCATTTATTGGTGAGATAGCGGAACGTGCACCACAAGAAAAGGAGAAACTAATGACCATTGCTGACAGATTACGTGAAGAAGGCGCAATGCAGGGCAAACACGAAGAAGCCCTGCGAATTGCTCAGGAGATGCTGGAGAGAGGTTTAGACAGAGAATTAGTTCTGATGGTGACCCGACTTTCGCCAGACGACCTTTTGGCGAAAAGCCACTAATTCTGAATTACCAGGCACTAACTGGCGGATGTTCGCGGTAAACCACATCAGCGAACGACATCCGCCAGCGCCTCGTCTAAATCGTACCAGCGAAACGCAAAACCCGCTTCTTCCAGCCTTTTAGGTAACGCGCGTTGTCCACCTAACACCAGAACTGAAGATTCGCCCATTAACAGCCGAATGGCAGTCGCGGGGACGCGCATAATTGCCGGGCGATGCAGTACATGGCCGAGCGCATGGGAAAATTGTTCATTACGTACCGGGTAGGGGGCAACCATATTAAACGGTCCGCGTAGAGAGTTATCCAGCAGCCAGAGAATCCCGTTGACCATATCATCGATATGAATCCAGGCCAGATACTGCCGACCAGAGCCAATTGGGCCACCTAAACCGAGGCGAAACGGCGGCAGCATTTTGCCGAGAATACCGCCATCTGGTGACAGTACTACACCGGTACGCAGCAGGCACACTCGCGTTTTGTCGCTTTGCGCCCGACAGGCAATTTCTTCCCAACGAGCGCAGAGTTTATGGGTAAATTCGTTATGCGGAGGCTCTTCTTCGGTAACGACAACTTCACCTAAATCACCGTAATATCCCGTCGCCGAACCGGAAATAAGGACCGACGGCGACGTGTCGCTGGCGTTAATTAAATCCACCAGTTTTTGGGTAATATTCCAGCGACTTTGGCACAGTCGGTCTTTCTGCTCGCGAGTCCAGCGTTTGTCGGCAATCGGTTCGCCAGCCAGGTTGATTACCGCGTCAACGCCGTTGAGGTTGCTTTGATTGGCAAGCCCTTGCCATAGTGTCACCTGGGGGCCGAGGATTGAACTGGCTTTCTGCGGGTTACGCGTCACCACTGTGACCTGATTGCCCAACTCCAGCAAACGCGGGATTAAATGGCGACCAATTAATCCCGTCCCTCCGGTGATCACTATATTCATGCAGCCTCCCGATATGGCGGTTAACGCTGCCAGCTCAAGGTCATTGATACCGAATCGGCGTAGCGCAGCGCGTGCAGTTTATCGATCTCCACTTCAGCATAGGTTACCCAGTGATGTTCACGTGCGATATCGAGCACATCCTGAGTTAATTTTTCCAGCAAAGAGAAACGGTTATTCTCTACGTGTTGAATGATGTTTTTGGTGACGGTGCGATAGTTCAGTGCGTCATTAATATCTTCACTGGTACGCGCTTTATCGGCGGGGTAGTGGATCGTGACATTGATAACGATATCCTGACGGTTGTTAATCTCTTCGTCCTTAATTCCGATAAATGTACGTAAACGAAGGTTCTTTATACGAATAATAGCGGCAGGTTGTGACATTGCAGGTTCCCTGTTGTTTTACTTAGACAGGAATAATACACGAGAACCTTTCTCAGTTAACTATCTGAGATCTCATCATTCAATTGAGCCTTTAATAGTGATTGCCCGGTGGCAGGGCGCGAACGGATCCGCTCATGCCAGTTCTTCGCTGCCGGGTACATAGCAAGGTCAATCCGCTGACGAGCATATGCATTTACCCACGGCCAACAGGCAATATCTGCAATGCTGTAATCTTCGCCGCCAAGCCAGGGGGCGTTTTCCAGGCGCTTATTGAGTACGTGATACAGACGCTGGGTTTCAACCTGATAACGTTCAATAGCGTAAGGAATAGTCTGTGGCGCAGCATGATTAAAATGATGATTCTGTCCGAGCATTGGCCCCAGGCCGCCAACCTGCCAGAATAACCATTGTAAGGTGGTGGCGCGCTCACGCGGGTCGTGACTTAAAAATAGTCCCGTTTTCTCTGCCAGATACAACAAAATTGCACCTGACTCAAAGAGGTTTAACGGCTCGCCGCCGTCAGTCGGTGAATGATCAACAATTGCCGGAATCTTATTGTTCGGCGATATGCGCAAAAACTCCGGGCGAAACTGACTGCCTTTCCCCAGGTCAACCTTGATTAAACGATAATCCAGTCCCGCCTCTTCGAGAAACAACGTAATTTTGTGACCATTCGGTGTTGGGGCGAAATAGAGATCGATCATTGCAGCTCCGGTTGTCTAATAATCTGAACATCTCAAGTATAGAAACCCCGGAGACTCGCGTGAGTTTTCATCAAGTAACTGTGACAAAAAGGCTCTATAGTTTGAGAGCAAGCCCCTTTATCGCCGAGGATATAATGAGTAAACCCGCTATCACGCTTTGGTCAGATGCCCATTTTTTCTCCCCCTACGTGTTATCTGCCTGGGTGGCGTTGCAGGAGAAAGGACTACCTTTTCATATAAAGACTATCGACCTTGCCAGCGGTGAACATTTACAGCCGACGTGGCAAGGTTACGGGCAGACACGCCGCGTGCCTTTGTTACAGATTGATGATTTTGAGTTGAGTGAATCCTCTGCCATAGCGGAATATCTGGAAGACCGTTTTGCGCCGCCGACCTGGGAACGCATTTATCCATTAGATCTGCAAAACCGGGCGCGTGCACGGCAGATTCAGGCATGGCTGAGAAGCGACCTGATGCCTCTGCGTGAAGAGCGTTCTACGGATGTCGTTTTTGCTGGCGCAAAAAAAGCTCCGCTAACGGCGGAGGGAAAAGCCAGCGCGCAGAAACTGTTCGCAATGGCAGAACATTTACTGACGCATAACCAGCCTAATTTGTTTGGCGAGTGGTGCATTGCCGACACTGATTTAGCGCTAATGATTAATCGTCTGGTGCTGCACGGCGATGAGGTGCCGGAGCGTCTGGTGGATTATGCGGCATTCCAGTGGCAGCGGGCTTCAGTTCAGCGTTTTATTGCACTTTCAGCAAAGCAATCTGGCTGATAGCAGCGACAGAATCCAGTATCATAGCTTACGTTTTTTCGACGAGGAGTGAGTGATGAAACTGATGTTTGCATCGGACATTCATGGGTCGTTACCGGCGACGGAACGTGTACTGGAGTTGTTTGCCCAAAGCGGCGCGCAGTGGCTGGTGATTCTTGGCGACGTGCTGAATCACGGCCCACGCAATGCTTTACCGGAGGGCTATGCACCGGCAAAGGTGGCGGAACGGTTGAATGAAGTGGCGCATAAAGTCATCGCTGTACGTGGCAACTGCGACAGTGAAGTGGACCAAATGCTGCTGCATTTCCCAATGACCGCGCCATGGCAACAGGTGTTGCTGGAAAAACAGCGCCTGTTTCTGACACATGGGCATCTGTTTGGCCCGGATAATCTGCCGGCGTTAAACCAGAACGACGTGCTAGTGTATGGTCATACCCATCTGCCGGTGGCGGAGCAGCGGGGGGAAATTTTCCACTTCAACCCCGGTTCGGTTAGCATTCCGAAAGGCGGCAATCTGGCGAGCTACGGCATGCTCGAAGATGACGTACTAAGCGTAATCGCACTCAATGATCAAAGTATCATTGCGCAGGTCGCGATTAATCCGTAATTTACCCAACAACTCAAAATGCGCCGTAAGAGCGCCAGAAAAAGAAGGTTTCCTGATAATGGAACAGCGTCGTTTGGCAAGTACTGAATGGGTGGATATTGTCAATGAAGATAACGAAGTCATTGCACAAGCCAGCCGGGAACAAATGCGGGCACAGTGTCTGCGTCATCGTGCAACTTACATCGTCGTGCATGATGGTATGGGCAAAATTCTGGTCCAGCGTCGTACCGAGACAAAAGACTTTTTACCCGGCATGTTAGATGCTACTGCTGGTGGTGTGGTCCAGGCTGATGAACAACTGCTGGAATCCGCACGTCGCGAAGCGGAAGAAGAGTTGGGCATTGCCGGTGTCCCCTTTGCCGAGCACGGACAGTTCTATTTTGAAGACAAAAATTGCCGTGTCTGGGGCGCGTTGTTCAGCTGTGTTTCTCACGGTCCCTTCGCCCTTCAGGAAGATGAAGTCAGCGAGGTCTGCTGGCTGACGCCAGAAGAAATCACCGCTCGTTGCGATGAGTTCACTCCAGACTCGCTAAAAGCTTTGGCGTTGTGGATGAAGCGCAATGCCAACAATGAAGCCGTAGAGACTGAAACGGCAGAATGAAAAAAAGAGCCGCAGTTGCGGCTCTCAGGTTGTAGACAAAGTGCGCTTTGTTTATGCCGGATGTGGCGTAAATGCCTTATCCGGCCTACAAAATAGTGCAAATTCAATATATTGCATGGGCCATGTAGGCATGATAAGCGTAGCGCATCAGGCAATTTTTCCGTTGTCATCAATCTAAGAGCCGCAATCGCGGCTCTTAACGTTTTTAATGGTAGCCCATCAACTGGGCGCCTATCACCACCACGCTGGACATAATAAACAGCAGTCCAAGCAGTGTTGCCCCCACTTTTATCCAGTTACGGAAGTCCACCCGGCAAACACCGAGCGTAGCCATTAACGAAGCCGAGGTCGGGTAAATGATATGACTGAAGCCATCGCCAAACTGGAAGGCCAGCACGGTAACCTGACGGTTAACGCCGACCAGATCGCCAAGCGGTGCCAGTAACGGCATGGTTAACGCGGCCTGGCCCGAACCGGATGTCACGAAGAAATTAAATACCGCCTGGAAGAGCAGCATGAACCACGCCGCGACCGCGTTATCAAGGCCGCTAATGGCATTGGCAATGCTGTTGAGGATGGTATTCAGTACGCTGGCATCACCGGCTTCGCCGTTACCTACCAGCAGCAAAATCCCTTTGGCGAAACCAACCAGCAGGGCGGGGGCTATCATCATTCGCGCGCCTTCGGTAAATGATGAAGCCATGGTGTTTACCGTCATACCATTCAGACGGAAGACAACGCCGATGATGCCAATTACCAGACCCATAGCGAAGAACTGGCTGGCAATTTCAGGAATAAACCAGGCATTGACGATAACGCCCCAAATCACCCAGATCATGACGGCGGTTAAAACAATTAATACCAGCCAGTCACCAAAGGTAAATGGGCGCTGTTCGACATCCGCCTGTTTTTCGCGGAAGAAACGATCGGACTCATGAACGCGTGACAACAGAGGATTCTTTTTCACCCGTGAGGCGTACACCATGGTGAAGACCAGGCCAATCAGAGTAGAGATTACCCATACCACGATGCGCAAACCGGAGCCAGAAAGCACCGGAACACCAGCGATCCCCTGGGCGACGACCACGCAGAACGGGTTCATCCACGAGCTGGCAAAACCGATTTGCGTAGCGATATAGGTTACCAGGACGGTGGTGATACTGTCATAACCCAGCCGTACCATGAGTGGCGCGATGATGATGGCAAAGGCGACTGCCTCTTCCCCCATGCCAAATACCGCACCGCCGAGTGAAAAGAGAATAAATAACGCCGGAATGAAAAGAATTTCATTCCCTCGTGTGTGGCGGATAAGCGCCAGGATGCCGTTATCAATAGTTCCTGTACGCATCACGATGCCAAACGCGCCGCCAATCACCAGCATAAACATGATGATGCCAACGGCGGTCCCATATTTCGAGCCAGAGGTTAGCCCTTCAAACGGGAAGTTCATCAGGCCGGGACGTTCATCGCCCGTCGAGAACAGTTGCACGCGGTGATACTCTGGTTCGCCCGCCTCGTTGGTCAGAATGCGAAATGAGTGAGGGTCTACAACCTTGCGTGTTTTTGTCTGACCATCAACCTGATATTGCACTTCCTGACTGTCAAACATTCCCACCGGAACAACCCAGGTGGCGAGACTGGTTAAAATAGCAACAAAAAAGATAATCACCAGAGTATCGGGCATTGCCCATCTTCTGGTTGGTTTGGATTCAGTGATTGCTGACATAGCGCAAATTTTCCCTTGCACAAGACAAAGTGGTAAGTATGCAAAGTGAGATGACGCAATTCATTGATGCAGCGCAGTTAAGCAAGATAATCAGAAAGGAGTAATGCAAATTAAGAGAATAAAAAACCGGAAATAGTGGCTATTTCCGGTTCTGATATCCGCAGCAGTAAGGCTGCGGATTATGACGAGATTACTGCTGCTGTGCAGACTGAATCGCAGTCAGCGCGATGGTGTAGACGATATCGTCAACCAGTGCGCCACGGGACAGGTCGTTAACCGGTTTGCGCATACCCTGCAGCATCGGCCCGATGGAGATCAGGTCGGCAGAACGCTGTACCGCTTTGTAGGTGGTGTTACCGGTGTTCAGATCCGGGAAGATGAACACGGTAGCGCGACCTGCAACCGGAGAGTTCGGCGCTTTAGATTTCGCAACGTCAGCCATTACCGCAGCGTCGTACTGCAGCGGGCCGTCGATCATCAGGTCAGGACGTTTTTCCTGCGCCAGACGAGTTGCTTCGCGAACTTTCTCTACGTCGCTACCTGCACCAGAAGTACCGGTGGAGTAGGAGAGCATAGCCACGCGCGGTTCGATACCGAAGGCAGCAGCGGAATCCGCGGACTGGATGGCGATTTCAGCCAGCTGTTCTGCGGTCGGATCCGGGTTGATCGCACAGTCACCGTAAACGTAAACCTGTTCCGGCAGCAGCATGAAGAACACGGAAGATACCAGAGAGCTACCCGGTGCAGTTTTGATCAGCTGCAGCGGCGGACGGATGGTGTTTGCGGTGGTGTGAACAGCACCGGAAACCAGACCATCAACTTCATCCTGTTCCAGCATCAGGGTACCGAGAACCACGTTGTCTTCCAGCTGTTCGCGGGCAACAGTTTCGGTCATGCCTTTGTTCTTACGCAGTTCGACCAGACGAGCAACATATTTTTCGCGAACCACTTCTGGATCAACGATTTCAATGCCTGCGCCCAGTTCTACGCCTTGAGACGCTGCAACTCGGTTGATCTCTGCCGGGTTACCCAACAGTACGCAAGTTGCGATACCACGTTCAGCACAGATGGCGGCTGCTTTAACGGTACGCGGTTCGTCGCCTTCCGGCAGAACGATACGTTTGCCCGCTTTGCGCGCCAGTTCGGTCAGCTGATAACGGAACGCAGGCGGAGACAGACGACGGCTGCGCTCGGAAGTGGCAGTCAGAGAGTCAATCCAGTCAGCGTTGATGTAGTTAGCAACGTATTCCTGAACTTTCTCGATGCGCTCGTGATCGTCAACCGGAACTTCCAGGTTGAAGCTCTGCAGGCTCAGAGAAGTCTGCCAGGTGTTGGTGTTTACCATGAATACCGGCAGGCCGGTAGCGAAAGCGCGTTCGCACAGTTTAGAAATGCGCGCGTCCATTTCGTAGCCGCCAGTCAGCAGCAGGGCGCCGATTTCTACGCCGTTCATGGCAGCAAGGCAAGCGGCAACCAGTACGTCAGGACGGTCTGCGGAAGTTACCAGCAGAGAACCTGCACGGAAGTGCTCCAGCATGTGTGGAATGCTGCGTGCGCAGAAAGTGACAGATTTCACGCGGCGAGTGTTGATGTCGCCTTCGTTGATGATGGTGGCGTTCAGGTGGCGTGCCATATCGATAGCACGAGTCGCGATCAGATCAAAGCTCCACGGCACAGCGCCGAGAACCGGCAGCGGGCTGGATTCTTGCAGCTTCGCCGGATCAACATTGTTGATTTTAGCTTTGGAAGAGTCGTCGAAAATCTCGGACAGATCCGGGCGAGTACGACCCTGTTCATCAACCGGTGCGTTCAGTTTGTTAACGATAACGCCAGTGATGTTGGTGTTTTTGGCACCACCGAAGCTGTTGCGAGTCAGTTCGATACGCTCTTTCAGCTGTTCCGGGGTGTCGGTGCCCTGAGACATAACGAAGACGATTTCCGCGTTCAGCGTTTTGGCGATTTCGTAGTTCAGAGACTGGGCAAACTGGTGTTTACGTGTCGGTACCAGACCTTCAACCAGAACCACTTCAGCGTCTTTGGTGTTAGCGTGGTAGTTCGCGACGATCTCTTCCATCAGCACATCTTTTTTATTGCTGGAAAGCAGACCTTCAACGTAGCTCATTTTCAGCGGTTCGGCGGCTGTCGTGGTGGAAGAGCTCGCACGCACGATAGTCGTTGTCTGATCGGGCGCATCGCCACCGGTACGCGGCTGAGCAATAGGTTTGAAAACGCTCAGACGAACGCCTTTGCGTTCCATTGCACGGATCACGCCGAGGCTGACGCTGGTCAGACCGACGCTGGTTCCGGTAGGGATCAGCATAATAATACGGGACACGGTTTATCCTCTTTCGTTACCGCCGGTTGGCGGGTTACAAAACAGCACCGCCAGCTGGGCTGGCGGTGTGAAATCAGGCAGTCAGGCGGCTCGCGTCTTGCGCGATGACCAGTTCTTCGTTGGTTGGGATAACCACCGCAGGACGGGTACCTTCTTTGTTGATGAAACCAGATTTGCCGAAACGTGCAGCCAGGTTGCGTTCGCGATCAACTTCAAAGCCCAGCACGCCCAGTTTGCCCAGAGACAGTTCACGAACCATCGCAGCGTTTTCACCGATACCACCGGTGAATACAACAGCGTCCAGACGACCATCCATCAGCGCGGTGTATGCACCGATGTATTTCGCCAGGCGGTGGCAGTAAACGTCCATTGCGCGCTTCGCGTCTTCTTTCGTCGCGTAGTTATCTTCAACATAGCGGCAGTCGCTGGTCACTTCGGTCAGACCCAGCAGGCCAGACTCTTTGGTCAGCAGTTTGTTGATGGCATCAACGCTCATGCCGAGGGTGTCGTGCAGGTGGAAAATGATCGCCGGATCGATGTCACCAGAACGAGTACCCATTACCAGACCTTCCAGCGGAGTCAGACCCATAGAGGTATCAACGCATTTGCCGTTACGGATAGCAGAAACGGAACCACCGTTGCCCAGGTGGCAGGTGATGATGTTCAGTTCTTCTACCGGTTTGTTCAGCATTTTTGCCGCTTCCTGGGTTACATAGAAGTGGCTGGTGCCGTGCGCGCCGTAACGACGGATGCCGTGCTCTTTGTACAGGTTGTACGGCAGGGCATAGAGGTAAGACTCTTCCGGCATAGTCTGGTGGAACGCCGTGTCAAATACAGCAACGTTTTTATCTTTCAACTGCGGGAAAGATTTCAGTGCTTCTTCGATACCGATCAGGTGAGCCGGGTTGTGCAGCGGTGCAAAAGAAGCTGCATCTTTGATACCCTGAATAACAGACTCGTCGATCACTACGGAGCTGGTATACTTCTCACCGCCGTGTACGATACGGTGACCGATAGCGGTCAGCTGCGCAGACAGTTCTGGTTTTTGTGCCAGAATAGTATTAACGATAAAGTTGAGCGCTTCGCTGTGAGCGGCGCCTGCACCTAAAGCCGCTTCTTGTTTATTGCCGTCCATTTTCCATTTGATACGTGCTTCAGGCAGGTGGAAACATTCGGCTAAACCAGAAAGGTACTCTTCACCATTCGCTGCATCGATGATTGCAAATTTCAGTGAAGAACTACCGCAGTTCAGAACCAGTACTAACTTACTCGACATGGAAGTACCTATAATTGATACGTGGCTAAAAAAACGTCAGGGAGCCATAGAGCGTAGCGCATGATGACACCGACATTTATGATTAACATCATGCACTGCAAATTTTTTTTGCATGATGGAAGAAATATCTTGAGTCTATGCCATTTTGCGTAATTTTCAGCCAATGGCATAATGTTTATGAATTTGACGACTCAATGAATATGTACTACTCGGCCATTTCAGGCTGCTAAAGGATACCTGATTGTGGGTACGGAAGACAAAATGTTTTGAACGTTGTCCCGCTGAGTTGTGAATTTGCACAAATTTTTGAATCTTTATATGTGAAGTTGAGGTGAAGCATGTCAACGCCGGATAATCGTTCTGTTAATTTTTTTAGCTTGTTTCGCCGGGGACAGCATTACTCAAAGACGTGGCCGCTGGAAAAACGCCTTGCCCCGGTCTTTGTTGAGAATCGAGTCATTAAGATGACGCGCTATGCGATCCGCTTTATGCCGCCGATCGCCGTGTTTACTCTCTGCTGGCAGATTGCGCTGGGCGGTCAGCTTGGTCCGGCAGTCGCCACTGCGTTGTTCGCCCTAAGCTTACCCATGCAGGGACTGTGGTGGCTGGGCAAGCGTTCTGTAACGCCACTACCACCTGCAATCCTCAACTGGTTTTATGAAGTTCGCGGTAAATTGCAGGAGTCTGGACAGGTGCTGGCACCTGTTGAAGGCAAGCCTGATTACCAGGCATTAGCTGACACGCTTAAGCGCGCCTTCAAACAACTGGATAAAACTTTCCTTGATGATTTGTAATTGACCCCTGATTACGCATATAAAAGAAGGCAGACATCGGCCTTCTTTTTTTTCACCGTAGTAGAGTGATACAGGAGTCAACAATGGAAATGACCAACGCGCAACGTCTTATTTTGTCTAACCAGTACAAAATGATGACTATGCTCGATCCGGCAAATGCTGAACGTTACCGTCGCCTGCAAACAATCATTGAGCGTGGTTATGGTTTACAAATGCGCGAACTGGATCGCGAGTTTGGCGAGCTGAAAGAAGAAACCTGCCGCACTATCATCGACATTATGGAGATGTATCACGCGCTGCATGTTTCCTGGTCTAATTTACAGGACCAGCAATCCATCGATGAACGTCGTGTCACCTTCCTCGGCTTTGACGCCGCCACCGAAGCGCGTTATCTCGGATATGTCCGCTTTATGGTTAACGTTGAAGGGCGTTACACCCATTTTGATGCCGGAACTCACGGCTTTAATGCCCAGACGCCAATGTGGGAGAAATATCTGCGCATGTTGAATGTCTGGCATGCCTGCCCGCGTCAGTATCACCTGAGCGCTAACGAAATTAACCAAATCATCAACGCCTGAGGAGGCCCGCGTGCGGTGTAAAGGTTTTCTGTTTGATCTGGATGGAACGCTGGTGGATTCTCTGCCCGCGGTAGAGCGGGCGTGGAGCAACTGGGCCAGACGTCATGGGCTAGCACCGGAAGATGTGCTGGCGTTTATTCATGGTAAACAGGCGATTACGTCTCTGCGCCATTTCATGATGGGCAAATCGGAGACGGAAATTGCCGCCGAGTTTACCCGTCTGGAACAAATCGAGGCCACGGAAACCGAAGGTATTACCGCACTCCCAGGGGCGATAGCTTTACTCAATCATTTGAATAAAGCAGGGATTCCGTGGGCCATTGTCACTTCTGGTTCCATGCCTGTTGCGCGAGCACGTCACAAAGTCGCCGGACTTCCCGCGCCGGAAGTGTTTGTTACCGCAGAGCGGGTTAAACGTGGAAAACCAGAGCCGGATGCATATCTGTTAGGTGCACAACTGTTGGGCCTTGCGCCGCAGGAATGTGTGGTGGTGGAGGATGCTCCCGCTGGCGTGCTTTCAGGCCTGGCCGCGGGGTGTCATGTCATTGCGGTTAACTCACCGGCTGATACCCCGCGTCTGAATGAGGTAGATTTGGTCCTCCATAGTCTGGAACAAATTACTGTGATCAAACAGCCAAATGGTGACGTTATTATTGCGTGAAACGCCAGATCATGATTTAGCCCCGTCCCGACGGGGCTTTTTTGTGGCAGAATCAGGCCATCCCCCTCAATTAACAAGGATACGTTGTGAACGGTGAATTGATCTGGGTTCTTTCATTACTGGCGGTTGCCATCGTCTTGTTTGCGACTGGCAGAGTGCGTATGGATGCGGTCGCTTTGTTTGTCATTGTTGCGTTTGCATTAAGCGGTACGCTGACCGTCCCTGAAGTGTTTTCCGGTTTTTCCGATCCTAACGTGGTACTGATCGCCGCCTTGTTTATTATTGGCGATGGTTTAGTCCGCACGGGCGTCGCCACTGTAATGGGGACATGGCTGGTTAAAGTGGCAGGCAACAGTGAAATCAAAATGTTGGTTTTGTTGATGTTGACCGTTGCGGGCCTTGGCGCGTTTATGAGTTCAACGGGCGTCGTCGCTATCTTTATCCCTGTGGTGTTAAGCGTCGCTATGCGCATGCAAACGTCGCCGTCGCGCCTGATGATGCCGTTGAGTTTTGCCGGGCTGATCAGCGGCATGATGACGCTGGTGGCGACGCCACCTAACCTGGTGATTAACAGTGAATTGCTGCGTGAAGGCTATCATGGTTTTAGTTTCTTTAGCGTAACCCCCATCGGCCTGGTCGTACTGGTGCTGGGCATCTTGTATATGTTAGTGATGCGTTTCATGCTGAAAGGGGATACCCAGACCCCGCAGCGCGAAGGCTGGACGCGTCGTACCTTCCGCGATCTTATCCGTGAATACCGACTTACCGGGCGCGCGCGTCGCGCCTGTTCGTCCCGGTTCGCCGATGATTGGCCAGCGACTGGACGATCTCAAATTACGTGAACGTTATGGCGCTAACGTCATCGGTGTTGAACGCTGGCGGCGTTTTCGTCGCGTTATTGTGAACGTGAACGGGGTTTCTGAATTCCGGGCGCGTGACGTTTTGCTTATTGATATGTCTGCGGCTGATGTCGATCTCCGACAATTTTGCAGTGAACAATTGCTGGAACCGATGGTGCTGCGCGGCGAGTATTTTTCCGATCAAGCCCTTGATGTTGGCATGGCGGAGATTTCATTAATTCCTGAGTCTGAGTTGATTGGTAAGTCGGTGCGCGAAATTGGCTTTCGTACGCGCTACGGACTGAATGTGGTGGGCCTGAAACGCAATGGCGTGGCGCTGGAAGGTTCGCTGGCGGATGAGCCTCTGCTGCTGGGCGATATCATTCTGGTCGTCGGTAACTGGAAGCTTATCGGTATGCTGGCAAAACAGGGCCGCGACTTCGTGGCGCTGAACTTACCGGAAGAGGTGAGTGAAGCATCGCCTGCGCACAGTCAGGCACCCCATGCCATTTTCTGTCTGGTGTTGATGGTGGCGTTAATGCTGACTGATGAAATCCCTAATCCCATCGCGGCCATCATTGCCTGCCTGCTGATGGGGAAATTCCGCTGTATCGATGCTGAAAGCGCCTATAAATCCATTCACTGGCCGAGCATTATTTTGATCGTTGGGATGATGCCGTTCGCGGTGGCGCTACAGAAAACAGGCGGTGTCGCGCTGGCGGTGAAAGGGTTAATGGACATCGGCGGCGGTTACGGGCCACATATGATGCTTGGCTGTTTGTTTGTCTTGTCGGCGGTGATTGGTTTGTTTATTTCGAATACGGCAACGGCTGTGTTGATGGCGCCGATTGCGCTGGCCGCGGCTAAAACAATGGGCGTCTCGCCGTATCCATTTGCCATGGTGGTGGCGATGGCAGCATCCGCCGCCTTTATGACGCCAGTTTCCTCACCGGTTAACACGTTGGTTTTAGGGCCGGGAAATTACAGCTTTAGTGATTTTGTGAAGCTGGGAGTACCGTTCACCGTTATTGTGATGGCGGTTTGCGTGGTGATGATTCCGATGCTGTTTCCGTTTTAACGAGAGCCTGATGCGACGCTGGCGCGTCTTATCAGGCTGCGTCGGCTGGTATCTGGCTGCTTACAGTGGCGAATCCTGGCTAATCTCATCGAGCGAAAGATGGAAGCTGGGAACAAAGACCTCAATGAAGTAGTCCATCTCCTGGCTGCGGCGCGTTTCAAGCGTCGCTTCCAGCCGCGTTTTTGCCAGCAAAAATTCATTATTTCCGGCTGCGAGCTCTTCCAGACATTTCAGATAGGCACAAAGTGCATCAGCCTGTTTCACCAGCGACTTTTCTTCATCGCTATACGCATTTTCATCGATTAATGGCGCGAAAATATCCTGCAACTCCTCCGGAACCATATCGACCAGCTTTTGTTGGGCGATTTTTTCAATGGCTTTGTATTCCTGAGCGATTTGCGAGTTGAAATATTTCACAGGGGTAGGGAGATCGCCGGTGAGCACTTCAGAGGCATCGTGGTACATCGCCAGCAGAGCGATGCGTTCAGCGTTGACATTTCCGCCAAACTTACGGTTTTTAATGGCAGCCAGCGCATGGGCGACCATCGCCACCTGCAAACTGTGCTCAGACACATTTTCTGTCCGTACATTGCGCATTAACGGCCAGCGGTTAATGAGTTTCAGACGGGAGAGATGGGCAAAAAAATGGCTCTGCTTCATAACGACCTTGCGTGTGATGACTTCATGAGATCATTGTGGGGGGATAACACTGCCGGATGCAATCTCCGGCAGTGAATTTAAGATTACAGCTGATGATAGCCAGAAAGGAAACGAGCGAATTTACTTAATGACAGTTCGATATCATCAACGCGCGGCAGCGTAACTATGCGGAAGTGATCCGGCCACGGCCAGTTAAAAGCCGTCCCCTGAACCAGCAGGACTTTTTCCTGTAACAGGAAGTCCAGCACCATCTTCTGGTCGTCGTGAATATTAAAACGTTTGGCGTCGATTTTTGGGAACATGTACAGCGCGCCGCGTGGCTTCACGCAGGAAACGCCTGGAATGTCGTTAATCAATTCCCATGCGCGATTACGCTGCTCGTAAAGACGCCCGCCTGGTAAGATAAATTCACTGATACTCTGATAGCCGCCCAATGCGGTCTGAATCGCGTGTTGTGCGGGAACGTTGGCGCAAAGTCGCATTGAGGCCAGCATCTCCAGACCTTCGATGTAGCCTTTGGCGTGTTTTTTCGGCCCGTTCAGCACCATCCAGCCCTGACGGAAGCCTGCCACACGATACGTTTTCGACAGACCGTTAAAGGTAATGGTCAGCAGGTCAGGCGCCATCGCCGCAATCGAGTGATGCTCGGCGTCGTCGTAGAGAATTTTGTCGTAAATTTCATCGGCGAAGATAATGAGATTATGCTGACGCGCAATCTCCACAATTTCCATTAAAAGCTCTTTGGAATAAACCGCGCCGGTAGGGTTGTTCGGGTTGATAATAACGATACCGCGCGTACGAGGCGTAATTTTAGCGCGAATATCATCAAGGTCCGGGAACCAGTCAGAGGACTCGTCACAAAGGTAGTGCACTGCTTTACCGCTGGAGAGCGAAACCGCCGCGGTCCATAGTGGGTAATCAGGTGCAGGAACCAACATTTCATCCCCGCTGTTCAGCAAGGCCTGCATTGCCTGAACGATAAGCTCCGATACACCATTGCCGATGTAAATGTCTTCCACGGTAACATCACGCATGCCTCGCGCCTGATAGTGCTGCATGATGGCCTTACGCGCAGAGTAGAGGCCTTTTGAATCACAATAGCCCTGAGCGGTCGGGAGGTTGCGTATCACGTCAACCAGGATCTCATCAGGAGCGTCAAAACCGAACGGGGCTGGGTTGCCAATGTTCAGTTTCAATACCTTGTTACCTTCTTCTTCCAGGCGTTTTGCTTCTTTCAGCACCGGACCACGGATGTCATAACAGACATTCTCTAACTTGCTGGATTTTTCAATGGGTGACATGAATCTTGACCTTTTTTGCTGTTATCGCCACTCCCTGCCGTGGAAGTCAGCTTAGAACAATGTACTCCCCCGAGGCGGTGTTTTGAAGTTCTGCAGAACAAGATTTTGCGAGCGTAAAAGGAGGGAATGTGCTGTTAATAACTTAATAATCGTTAAATATTGAGATGCATATGCTTAATGATTTGTGTTTTGTAGTGATTTATTCTAAGTATTAATCTAATGCATAGTTTTTTGTCTGGTAGATAAATGTGCGAATTTCCTTTGATTTAAGAAATCGCGAACATAACATATTCATGATATTTTCATTATAAGTGAAACATTAACAGAGTAGTGATCGCCGAAGTGTCGTATAGGTGATGACGTGCGAAACTATTGTTAAGCGGAATTAATGAATGCAGGGTGTGCTAATTAATTATTATTTAATATTCAAAAAGGTTTTGTTGTGCTTATTAATAATAGAAGATTACTTTGCCTAACATAACATAACTTTGCATCAGATAATTCGCAATGGCCCTTATAAATAAATGGGTTTTAGGGTAAAATGCTCGCTTAAATGACGGAAGCCCCACTTTTGATGCAGACAAATCATCGCCGCTTATGCGTGTTCACGCTGGGTTGGCGCCGCTTTGCTAGTAGTGGAACAAGGAACAACATTTACATTTACACAAACACTCGCATGTCATAAATAGAAAAGAGTGAGTAACTTAATAGATATGCGATTCCTGAAGATATATTCTGTGAACTACTTCAGGCATTATAACGGAACAATGTGAGTCGTTCTTATTAGTGCAACTCATATGCATTTTAACTTTCATCCAGACTTCCGGATGAAACTGCCAGGGAGGCACATTACAAATGGAATTGCTTGTTTGTGTGTGCACAGCATTAACCAGCTCAGTATGAGCCGCCAGTAAGTGATAATATATGATAAGTGCAAATCGTCCGATAATTAACCTCGACCTCGATCTGCTGAGAACATTTGTTGCTGTTGCCGATCTGAACACTTTTGCTGCCGCAGCTGCCGCCGTGTGTCGTACTCAGTCCGCTGTTAGTCAGCAAATGCAACGTCTTGAACAACTCGTTGGGAAAGAACTGTTCGCTCGGCATGGTCGTAACAAACTGTTAACTGAACATGGCATTCAGCTTCTTGGCTATGCCAGGAAGATCCTGCGTTTTAATGATGAAGCTTGCTCATCATTGATGTTCAGTAATCTTCAGGGCGTGTTAACAATCGGCGCTTCAGATGAATCTGCTGATACGATCTTACCTTTCCTGCTTAATCGCGTGAGTTCGGTTTATCCGAAACTTGCGCTGGATGTCCGCGTTAAGCGTAATGCCTATATGGCAGATATGCTGAAGTCCCAGGAAGTGGATTTAATGGTTACCACAAATCGTCCTGGTACCTTTAAGGCGTTGAACCTGAGAACTTCTCCAACGCACTGGTATTGCGCTGCGGAATATGTATTGCAAAAAGGCGAGCCGATCCCTCTGGTGTTGCTGGATGATCCTAGTCCGTTCCGCGATATGGTTCTGGCAACACTCAATAAAGCAGATATTCCATGGCGTCTGGCTTATGTCGCCTCCACGTTGCCGGCGGTTCGTGCTGCCGTGAAAGCGGGATTGGGTGTAACGGCCAGGCCGGTTGAGATGATGAGTCCGGACCTGCGCGTCTTGAGTGCTGTGGACGGTTTACCACCACTGCCAGATACCGAATATTTGCTCTGCTATGATCCGTCCAGCGGTAATGAACTGGCCCAGGTGATATACCAGGCAATGGAGAGTTATCAGAATCCATGGCAGTTCAGCACGATAGGTACCCATGAAGGGGATGATTCTCTGTTAATTGAAGGCGATTACGAATAATTGTCTGGTACCAGATAACCACATTTGTAAAAACAAGCCGCTGATGTTTTTTTGAACGTCAGTGGCTTTTTTTTACAATAAATGATAACGACTTTTCTGGATATTGAATAAAAGTGTTCATTTTTCAACCGCCCGCTATTCTCTATACGCGCGAACAAAAAATCGCCGAATAAAAATCTCCTGCTACAATGATGTTAAAAAATACGTGAATTTGTTGCTGTATTTTTGTTATGGATTAACAAAAGCGTGTCACAGATCAAGAAAATACTCTCTTTTAGGGGGAGGAATCGACACAAATTCCTGTCAAAATAGACCCGTATTTTTTCCATTGCTTCACAACGGACACGATTCAACAACATCTAATTTTCCTGGAGTCGTCAATGATCTGGGATGAAGAGCATTAAATGCAAGGGTTGTTGGTATTATGTAAATTAATGTGAAGAAACTTTTGTTAAAGTTGACAAAAGGTTATAGAAAGGGGTAAAAGACCACATCAATTCACTGTATAAAGTTGTTACTACAGTAGTTGTAAGGTTTTTTTTATTCCTCCCCATGAATCGATGTGGCGTCCATCTGCCGTGAAGAGCAGTGAATCTGGCGCTACTTTTGATGAGTAAGCAATGAGTATGTCAACATCCACTGAAGTCATCGCTCATCACTGGGCATTCGCTATCTTTCTTATCGTTGCCATTGGCCTGTGTTGCCTGATGCTGGTAGGCGGTTGGTTTTTGGGCGGTCGCGCACGCGCGAGGTCAAAAAACGTGCCGTTTGAATCCGGTATCGACTCGGTCGGCTCCGCCCGCTTACGCCTGTCCGCCAAATTTTATCTGGTGGCCATGTTCTTCGTTATCTTCGACGTTGAAGCGCTGTATCTGTTCGCATGGTCAACCTCTATCCGCGAAAGCGGCTGGGTAGGCTTTGTGGAAGCTGCAATTTTTATTTTTGTGTTACTGGCAGGTCTGGTTTATCTGGTGCGTATTGGCGCGCTGGACTGGACGCCCGCGCGTTCACGCCGCGAGCGTATGAACCCGGAAACGAACAGTATCGCTAATCGTCAACGCTAACCGCGAGGCATTAAGATGGATTATACGCTCACCCGCATAGATCCCAACGGTGAGAACGACCGTTACCCCCTGCAAAAGCAGGAGATCGTAACCGACCCTCTGGAGCAAGAAGTTAACAAAAACGTGTTTATGGGCAAGCTCAATGACATGGTTAACTGGGGTCGTAAAAACTCAATTTGGCCGTATAACTTCGGTCTTTCCTGCTGTTACGTTGAGATGGTGACTTCGTTTACCGCGGTGCATGACGTGGCGCGTTTTGGCGCAGAAGTATTGCGTGCTTCGCCGCGTCAGGCTGACCTGATGGTGGTTGCAGGAACTTGCTTTACCAAAATGGCACCGGTTATTCAGCGTCTGTATGACCAGATGCTGGAACCAAAATGGGTTATCTCAATGGGTGCCTGTGCCAACTCCGGCGGTATGTACGATATTTATTCCGTCGTGCAGGGCGTCGATAAATTCATCCCGGTTGATGTGTATATCCCGGGCTGCCCGCCGCGTCCTGAAGCGTACATGCAGGCACTGATGCTGTTGCAGGAATCTATCGGCAAAGAACGTCGTCCGCTCTCCTGGGTGGTTGGCGATCAAGGCGTTTATCGCGCCAATATGCAATCAGAGCGCGAACGCAAGCGCGGCGAACGCATTGCCGTAACCAACCTGCGTACACCTGACGAGATTTAATTTGCGCCTGTCGGCAAAGGGATTTTTCTTCGCTTATTCCTAAATCTATTTCGCGAAGCTTACTGCGCCGACAGTCACCACGGACCATTTGCAATGGTGAACAATATGACCGACTTAACCGCGCAAGAACCCGCCTGGCAGACCCGCGATCATCTTGATGATCCGGTGATTGGCGAACTGCGCAACCGTTTTGGGCCGGATGCCTTTACTGTTCAGGCGACTCGCACCGGGGTTCCCGTTGTGTGGATCAAGCGTGAACAATTACTGGAAGTTGGCGATTTCTTAAAGAAACTGCCGAAACCTTACGTCATGCTGTTTGACTTACACGGCATGGACGAACGTCTGCGCACACACCGCGAAGGGTTACCTGCCGCGGATTTTTCCGTTTTCTACCATCTGATTTCTATCGATCGTAACCGCGACATCATGCTGAAGGTGGCGCTGGCAGAAAACGACCTGCACGTACCGACCTTTACCAAACTGTTCCCGAACGCTAACTGGTATGAGCGTGAAACCTGGGATCTGTTTGGCATTACTTTCGACGGTCACCCGAACCTGCGCCGCATCATGATGCCGCAAACCTGGAAAGGTCACCCGCTGCGTAAAGATTACCCGGCGCGCGCTACCGAATTCTCGCCGTTTGAGCTGACCAAAGCCAAACAGGATCTGGAGATGGAAGCCCTGACCTTCAAACCGGAAGAGTGGGGGATGAAGCGCGGCACCGAAAACGAGGACTTCATGTTCCTCAACCTCGGTCCGAACCACCCGTCGGCGCACGGGGCTTTCCGTATCGTTTTGCAACTCGATGGCGAAGAGATTGTCGACTGCGTACCAGACATCGGCTACCACCACCGTGGTGCGGAGAAAATGGGCGAACGCCAGTCCTGGCACAGCTACATTCCGTATACCGACCGTATCGAATACCTCGGCGGCTGCGTTAACGAAATGCCTTATGTGCTGGCGGTAGAGAAACTGGCTGGGATCACCGTGCCGGATCGCGTTAACGTCATTCGCGTAATGCTCTCCGAACTGTTCCGCATCAACAGTCACCTGCTGTATATCTCGACCTTTATTCAGGACGTCGGCGCAATGACGCCCGTGTTCTTCGCCTTTACCGATCGTCAGAAAATTTACGATCTGGTGGAAGCAATCACTGGTTTCCGTATGCACCCGGCGTGGTTCCGTATTGGCGGCGTAGCGCACGACCTGCCGCGTGGCTGGGATCGTCTGCTGCGTGAGTTCCTCGACTGGATGCCGAAACGTCTGGCGTCTTACGAGAAAGCGGCGCTGCAAAACACCATTCTGAAAGGTCGTTCCCAGGGCGTTGCCGCCTATGGCGCGAAAGAGGCGCTGGAGTGGGGCACCACCGGTGCTGGCCTGCGTGCTACCGGGATCGACTTCGACGTGCGTAAGGCGCGTCCTTATTCTGGCTATGAAAACTTCGACTTTGAAATCCCGGTGGGTGGTGGTGTTTCTGACTGCTACACCCGCGTAATGCTGAAAGTGGAAGAGCTGCGCCAGAGTCTGCGCATTCTTGAGCAGTGCCTCAACAACATGCCGGAAGGCCCGTTCAAAGCGGATCACCCGCTGACCACGCCGCCGCCGAAAGAGCGCACGCTGCAACATATCGAAACCCTGATCACCCACTTCCTGCAAGTGTCGTGGGGTCCGGTGATGCCTGCCAATGAATCCTTCCAGATGATTGAGGCGACTAAAGGGATCAATAGTTACTACCTGACCAGCGACGGTAGCACCATGAGTTATCGCACCCGTATCCGTACGCCGAGTTATGCGCATTTGCAGCAAATTCCGGCGGCGATCCGCGGCAGCCTGGTGTCTGACCTGATTGTTTATCTGGGCAGTATCGATTTTGTTATGTCAGATGTGGACCGCTAATTATGCACGAGAATCAACAACCACAAACCGAGGCTTTTGAGCTGAGTGCGGCAGAGCGTGAAGCGATTGAGCACGAGATGCACCACTACGAAGACCCGCGTGCGGCGTCCATTGAAGCGCTGAAAATCGTTCAGAAGCAGCGTGGCTGGGTGCCGGATGGCGCGATCCACGCGATCGCCGATGTGCTGGGTATTCCGGCGAGCGATGTCGAAGGTGTGGCAACGTTCTATAGCCAGATCTTCCGCCAGCCGGTAGGCCGCCATGTGATCCGTTATTGCGACAGCGTGGTCTGTCATATCAACGGTTACCAGGGTATTCAGGCGGCGCTCGAGAAAAAGCTGAACATCAAACCAGGGCAAACGACATTTGATGGCCGCTTTACGCTGCTGCCAACTTGCTGCCTGGGGAACTGTGATAAAGGGCCAAACATGATGATCGATGAGGACACTCACGCGCATCTGACCCCGGAAGCGATCCCTGAACTGCTGGAGCGGTATAAATGAAAAACATTATCCGTACTCCCGAAACGCATCCGCTGACCTGGCGTCTGCGCGATGACAAACAGCCAGTGTGGCTGGATGAATACCGCAGCAAAAACGGTTACGAAGGCGCGCGTAAGGCGCTGACTGGGCTTTCTCCGGACGAAATCGTTAATCAGGTCAAAGACGCTGGTCTGAAAGGGCGCGGCGGCGCGGGCTTCTCGACTGGCCTGAAATGGAGCCTGATGCCGAAAGACGAATCCATGAACATCCGTTACCTGCTGTGTAACGCCGATGAAATGGAGCCGGGCACCTATAAAGACCGCCTGCTGATGGAGCAACTGCCGCACCTGCTGGTGGAAGGTATGCTCATCTCCGCGTTTGCGCTGAAAGCTTACCGTGGCTACATCTTCCTGCGTGGCGAGTATATCGAAGCGGCAGTGAATCTGCGCCGTGCCATTGCCGAAGCCACCGAAGCGGGTCTGCTTGGCAAAAACATTATGGGAACAGGTTTCGATTTCGAACTGTTCGTCCATACCGGGGCAGGGCGCTACATCTGCGGCGAAGAAACAGCGTTAATCAACTCCCTGGAAGGGCGTCGCGCTAACCCGCGCTCGAAGCCACCTTTCCCGGCAACCTCCGGTGCATGGGGCAAACCGACCTGTGTCAACAACGTCGAAACCCTGTGTAACGTTCCGGCGATCCTCGCTAACGGCGTGGAGTGGTATCAGAACATCTCGAAAAGTAAAGATGCTGGCACCAAGCTGATGGGCTTCTCCGGTCGGGTGAAAAATCCGGGCCTGTGGGAACTGCCGTTTGGCACCACCGCACGCGAGATCCTCGAAGATTACGCCGGTGGTATGCGTGACGGTCTGAAATTCAAAGCCTGGCAGCCAGGCGGCGCGGGGACTGACTTCCTGACCGAAGCGCACCTTGACCTGCCGATGGAATTCGAAAGTATCGGTAAAGCGGGCAGCCGTCTGGGTACAGCACTGGCGATGGCGGTTGACCATGAGATCAACATGGTGTCGCTGGTGCGTAACCTGGAAGAGTTTTTCGCCCGAGAGTCCTGCGGCTGGTGTACGCCGTGCCGCGACGGTCTGCCGTGGAGCGTGAAAATTCTGCGTGCGCTGGAGCGTGGCGAAGGTCAGCCGGGAGATATCGAAACACTTGAGCAACTGTGTCGATTCTTAGGCCCGGGTAAAACTTTCTGTGCCCACGCACCTGGTGCAGTGGAGCCGTTACAGAGCGCCATCAAATATTTCCGCGAAGAATTTGAGGCGGGAATCAAACAGCCGTTCAGCAATACCCATTTGATTAATGGGATTCAGCCGAACCTGCTGAAAGAGCGCTGGTAACCGAATTTCGATTAACGCTCAGTCTCTGACTGAGAAAACTGGAAGCATGCTAATGGCTACAATTCATGTAGACGGCAAAGAATACGAGGTCAACGGAGCGGACAACCTGCTGGAAGCTTGTCTGTCTCTGGGCCTTGATATTCCTTACTTTTGCTGGCATCCGGCGCTGGGAAGCGTCGGTGCTTGCCGCCAGTGTGCGGTGAAGCAATACCAAAACGCGGAAGACACGCGTGGTCGCCTGGTGATGTCCTGTATGACACCGGCTTCCGATGGCACCTTTATTTCCATTGACGACGAAGAAGCGAAACAGTTCCGTGAAAGTGTGGTCGAGTGGTTAATGACCAACCACCCGCACGACTGTCCGGTATGTGAAGAAGGCGGTAACTGCCATCTTCAGGATATGACCGTGATGACCGGGCATACCTTCCGTCGCTACCGTTTCACCAAACGTACCCACCGTAATCAGGATTTAGGGCCGTTCATCTCTCACGAAATGAACCGCTGCATCGCCTGCTACCGCTGCGTGCGTTACTACAAAGATTACGCTGACGGCACGGACCTGGGCGTTTACGGTGCGCACGACAACGTCTACTTCGGTCGCCCGGAAGACGGCACGCTGGAAAGCGAATTTTCCGGTAACCTGGTCGAAATTTGCCCGACCGGCGTATTTACCGACAAAACGCACTCCGAGCGTTACAACCGTAAATGGGATATGCAGTTTGCGCCGAGCATCTGCCAGCAATGTTCCATCGGCTGTAACATCAGCCCCGGCGAGCGTTATGGCGAACTGCGTCGTATTGAAAACCGTTACAACGGTACGGTAAACCACTATTTCCTCTGCGACCGTGGTCGTTTCGGTTACGGCTACGTCAACCTGAAAGATCGTCCGCGTCAGCCAGTACAGCGTCGTGGCGATGATTTCATTACCCTCAACGCTGAACAGGCAATGCAGGGCGCAGCAGATATACTGCGTCAGTCGAAGAAAGTGATCGGCATTGGTTCTCCCCGTGCCAGCGTGGAAAGTAACTTTGCGCTGCGTGAGCTGGTGGGCGAAGAAAACTTCTATACCGGTATCGCTCACGGTGAGCAGGAGCGTCTGCAACTGGCGCTGAAAGTGCTGCGTGAAGGCGGCATTTATACTCCGGCACTGCGCGAAATCGAATCTTACGATGCGGTACTGGTACTGGGCGAAGACGTTACCCAGACCGGCGCGCGTGTCGCGCTGGCGGTGCGTCAGGCGGTGAAAGGAAAAGCACGCGAAATGGCGGCAGCACAGAAAGTGGCTGACTGGCAGATTGCGGCAATCCTCAACATCGGTCAACGTGCTAAGCATCCGCTGTTTGTTACCAACGTTGATGACACCCGTCTGGATGATATCGCGGCGTGGACTTACCGCGCACCGGTTGAAGATCAGGCGCGTTTAGGTTTTGCCATCGCCCATGCGCTGGACAACTCCGCGCCAGCGGTTGACGGTATCGAACCTCAGCTGCAAAGCAAAATCGACGTCATCGTGCAGGCACTGGCTGGTGCGAAGAAACCGTTGATTATCTCCGGGACGAACGCCGGTAGCGCTGAAGTGATTCAGGCTGCGGCTAACGTGGCGAAAGCCCTGAAAGGTCGCGGCGCTGACGTCGGTATCACCATGATTGCCCGTTCTGTAAACAGCATGGGGCTGGGCATTATGGGCGGTGGATCGCTTGAAGAAGCGTTAACCGAACTGGAAACCGGACGCGCCGACGCGGTGGTTGTGCTGGAAAACGATCTGCATCGTCACGCTTCCGCTACCCGCGTGAATGCTGCGCTGGCTAAAGCGCCGCTGGTGATGGTGGTTGACCATCAACGCACAGCGATCATGGAAAACGCCCATCTGGTGCTTTCCGCCGCCAGCTTTGCTGAAAGCGACGGTACGGTAATTAATAATGAAGGCCGCGCCCAACGTTTCTTCCAGGTTTACGACCCGTCCTATTACGACAGCAAAACTGTCATGCTGGAAAGCTGGCGCTGGTTACACTCGCTGCACAGCACCCTGCTGAGCCGTGAAGTGGACTGGACGCAGCTCGACCACGTGATTGACGCCGTTGTGGCGAAAATCCCGGAACTGGCAGGTATCAAAGATGCTGCACCGGATGCGACATTCCGCATTCGTGGGCAGAAACTGGCCCGTGAGCCGCACCGTTACAGCGGTCGTACCGCCATGCGCGCCAACATCAGCGTTCATGAGCCGCGTCAGCCGCAGGATATTGACACCATGTTCACCTTCTCGATGGAAGGTAACAACCAGCCGACCGCGCACCGTTCGCAAGTGCCGTTTGCCTGGGCGCCGGGCTGGAACTCCCCGCAGGCGTGGAACAAATTCCAGGACGAAGTGGGCGGCAAACTGCGCTTTGGCGATCCGGGCGTGCGTCTGTTTGAAACCAGCGAAAATGGTCTGGATTACTTCACCAGTGTACCGGCACGCTTCCAGCCGCAGGACGGGAAATGGCGTATCGCGCCGTACTACCACCTGTTTGGCAGCGATGAATTGTCACAGCGTGCTCCGGTCTTCCAGAGCCGTATGCCGCAACCGTACATCAAACTCAACCCAGCGGATGCCGCGAAGTTGGGCGTGAATGCGGGGACACGCGTCTCCTTTAGTTACGATGGCAACACGGTCACGCTGCCGGTTGAAATCGCCGAAGGGCTGACGGCAGGGCAGGTGGGCTTGCCGATGGGTATGTCCGGCATTGCTCCGGTGCTGGCCGGCGCGCATCTTGAGGATCTCAAGGAGGCACAACAATGAGTTGGTTATCACCGGAACTGATTGAGATCCTGCTGACCATCCTCAAAGCGGTGGTGATCCTGCTGGTGGTTGTCACCTGTGGGGCATTCATGAGCTTTGGCGAACGTCGCCTGCTGGGTCTGTTCCAGAACCGTTACGGACCTAACCGTGTTGGCTGGGGCGGTTCGCTCCAGCTGGTTGCGGACATGATCAAAATGTTCTTTAAAGAAGACTGGATCCCGAAATTCTCGGATCGCGTCATCTTTACCCTGGCACCGATGATTGCCTTTACCTCGCTGCTGCTGGCCTTTGCAATTGTGCCAGTCAGTCCGGGTTGGGTGGTTGCCGACCTGAACATCGGGATTTTGTTCTTCCTGATGATGGCAGGTCTGGCGGTTTACGCGGTGCTGTTTGCGGGCTGGTCAAGTAACAACAAATACTCGCTGCTCGGTGCGATGCGTGCTTCTGCGCAGACCCTGAGCTACGAAGTGTTCCTCGGGCTTTCCCTGATGGGCGTGGTGGCGCAGGCCGGTTCATTCAACATGACCGACATCGTCAACAGCCAGGCGCATGTGTGGAACGTCATCCCGCAATTCTTTGGTTTTATTACCTTTGCCATCGCGGGCGTGGCGGTGTGTCACCGTCACCCGTTTGACCAGCCGGAAGCCGAGCAGGAACTGGCGGATGGTTACCACATTGAATATTCCGGTATGAAGTTCGGTCTGTTCTTCGTGGGTGAGTACATCGGGATTGTGACCATCTCTGCACTGATGGTGACGCTGTTCTTCGGTGGCTGGCAAGGCCCGTTGTTACCGCCATTCATCTGGTTCGCGCTGAAAACCGCGTTCTTTATGATGATGTTCATTTTGATTCGTGCGTCGTTACCGCGTCCGCGTTATGACCAGGTAATGTCCTTCGGCTGGAAAATCTGCCTGCCGCTGACGCTGATCAACTTGCTGGTAACGGCGGCTGTCATTCTCTGGCAGGCGCAATAAGGGGCAATAAGACCATGACCTTAAAAGAATTGTTAGTAGGTTTCGGCACCCAGGTTCGTAGTATCTGGATGATCGGCCTGCACGCGTTCGCCAAACGCGAAACGCGAATGTACCCGGAAGAGCCGGTCTATCTGCCGCCCCGTTATCGTGGTCGTATCGTTCTGACCCGCGACCCGGACGGCGAAGAGCGTTGCGTAGCCTGTAACCTCTGCGCGGTAGCCTGCCCGGTCGGCTGTATCTCGCTGCAAAAAGCAGAAACCAAAGACGGTCGCTGGTATCCGGAATTTTTCCGCATCAACTTCTCACGCTGCATTTTCTGTGGTCTGTGCGAAGAAGCCTGTCCGACCACGGCGATTCAGTTAACCCCGGATTTCGAAATGGGGGAATACAAGCGCCAGGATCTGGTTTACGAGAAAGAGGATCTGCTGATCTCCGGTCCGGGCAAATACCCGGAATATAACTTCTACCGGATGGCAGGTATGGCAATCGACGGCAAAGATAAGGGCGAAGCAGAGAACGAAGCCAAGCCTATCGACGTCAAGAGCCTGTTACCGTAAGGAGAGGGGCAATGGAGTTCGCTTTTTATATCTGTGGCCTGATAGCCATACTTGCGACCTTGCGAGTGATCACCCATACCAATCCGGTACACGCACTGCTGTACCTGATTATTTCGCTGCTGGCGATTTCCGGGGTGTTCTTCTCACTGGGCGCTTATTTCGCCGGTGCGCTGGAAATTATCGTCTACGCGGGTGCCATTATGGTGCTGTTCGTGTTCGTGGTGATGATGCTCAACCTGGGCGGTTCAGAAATCGAACAGGAACGCCAGTGGCTGAAACCGCAGGTGTGGATTGGTCCGGCAATTTTGTCGGCCATCATGCTGGTGGTGATTGTTTACGCCATTCTCGGTGTTAACGATCAGGGTATCGACGGTACGCCAATCAGTGCTAAAGCAGTGGGTATTACGCTGTTTGGGCCTTACGTACTGGCGGTGGAACTGGCCTCTATGCTGCTGCTCGCGGGTCTGGTTGTGGCCTTCCACGTCGGTCGTGAAGAGCGTGCGGGTGAAGTGCTGAGCAATCGTAAAGACGACAGCGCGAAAAGAAAAACGGAGGAGCACGCATGATCCCCTTACAACATGGACTGATCCTCGCGGCAATCTTATTCGTTCTTGGCTTAACCGGTCTGGTTATCCGTCGCAATCTGCTGTTTATGCTGATTGGTCTGGAAATCATGATTAACGCTTCCGCGCTGGCCTTTGTGGTCGCCGGAAGCTACTGGGGCCAGACCGACGGTCAGGTGATGTACATTCTCGCCATCAGCCTCGCGGCGGCAGAAGCGAGTATCGGCCTTGCGCTGCTGCTGCAACTTCACCGTCGTCGCCAGAACCTGAACATCGATTCAGTAAGTGAGATGCGCGGATGAACATGCTTGCCTTAACCATTATTTTGCCATTTATTGGCTTCGTCCTGCTGGCGTTCTCCCGTGGGCGCTGGTCTGAAAACGTCTCGGCGATCGTCGGCGTTGGCTCTGTGGGCCTGGCGGCGCTGGTAACTGCCTTTATCGGCGTTGACTTCTTCGCTAACGGCGAGCAGGCATACAGCCAGCCGCTGTGGACGTGGATGTCGGTAGGCGACTTTAACATCGGTTTTAACCTGGTGCTGGACGGCCTGTCGCTGACCATGCTCTCAGTGGTCACCGGTGTGGGTTTCCTGATCCACATGTACGCCTCCTGGTATATGCGTGGTGAAGAGGGCTACTCTCGCTTCTTCGCTTACACCAACCTGTTCATCGCCAGCATGGTGGTTCTGGTTCTCGCCGATAACCTGCTGCTGATGTACCTCGGCTGGGAAGGCGTGGGCCTGTGCTCCTATCTGCTGATCGGTTTCTATTACACCGATCCGAAGAATGGCGCAGCGGCAATGAAAGCGTTCGTCGTGACCCGTGTGGGTGACGTGTTCCTCGCTTTCGCACTGTTCATTCTTTACAACGAACTGGGCACCCTGAACTTCCGCGAAATGGTGGAACTGGCGCCTGCGCACTTTGCTGACGGCAATAACATGCTGATGTGGGCGACGCTGATGCTGCTGGGCGGTGCGGTCGGTAAATCTGCGCAGTTGCCGTTGCAGACATGGCTTGCCGACGCGATGGCGGGCCCGACGCCTGTCTCCGCGCTGATCCACGCTGCAACGATGGTAACCGCGGGTGTCTACCTGATCGCCCGTACCCACGGCCTGTTCCTGATGACCCCGGAAGTTCTGCATCTGGTGGGCATTGTCGGGGCGGTTACGCTGCTGCTGGCCGGTTTTGCCGCGCTGGTACAGACCGACATCAAACGTGTTCTCGCTTACTCTACCATGAGCCAGATTGGCTACATGTTCCTCGCGCTTGGCGTGCAGGCATGGGATGCGGCGATTTTCCACTTGATGACTCACGCGTTCTTTAAAGCGCTGCTGTTCCTGGCATCCGGTTCCGTCATTCTGGCCTGCCATCACGAACAGAACATCTTCAAGATGGGGGGGCTGCGTAAATCTATTCCGCTGGTTTATCTCTGCTTCCTGGTGGGTGGCGCAGCACTGTCGGCACTGCCGCTGGTCACTGCGGGCTTCTTCAGTAAGGATGAGATCCTCGCGGGTGCGATGGCGAATGGTCATATCAATCTGATGGTGGCAGGTCTGGTCGGTGCGTTTATGACCTCGCTCTACACCTTCCGTATGATTTTCATCGTCTTCCACGGAAAAGAACAAATTCACGCTCACGCCGTGAAAGGGGTAACTCACAGCCTGCCGCTGATTGTGCTGCTGATCCTTTCCACCTTCGTTGGCGCACTGATTGTACCGCCGCTGCAGGGCGTGCTTCCGCAAACGACGGAGCTGGCGCACGGCAGCATGTTGACCCTGGAAATTACCTCTGGCGTGGTCGCGGTGGTCGGCATTCTGCTGGCAGCCTGGCTGTGGCTGGGTAAACGTACTCTGGTGACCTCCATCGCCAACAGTGCGCCGGGCCGTCTGCTGAGCACCTGGTGGTACAACGCCTGGGGTTTTGACTGGCTGTACGACAAAGTGTTCGTCAAGCCGTTCCTGGGTATTGCCTGGTTGCTGAAACGCGATCCGCTGAACTCAATGATGAACATTCCGGCGGTTCTTTCCCGCTTTGCAGGTAAAGGCCTGCTGTTAAGCGAGAACGGTTATCTGCGCTGGTATGTGGCATCCATGAGCATCGGTGCGGTCGTGGTGCTGGCACTGTTGATGGTACTGCGTTGAGTTAAGGATTGTGGGCTTGCGCCTGGGGATTTAAGAACGTAGGTCGGATAAGCCGTCTTCGCGGCGCATCCGACACTACAACCACAATCCGAAGAGAATTTTCTGTCGTGAGAATTCGTTGAAAATCCGGTCCTGACGGGACTTTTACAAGGAATAAAGATCGCCATGTTACTACCCTGGCTAATATTAATTCCCTTTATTGGCGGCTTCCTGTGCTGGCAGACCGAACGCTTTGGCGTCAAGGTGCCGCGCTGGATCGCGCTGATCACCATGGGATTGACGCTGGCGCTGTCGCTGCAACTGTGGTTGCAGGGCGGTTATTCACTGACGCAATCCGCCGGAATTCCGCAGTGGCAGTCTGAATTCGACATGCCGTGGATCCCGCGTTTTGGTATCTCTATCCATCTCGCCATTGACGGTCTGTCGCTGCTGATGGTCGTGCTGACCGGTCTGCTCGGCGTGCTGGCGGTACTCTGTTCGTGGAACGAGATCGAAAAATATCAGGGCTTCTTCCACCTAAACCTGATGTGGATCCTGGGCGGCGTTATCGGCGTGTTCCTTGCCATCGACATGTTCCTGTTCTTCTTCTTCTGGGAAATGATGTTGGTGCCGATGTACTTCCTGATCGCACTGTGGGGGCATAAAGCTTCTGACGGTAAAACGCGTATCACGGCGGCAACCAAGTTCTTCATTTATACCCAGGCGAGTGGTCTGGTGATGTTGATCGCCATCCTGGCGTTGGTCTTTGTTCACTACAACGCGACCGGCGTCTGGACCTTCAACTATGAAGAGCTGCTGAATACGCCGATGTCTAACGGCGTGGAATACCTGTTGATGCTGGGCTTCTTCATCGCCTTCGCGGTGAAAATGCCGGTGGTTCCGCTGCATGGCTGGCTGCCGGATGCGCACTCCCAGGCACCAACTGCGGGTTCCGTGGACCTCGCAGGGATCTTGCTGAAAACCGCCGCTTACGGTCTGCTGCGTTTCTCCCTGCCGCTGTTCCCGAACGCGTCGGCAGAGTTTGCGCCAATCGCTATGTGGCTGGGTGTTATCGGCATCTTCTACGGTGCGTGGATGGCCTTCGCCCAGACCGACATCAAACGTCTGATCGCCTACACCTCGGTTTCCCACATGGGCTTCGTGCTGATTGCCATCTACACCGGCAGCCAGTTGGCCTACCAGGGTGCGGTAATTCAGATGATTGCGCACGGCTTGTCAGCGGCGGGTCTGTTTATTCTCTGCGGTCAGCTCTATGAACGTATCCATACCCGCGACATGCGCATGATGGGCGGTCTGTGGAGCAAGATGAAATGGCTGCCAGCACTGTCTCTGTTCTTTGCGGTGGCAACGCTTGGGATGCCAGGCACCGGTAACTTCGTCGGCGAATTTATGATTCTGTTCGGCAGCTTCCAGGTTGTCCCGGTGATTACCGTTATCTCTACCTTTGGGCTGGTCTTTGCATCCGTTTATTCGCTGGCGATGTTACATCGCGCTTACTTCGGTAAAGCGAAAAGCGAGATTGCCAGCCAGGAACTGCCAGGGATGTCGCTGCGTGAGCTGTTTATGATCCTGTTGCTGGTGGTGCTGCTGGTACTGCTGGGCTTCTATCCGCAGCCGATTCTGGATACCTCGCACTCCGCGATTGGCAACATCCAGCAGTGGTTTGTTAATTCCGTTACTACTACAAGGCCGTAAATCGCCATGACAATAACTCCACAAAACCTGATCGCACTGCTACCGTTGCTGATCGTCGGCTTGACGGTGGTGGTTGTGATGCTCTCCATTGCGTGGCGACGCAATCATTTCCTCAACGCTACGCTCTCGGTTATTGGGCTTAACGCGGCGCTGGTTTCGCTCTGGTTTGTCGGCCAGGCGGGCGCTATGGACGTTACGCCGCTGATGCGCGTTGATGGTTTCGCCATGCTTTACACCGGGCTGGTATTGTTGGCGAGCCTCGCCACCTGTACTTTCGCCTACCCGTGGCTTGAAGGCTATAACGACAACAAGGACGAGTTCTACCTGTTGGTGTTAATTGCCGCCCTGGGCGGGATCCTGCTGGCGAATGCTAACCATCTGGCGTCTCTGTTCCTCGGTATCGAACTGATCTCTTTGCCGCTGTTTGGCCTGGTCGGTTACGCTTTCCGCCAGAAACGTTCGCTGGAAGCCAGTATCAAATACACTATCCTTTCTGCCGCAGCGTCTTCTTTCCTGCTGTTCGGTATGGCGCTGGTGTATGCGCAGTCTGGCGACCTGTCGTTTGTCGCGCTGGGTAAAAACCTCGGCGACGGTATGCTCAACGAGCCGCTGTTGCTGGCAGGTTTCGGCCTGATGATTGTTGGCCTCGGCTTCAAACTCTCTCTGGTGCCGTTCCACCTGTGGACGCCAGACGTATACCAGGGCGCGCCTGCGCCGGTTTCCACTTTCCTGGCGACGGCGAGCAAAATCGCTATCTTCGGTGTGGTGATGCGTCTGTTCCTCTACGCACCGGTGGGTGACAGCGAAGCGATTCGCGTGGTGCTGGCGATTATCGCCTTTGCCTCCATCATCTTCGGTAACCTGATGGCGCTGAGCCAGACCAATATCAAGCGTCTGCTCGGTTACTCATCTATCTCTCACCTCGGCTATCTGCTGGTGGCGCTGATTGCACTGCAAACCGGCGAGATGTCGATGGAAGCGGTAGGGGTTTACCTCGCCGGTTATCTGTTCAGCAGCCTCGGCGCGTTCGGCGTGGTCAGCCTGATGTCCAGCCCGTATCGTGGCCCGGATGCTGATTCCCTGTTCTCTTACCGCGGACTGTTCTGGCATCGTCCGATCCTCGCGGCGGTGATGACGGTGATGATGCTGTCTCTGGCCGGTATCCCGATGACGCTGGGCTTTATTGGTAAGTTCTACGTGCTGGCGGTCGGTGTCCAGGCACACTTGTGGTGGCTGGTGGGTGCCGTGGTTGTCGGTTCGGCAATCGGCCTTTACTACTATCTGCGCGTGGCGGTGAGCCTGTACCTGCACGCACCGGAACAACCGGGTCGCGATGCACCGTCAAACTGGCAGTACAGCGCAGGCGGTATCGTGGTGCTCATCTCTGCACTGCTGGTTCTGGTGCTGGGTGTATGGCCACAACCGCTGATTAGTATTGTGCGGTTAGCAATGCCGCTGATGTAATCTGTTAGTTTGTAAGTCAGAAAGCCGCCGACATGTTCGGCGGTTTTTTTATGGTGCCTTTGACACCATCACCCAACAATAACCGTCAGCGCATGATTCCCTTGTCGCAGCATACGTCGATACGCGCTAATCAGCTTTTCCATATCAAGCATGATCGAAGCAAAGAGTTGCCCCTCTAACTCTTCTGAAAAGGTCACTCCCGGATAAATCTCCATTTCATTGAGTCGCTGAATGGAAAACTGTTTACGCAGCTCACTTCGATCCAGAGCTTCCAGGCGGTCGATTGTCGCGGCTAACTCCTGATTCCAGGTCAATCCCAGGAAACCATCTATGCCATCTTCGAGGCTGTGTTCACCAAGCACGGCACGACTCAGCGGATCATTCTTCGCTGGATCAAAAGCAGAGGTACCCGTTAGGCCAAAGTGTAAAAAATCCCAGCGTTTATCAATATCCAGTCGCCGTAAACCTGAAAGCGTGTCATGTATATTATCCATCAAAGGTTTTTCAGTAGACTCAAGCAGTTGGTTAATTTTCTCTGAGTCAATTTCTGCAAAATAGCCAATCATTCCCATTTGTTTTTCCTCCGTTGAATTTAATTTTTCGCATCTTAAAACAGACGAGGGAAAATAAAATGTGCATGTTGTTTTTTCTGGATCCTCCTCGAGGAATTTTTATTATTTACTATTTTGCAACAAGGTTATAACGCCATCCACCACCTGAGCCATTTTCTGATAATTGAGTCTGTCTGCGGTATCACCGGGCAAGTGGTATTGTTTATTACGATAAAAAGCGGTGTCGGTAATCATTACGGCGGGAATATCGTGTTGCCAATAATTTAGGTGGTCGGAGAAATCGATACCGGGAATAAAACCTGGCGCATTAATAGAATAAACAGGCAACTCTGTTGCTGATAACAACGCAGATTTTACCTGACGCACAGCGCTGATATCCTGCACTCTGCCGACGACAGCAATAAAATCACCACGATCGGAATAAAGCCAGGACATGACAGAGTAAGGGTAATCCTGACTCCCAGGCGCAGAGTCGTAATAGCCAATCATCTCCAGCGCTATCATTAATCTCACTGGACGCTCAAGCGAAGCGGCGTGTACCGCGCTCCCCATTTCATCGCTACGAAAGAAGGGCGGTTCTTCCGACGCATAGGCGACCAGTTGCACACCTATTTTCGGCGCTTGCTGTTGTAACAAACGTGCCAGTTCGAGTAATCCTGCCACGCCGCTGGCGTTATCATCCGCGCCCGGCGTATAGGTTAATTGATCGTTTTCGTAACTGCTGGCAGAGTCATAGTGCGCACCAATAATAATCAGCGGTCCATCGGCAGGACCATAATCAGCAACAATGTTTTTGTAGGGGCCACCAGTAATGGGGACGTCCTGCACGGTAACTCTGGCACCACTACTGACAAAGACCTCTTTTATATACTCAGCGGATCTATTCAGATTATCAATATTGTCAGCACTACGTGGATGCACAGTTTGTGTAAAATAACGAACTGTTTTTTCTAATTGCTCGGGACTTGCGTGCTGGGGTGTTGGCGGTAATGCATTGACCCAGGGTTGGTAAAAAACAATCAGAGGAAGTGAAAACAGGAATAATATAAAAAAGGAAAAGGTTATTTTTTTTCATATATAAATTGCTAATGGGTTTTGCTGTTGAATTATTATTTGTTATAGGTTTCGAGATTGTATTTTATTAAGATTGGTCGGATTATACAAAGAGTCTATTTTATGTCTGGTAGCTGAGTTTATTTAAAAGGATTTTATATGCGAAATAAAAATATAATCATGTTGCTTATTAGTGGTTTTATTTTGTCAGGATGTGGACCGGAATCTGATGATAAGGAAAGTCAGCAACAACAATCTACTACACCCACTGACCAGCAAGTGCTTGCCGCGCAACAAGCGGCAACAAAAGTGGCTGAGCAAAGCGCCGCCAAAGCCGCTGCAGACGCGAAAGCCTTAGCCCAGCAAGAAGTCCAACAATCCTCAGACAAACAGGCTTTGCAGGGGCGATTACAGGAAGCGCCAACATTTGAAAGAGCGGCTAAAGCAAAAGCTACACGTATCGCAAATCCAGGAACCGCTCGCTATCAGCAGTTCGATGATAATCCGGTTAAGCAGGTAGCGCAAAACCCGTTGGCGATGTTTAGCCTTGACGTCGACACCGGCAGCTAACGCTGAACGGGCAAAAAGCATCAATTGATAAGTTACGCTATGCCCCGGATAGCAAATCAGCGAAATCGGATAAAGCGAAAGAACTGGCCTGGTTAAAGATTCGTTGGAAATACCCGCAGGGAAAAGAAAGTCAGTTAGTTGAATTCCCGTTGGCACCCACAATAAACGCACCTTCAGAAGATATGCATTTTCGCGCAGCAGTAGCTGCGTTTGGGCAAAAATTGCGCGGTTCTGAATACCTGAATAATACCTCCTGGCAGCAGATCGAACAGTGGGCGCGGCAAGCGAAAGGACCGGATCAACAAGGCTACAGAGCGGAATTTATTCGCCTGATTGGGCAGGCGGAAGGTCTGGACAATTCACAAAACTAAAAATGATAAATCTGTTTGCCGGATATCGACATCCAGCGTATTCGGCAAACAGATGAAAAATAAGTGCGTTGGCATCATTAAATTAATCTGCCAACTAATCACCGCTTTCGACTTAAATGCTAAACACCGCGAAATCGCTCGCCAGTTCAGTTGCCGGGAAAATCGTCCGGCACTCGTGTAACAAGTGCTGACAGCCTTTATCATCATAGCGCGAACTAACATGGGTAATGATTAGCTTACCGACACCAGCCTCACGGGCCAGTGCCGCCGCCTGGCGTGTGGAGCTGTGGCCGCGGCTGTTGGCTTTGGCCTCCATCGCCAAATCCAGAGTCGCTTCGTGAACCATTACGTCGACACCTTTAGCCAGCGCCAGCGCGGCATCGCAAGGACCCGTATCGCCGAAAATGGCGATCGCTTTTCCTGGTGTAGGCGCGGCTAAGTAATCAGCGCCGTTAATCTGCCGACCGTCTTCCAGTGTGACAGTTTTTCCGGCTTTCAAATCCTGAAACAATGGGCCTGGCGGTACGCCTGCGGCCTTTAATGCCTGAGCATTCAGCGCACCAGGCTTATCATGTTCTTCTACGCGATAGCCGTAACATTCCAGCGGATGTTCCATCGGATAAGCTGTCACTTTACGCAAGCCATCATCAAGAATTTCGCCTGCGCTAATTTCAATAATCTCCAGTGGATAATCGGTCCACGAGCCACTAATGCGTAGCGCTGTCTCAACAAATTCACGGATACCTTTCGGACCATAAATGGTTAAGGGTTGCACAATACCTGACATGGAACGACTGCACAGCAAACCGGGCAGACCGAAAAGATGATCGCCATGAAGATGGCTAATAAAAATCCTGTCCAGTTTGCCGGGATTAAACACCGTGTGCAGCATTTGGTGTTGAGTGCCTTCGCCACAGTCAAATAACCAAAGTCCGGCCTGGGTCGGATGTTGCAGATTGAGCAATATCGCCGTGACATTACGCGCCCGGGTCGGAACTCCCGCCGAAGTACCTAAGAAAATTAATTCCATAAGACCATCACATTTCTAAAAATAATCCGGCTAGTATAAGGCATACAACCAAAAGGAGCGCATCATGATCGACTGGCAGGATCTTCATCACTCTGAATTATCGGTTTCTCATCTTTATGCCTTATTACAACTGCGTTGTGCGGTATTCGTGGTCGAACAAAACTGTCCTTATCAGGATGTCGATGGTGACGATCTGGTAGGGGAAAATCGTCATATTCTCGGCTGGCAAAACGGGAAACTGGTCGCGTATGCGAGGATTCTGAAAAGTGATGATGATCTCGAACCGGTGGTGATTGGTCGGGTGATTGTCAGCGAAGCGTTGCGGGGCGAAAAAGTGGGGCAGCAACTGATGAGTAAGGTGCTGGAATCATGTACGCGCCACTGGCCGGACAAGGCGATTTATCTGGGAGCGCAGGCGCACTTACAAAACTTTTACCGCAGTTTTGGCTTTATCCCTGTGACCGACATTTACGAGGAAGATGGTATTCCCCACATTGGGATGGCGCGCGAAGTCATTCAGGCGTAATTGATAACCGTTGTCTATAGTTAGTGGCAGGTTTTAAGCAAATGGAGAACGAGAATGTCTAATCAATTTGGTGATACACGCATCGATGACGACCTGACGTTGCTGAGTGAAACACTGGAAGAAGTGCTGCGCTCCTCTGGCGATCCCGCCGATCAGAAATATGTTGAGCTGAAGGCGCGAGCAGAGAAGGCGCTGGATGATGTGAAAAAAAGAGTCAGTCAGGCTTCAGACAGCTATTACTATCGGGCGAAGCAAGCGGTTTATCGTGCCGATGACTACGTTCATGAAAAACCGTGGCAGGGGATTGGCGTTGGCGCTGCGGTTGGTTTGGTATTAGGACTGTTGCTGGCACGCCGTTAAAACCTCCCTACACTGGGGTACTGCATTTTTTTTGCAGTACCCCGTATAATGTGAGGCTTTTAACAGGGAGAGGTCCGCGTGCAATCACTCACTACGGCGCTGGAAAATCTATTGCGCCATCTGTCGCAAGAGTTTCCAGCGACGCCCGGCATTCGGGTTTTTGATGTTCCTTTCCCATTAAATGACGCCTTTGATGCCTTAAGCTGGCTGGCCAGCCAGAAAATGTATCCGCAATTTTACTGGCAACAACGCAATGGTGATGAAGAGGCTGCCGTGCTGGGTACAATAGCCAGCTTTTCGTCGCTGGCGCAGGCGCAGCGTTTTCTCCGACAATACCCGGATCACACCGACTTACGTATCTGGGGGCTGAATGCGTTTGACCCTTCCCAGGGCAATTTACTCCTCCCGCGGTTGGAATGGCGACGCTGTGCAGGCAAAGCGACCCTTCGACTGACCCTTTTCAGCGAAAACTCCCTTCAGCATGACGCATATCAGGCAAAGGAATACATTGCTGCTCTGGCAAACATTAAACCGTTGCCAGCTCTGCATTTAACCATCATCCAAGAAAATCACTGGCCGGACAAACCAGCCTGGACGGGGTTAATTAAACTGGCGACTGACACCATTGCTGAAGGTGAACTGGATAAAGTGGTGTTGGCGCGGGCGACCGATCTGCATTTCTCCGATTCAGTTAACGCGGCGGCAATGATGGCTGCCAGTCGTCGGTTGAACCTGAACTGCTACCATTTCTACATGGCTTTTGATGGCGAAAGCGCGTTCCTGGGTTCATCTCCTGAGCGGCTTTGGCGGCGGCGTGACAAAGCGTTGCGTACTGAAGCACTGGCGGGAACGGTGGCGAATCATCCTGATGATAAACAGGCGCAGCAACTGGGCGAGTGGCTGATGGCGGATGATAAAAACCAGCGCGAGAATATGCTGGTGGTGGAAGATATCTGCCAGCGATTACAGAGCGACACCCAGGCGCTGGATGTTTTACCGCCGCAGGTGCTTCGTCTGCGTAAAGTGCAGCATCTGCGTCGCTGTATCTGGACCTCGCTTAATACGGCAGATGATGTGGTTTGTCTGCATCAGTTGCAGCCAACGGCAGCGGTGGCAGGTTTACCGCGCGATTTGGCACGGCAGTTCATCGCCCGGAACGAACCGTTTACCCGTGAATGGTATGCGGGTTCTGCGGGCTATCTCTCATTACAACAAAGCGAATTCTGCGTTTCCCTGCGCTCGGCGAAAATCAGTGGCAATGTCGTGCGATTGTATGCCGGAGCGGGTATTGTCCGAGGCTCAGACCCCGAACTGGAGTGGCAGGAAATCGACAACAAAGCGGCAGGACTGCGCACTTTATTACAATTGGAATAGTAATGAGTCGCATCATTACCGATTCATATCAATAATCTATTTTTGTAGCTCCTTATACTTAGCCGCAATATTGATACCGGACAAACTCATGTCAGTAAGCGCATTTAACCGACGCTGGGCGGCGGTCATTCTGGAAGCATTAACACGTCACGGCGTCAGACACGTCTGCATCGCCCCTGGCTCTCGTTCTACGCCATTAACTCTGGCGGCGGCGGAAAATTCCGCTTTCATTCATCACACTCATTTTGATGAGCGTGGGCTGGGGCATCTGGCGCTGGGACTGGCAAAGGTCAGTAAACAGCCGGTGGCGGTGATAGTGACTTCCGGCACGGCGGTAGCGAATCTCTATCCGGCACTGATTGAAGCTGGGTTAACCGGAGAAAAACTGATCCTGTTAACCGCCGATCGTCCTCCGGAACTGATTGACTGCGGCGCGAATCAGGCAATTCGTCAGCCGGGTATGTTCGCCTCTCATCCTACGCATAGCATTTCACTACCGCGCCCGACTCAGGATATTCCCGCCCGTTGGCTGGTTTCTACTATCGACCACGCTTTAGGCACGCTGCATGCGGGTGGAGTCCATATCAACTGCCCGTTTGCCGAACCGCTTTATGGCGAGATGGACGATACCGGACTTAGCTGGCAACAATGTCTTGGCGACTGGTGGCAGGGCGATAAACCGTGGCTGCGTGAAGCGCCTCGTCTTGAGAGCGAAAAACAGTGCGACTGGTTCTTCTGGCGGCAAAAGCGCGGCGTGGTGGTTGCCGGGCGCATGAGTGCGGAAGAGGGCAAAAAAGTTGCATTGTGGGCGCAAACTCTTGGCTGGCCGCTGATTGGCGACGTGCTGTCGCAAACCGGGCAGCCGCTGCCGTGTGCCGATCTCTGGTTAGGCAATGCCAAAGCGACCAGCGAACTGCAACAGGCGCAGATTGTCGTGCAACTGGGTAGCAGCCTGACCGGTAAACGGTTACTGCAATGGCAGGCAAGCTGTGAACCAGAAGAGTACTGGATTGTTGATAACATCGAAGGGCAGCTTGACCCGGCACACCACCGTGGACGTCGCCTGGTCGCTAATATTGCCGACTGGCTGGAGCTGCATCCGGCTGAAAAACGCCAGCCCTGGTGCGTGGAGATCCCGCGTCTGGCTGAACAGGCAATGCAGGCAGTTGTTGCCCGTCGTGATGCGTTTGGCGAAGCGCAACTGGCGCATCGCATCAGCGACTATTTGCCGGAGCAGGGGCAACTGTTTGTCGGTAACAGCCTGGTGGTACGTTTGATCGATGCTCTCTCGCAACTTCCGGCAGGTTACCCGGTGTACAGCAACCGTGGGGCCAGCGGAATTGATGGGCTGCTCTCTACCGCCGCAGGCGTTCAGCGGGCCAGTGGTAAACCGACGCTGGCGATTGTGGGCGATCTCTCTGCTCTTTACGATCTCAACGCGCTGGCGCTATTGCGTCAGGTTTCCGCGCCGCTGGTATTAATTGTGGTGAACAACAACGGCGGACAAATTTTCTCGCTGTTGCCGACGCCGAAAAGCGAGCGCGAGCGTTTCTATCTGATGCCGCAAAACGTCCATTTTGAGCACGCTGCCGCGATGTTTGAGCTGAAATATCATCGTCCGCAAAACTGGCAGGAACTTGAAACGGCGCTTGCTGACGCCTGGCGCACGCCGACCACCACGGTGATTGAAATGGTCGTTAACGATACTGATGGTGCGCAAACACTCCAGCAGTTGCTGGCGCAGGTAAGCCATTTATGATCCTGCAAGCGCAGGCAAAACACGGCAAACCAGGTTTACCCTGGCTGGTGTTTTTGCACGGTTTTTCCGGCGATTGCCATGAATGGCAAAAAGTGGGCGAGGCGTTTACCGACTACTCGCGGTTGTATGTTGATCTCCCCGGTCACGGCGGTTCGGCGGCAATTAGCGTCGATGGATTTGATGATGTCACCGACGTACTGCGTAAAACCCTTGTTAGTTACAACATCCTTAACTTCTGGCTGGTGGGGTACTCGCTCGGCGGACGGGTGGCGATGATGGCGGCTTGTCAGGGGATGCCGGGGCTTTGTGGTGTGATTGTCGAAGGTGGGCATCCTGGGCTGCAAAGTGCTGAACAACGCACGGAACGTCAGCTTTCCGATCATCGCTGGGCGCAGCGTTTTCGCACAGAACCATTAACGGCGGTGTTTACCGACTGGTACCAACAGCCTGTTTTTGCCTCGCTCAATGACGATCAACGCCGGGAGCTGGTGGCGCTGCGCAGCAACAATAATGGCGCAACCCTTGCCGCCATGCTGGAGGCGACTTCTCTCGCCGTCCAGCCTGATTTACGTGCTAACCTTAGCGCCCGCACATTTGCGTTTTATTATTTATGTGGTGAACGTGACAGCAAATTCCGCGCTCTGGCGGCGGAACTGGCTGCCGACTGCCATGTCATTCCTCGCGCCGGACATAACGCGCATCGGGAAAATCCCGCTGGCGTAATAGCAAGTCTGGCGCAGATCTTGCGTTTCTGACTAAAGGACACAATATGATTTATCCTGATGAAGCAATGCTTTACGCACCGGTTGAATGGCACGACTGCTCCGAAGGTTTTGAGGACATTCGTTATGAAAAATCCACCGACGGTATCGCAAAAATCACCATTAATCGTCCGCAGGTGCGCAATGCCTTCCGTCCTCTGACGGTAAAAGAGATGATCCAGGCGCTGGCGGATGCCCGTTATGACGACAACATCGGCGTGATCATTCTGACTGGCGCGGGCGATAAAGCGTTCTGCTCCGGCGGTGACCAGAAAGTCCGTGGCGACTACGGCGGCTATAAAGATGATTCCGGCGTACATCACCTCAACGTGCTGGACTTCCAGCGTCAGATCCGTACCTGCCCGAAACCGGTCGTCGCGATGGTGGCTGGCTACTCCATCGGCGGCGGTCATGTTCTGCACATGATGTGCGACCTGACTATCGCGGCAGATAATGCCATCTTCGGTCAGACTGGCCCGAAAGTCGGTTCCTTCGACGGCGGCTGGGGAGCTTCCTATATGGCTCGCATCGTCGGGCAGAAAAAAGCGCGTGAAATCTGGTTCCTGTGCCGTCAGTACGATGCAAAACAGGCGCTGGATATGGGCCTCGTGAACACCGTGGTGCCGCTGGCCGATCTGGAAAAAGAGACCGTCCGCTGGTGCCGCGAAATGCTGCAAAACAGCCCGATGGCGCTGCGCTGCCTGAAAGCTGCGCTGAACGCCGACTGTGACGGTCAGGCAGGTCTGCAGGAACTGGCGGGTAACGCCACCATGCTGTTCTACATGACGGAAGAAGGTCAGGAAGGTCGCAACGCTTTCAACCAGAAACGTCAGCCTGATTTCAGCAAATTTAAACGGAATCCGTAATGCGTAGCGCGCAGGTATACCGCTGGCAGATCCCCATGGACGCGGGGGTGGTTCTGCGCGACAGGCGGTTAAAAACCCGCGACGGGCTATACGTTTGCCTGCGTGAGGGCGAGCGCGAAGGGTGGGGGGAGATCTCCCCACTGCCGGGCTTCAGTCAGGAAACCTGGGAAGAGGCGCAAAGTGTGCTGCTTGCCTGGGTAAATAACTGGCTGGCAGGCGATTGCGAATTACCGCAGATGCCTTCCGTCGCCTTTGGCGTAAGCTGTGCATTGGCGGAGCTGGCAGATACGCTCCCGCAGGCGGCCAATTACCGTGCTGCGCCGCTGTGTAATGGCGATCCAGACGATCTGATCCTCAAACTTGCCGATATGCCTGGCGAGAAAGTGGCGAAGGTCAAAGTGGGATTGTACGAAGCGGTGCGCGACGGCATGGTGGTCAATCTTTTGCTGGAGGCAGTTCCGGATCTGCATTTGCGTCTTGACGCGAACCGCGCCTGGACGCCGCTGAAAGGCCAGCAGTTTGCCAAATACGTTAACCCGGATTATCGCCACCGCATCGCGTTTCTCGAAGAGCCGTGCAAAACCCGCGATGATTCGCGTGCGTTTGCCCGTGAAACCGGCATTGCCATTGCCTGGGATGAAAGCCTGCGCGAGCCGGATTTTGCCTTTGTGGCGGAAGAGGGCGTGCGTGCGGTGGTGATCAAACCCACGCTCACGGGCAGCCTGGAGAAAGTCCGCGAGCAGGTGCAGGCGGCGCACGCGCTGGGGCTGACGGCGGTGATCAGTTCTTCCATCGAGTCGAGCTTAGGCTTAACGCAACTGGCGCGGATTGCTGCCTGGTTAACGCCAGACACCATTCCGGGGCTGGATACGCTGGATCTGATGCAGGCGCAGCAGGTTCGTCGCTGGCCGGGTAGCCCGCTGCCATTAGTGGAAGTTGATGCACTGGAGCGGCTGTTATGATCTTCTCTGACTGGCCGTGGCGTCACTGGCGGCAGGTGCGGGGAGAAGCCATCGCCTTACGTCTTAATGACGAGCCACTCAACTGGTGCGAGCTTTGTGCTCGCGTCGATGAATTAGCCTCCGGCTTTGCGGCGCAGGGTGTGGTTGAGGGCAGCGGCGTAATGTTGCGGGCGTGGAATACGCCGCAAACGCTGCTGGCCTGGCTGGCGTTACTGCAATGTGGGGCGCGGGTGCTGCCCGTGAATCCACAACTGCCGCAACCGTTGCTTGAGGAATTGCTGCCAAATCTCACTCTGCAATTTGCGCTGGTGCCGGAAGGGGAAAACACGTTTCCGGCGTTAACGTCGCTGCACATTCAGCTGGTTGAAGGCGCATATGCCGCTGCGTGGCAGCCGACGCGTCTGTGCTCAATGACGTTAACCTCTGGCTCCACTGGCTTGCCGAAAGCCGCAGTTCATACTTATCAGGCCCATCTTGCCAGTGCCGAAGGGGTGTTATCGCTGATTCAGTTTGGCGAGCATGATGACTGGCTGCTCTCTTTGCCGTTGTTTCACGTCTCTGGTCAGGGAATTATGTGGCGCTGGTTATACGCTGGTGCGCGGATGACGGTACGTGATAAACAGCCATTGGAGCAAATGCTGGCAGGCTGTACTCACGCTTCACTGGTGCCAACACAGCTCTGGCGTTTGCTGGTTAACCGCAGTTCAGTTTCCCTGAAAGCGGTGTTACTCGGCGGCGCGGCGATCCCGGTCGAGTTGACGGAACAGGCGCGCGAACAGGGGATTCGTTGCTTTTGTGGCTATGGTCTGACGGAGTTCGCTTCCACGGTTTGCGCGAAAGAAGCGGACGGCCTGGCTGACGTCGGTTCGCCTCTGCCGGGGCGGCAAGTAAAAATCGTTAACGATGAAGTGTGGCTGCGGGCTGCCAGTATGGCAGAAGGTTACTGGCGTAACGGGAAACTGGTGCCGCTGGTTAATGACGAAGGCTGGTACGCCACGCGCGATCGCGGTGAGATGCATAATGGCAAGCTGACCATTGTCGGACGTTTAGACAATCTGTTCTTCAGTGGTGGCGAAGGCATTCAGCCAGAAGAAGTCGAACGTGTGATTGCCGCGCATCCTGCAGTTTTGCAGGTGTTTATCGTCCCCGTTACTGACAAGGAGTTTGGTCATCGACCGGTAGCGGTGGTGGAGTATGACCACGAAACCGTTGATCTTAGCGAATGGGTGAAAGACAAGTTGGCCCGTTTTCAACAACCGGTGCGTTGGCTGACGCTTCCGCCGGAGCTGAAAAACGGCGGCATTAAGATTTCACGTCAGGCATTAAAAGAGTGGGTGCAACGCCAGTATTAAGAAATCATTAGCTTCATCTCTCATTTCCGCTATTCCATTGCCATTGATAATGAGTTTATCTGTTAATCTGTAAATTAATGTGACAATTCTTATCCGACAGGGAGGTGCAATGGAGTGGTTAGTAAAAAAGACGTGTTGCGGCGTGGCGAAAAATCGTCATGTATTGGTCCTTAGTGATACCAGTGGTGCTCTCAAAATGATTGCCGAAGTGTGCAATGATGTCATTGTTCAGCCAGGTGATTTACTCTCACCGCTACAGGATGCTATGTACTGTATTAACCGGGATACACAACGCACAATTAAAGTTATTGATGCCCGAAGCTACAGTGGCGAAGAGTGGGAGAATGTACGCAAAATGGCCAGAAGTCGTCAGTGATTTTTATTTCGAACTGGCAGGAAAATCAGCGTTAATCCACCCATAATACAGGCCACTCCAAGCAGTGCCTTCACAGAAAAAGTCCCTTCCCAGCCGGGAAGTACTATTGATGCAATCCATACCAGTACATAACTCACACTCAGCAAAGTATAGGCTTTGCTGAGTGTGAGTTGATGAAGTGTTTTGTACCAACAAAAAACGGAAAGCAGATAACCCAGTAGCCCGATCACCAGCATCCGGACATCCAGGCCAAAAGCCAAAAGCGCAGCGATAAAATCCCACAACTGCGTCATCGGCGGTAGATGACTTGCTGCAAAACCGAGGCTTAATTGCGCAGCAGAAGCAATAATGACGCTGAATAATCCCCACATCAGGCCCATTACACCGTGCTCCCCAAAATCACAATACCGCCAATAATGAAGGCCACCCCACACCAGTGACGAAAAGACACTGGTTCGTGCCACAGTTTTATCGCAGCCAGCGTCACCCAGACAAAATTCAGACTCAACATTGGGTAAGCAATGCCTACCGGTACGTTCTGCAATACCAGCAGCCAGAGCACCATTGCCACCCCCAGACACACCAATGCCAGCGCCAGCCACAGTGCAATATGTTTGCGCCGTTTACTGACCGCCACAAAGCGAGTTGCCTGTTTCTGGCAGAGCTGTCCGGCTACGCTAAGCAGGCTAGCAAAGACTAAAATCAGCCAGATCATTTGGGCCGATACTGAATGAGCACCAGACGCCCCTGATGATCGATAGCATCTGCAGGTGGAATGGCAAGGCTGTTGATATCCTCATCGCGGTCAATCGAAAGTACGAGAGTAATAATCCCCTCCTGACGATGTTGATTAAGCCAGTTGGCGAAATCATCACCGCTGACAAATCTGCCTTTCGCATCCGGGTAGTTAAGGCCATATTTCAACTCACCCGTCTGACGATACATGATGATGTCATTGCGTTGCAGACTCCATGCCAGACCTGCGGCAACGCCGACGCTATCAGTAAGAATATAGCGGCTCGGCTGAAGTGATTCTTGCGTCATCTCGACAAAAAATTGCGGATGTTTGCCTTCCATAATTCTGTCAGGAATCGCAATTCCCACGAGCAACGCCAGCCCCAACGGGCAAAGTGCCGCAAAAGGCCAGTTTTTTTCAATGTTCGTTAATGTGTACCAGCCGAAAAATGCCCATAGCGAAAAAATCGACCATGCGCAAAAGACTTTATAGATTTCGAAAGTTTGCCAGACTGGCGTGCTCATTGGTCCCCAGGGAGAGACAACAAACGTGGCAATAATGCCAGTAACGCCAAATGCGATGTTAATCCAGCCATTAATTCGCAACGCCAGAGGATTATTTTTTGCTGCCTGCAACGCGTAATACGCCATCAACATCGCTAAAGGTGCAAAGCAGGAGAGAATATAGGTGGGTAATTTACCTTTGGCGATGGAGAAAAACAGCAGTGGCATCACCGTCCAGCTCAACAAATAGACGATTGCGGAATGATTGCGGTTTTTCCAGCCAGTGCGCAGTGTGCCGGGGAGTAATCCCAGCCATGGCAGGCTACCGGCAATGATGACAGGCAAGTAGTACCAGAACGGGGCTTTATGTTGGGCATCAGCCATCGCAAAGCGTTGAATATGCTCAACCCAGAAAAAATAGTGCCAGAAGTCAGGCTCCCGTTGCGCTATTGCTAACCCCCAGGGGAGAACCGTCAGTACACAACTGATGATTGCCAGCCAGCCGTAAATAAAGAAATCTCTCCAGCGTTTTTGCATCGCCACCCACGGCAGCACGCTGAATACCGGCACGGCGAGGGCGAGAAAACCTTTGGTCATTACCCCCATACCGCAGGTGATTCCCAGCAGTAAAAATCCCGCGCTTTTGCCTTTCCACGTTTGCGCATCCATTGCCAACCAGAAGCTACACATTCCCGCCACCAGCCAGAATGCAATAAACGGATCGAGCACGGCGTAAGTGCCGATGGCGTAGACAATAAGCAGCGAGAGATAAATCACAGCGGCGAGTAGTGCCAGACGTTTATCGCGCCATAAGCGCAGAGTAAACCAGGTCACCAGCGCGGCGGTTAACAGGGTCGCAAAGATAACGCCTGCCCGAACACCAAAGTTATTCGCGCCAAATAGCCATTGCCCAATGCTGTTAATCCAGTATCCGGCAATCGGTTTTTCGAAATAACGTAGCCCTAACAGATGGGGCACAATCCAGTCGCCGGAAGCCAGCATTTCCCGACTGATTTCCGCATATCGTGTTTCATCAGGTTGCCAGAGCAGGCGATAATTAATCGGCAAGAGATAATAGACGGTAATAAACGCAAAGAATGCTGCGTAATAGCGAATGGATTTCATGGACGAGTTCCCGCAACTTGTTGGCAACCCAGCCAGCCTTCACGTCCAGCGATTCTTCCACGCACCACATGTCCGAGCGGCAACGTCTCCGGCAGCAGCTCGCCTAATGGACAAAACGTAATGCCTTCACGGGCGGCACGCTTCAGGAGATCAACAAAATCAGGATGATAAGCACAACCTTCAACTTCAGCATGGATGGTATAAACCGGCGTCCCTTTATCTCGCAGGATGCGATTGAGCAGCCAGCCATTAAAATCTTGCGCTTTCACATCCCGACCAATCACTTCATCCCAGGTGGGTAATGTCACCGGGATTTGCGCAGTGCCGGGTTTTCCTGATTCGAGCAAGGGACGAAACGGCATCGCCCCACGACAATCGCTGTTGTAACGCAAATGGAACGCTTCTTTTGCTTCGATCACCTGTTGGTCGGCACGCCAGCCAGCGGCAGCGGAGCAGGTTATCGGTTGGCCGATAATCTCTTCTAGGGTGCGAAGGCCGCGTGCAATATCGTCGACCATCGTTTGCCGATCCCAGTTGCCGCTATGGGCTTGCCAGGCGTGGTGATCCCAGGCGTGCAGGCCGACTTCGTGGTATTTAGCCGCTTCACGAATGATATCGGCATTGGCATGACCAATCTCTTTTCCTGGCCATGCCGTACCTGCCAGTAAAATATCCCAGCCATAAAGCGATGCCGCGTTTGAGCGCAGCATCTTCCACAAAAACTGTGGCTTCACCAGTCGCCAGAGATGGCGGCCCATATTGTCCGGGCCGACGCTGAAAAAAATGCTGGCCTGAATATTATACTTACTTAAGGTTTCCAGCAGACGTGGCACCCCTTCGCGGGTGCCACGAAAAGTATCGACATCAATACGTAAACCTACTTTGGTCATGATAACTTATCCGTAAGATCGACAGTGCGCAGGAAGAAATCCAGCGTTTCATCAATGGTTTCCTGCATATCAATTTTCGGTTCCCAGCCGAGGCAACGGCGGGCATTGCGGATGCTCGGTTTACGATGCTCTACGTCCTGATATCCTTTGCCGTAGTAACTGCTACTTTCGACAACGCGAAAGCCCGCAAACGGTGGGAAGTGATGGCGCAGCGGATGTTTTTCGAAGCTCGCCAGCAGCATCTCGCCGAGCTCTTCAATACTCGCTTCGTTATCAGGATTGCCAATGTTGATAATTTCGCCGTCGCAGCGATTTCCCGCATTTTCGATAATGCGGTATAACGCCTCGATACCATCCCGAATATCAGTAAAGCAGCGTTTTTGTTTTCCGCCATCAATCAGCTTAATCGGTGAACCTTCCACCAGATTGAGAATGAGTTGCGTAATCGCGCGTGAGCTACCAATTCGCGCCGCATTAAGGTTATCCAGTCGTGGCCCCATCCAGTTAAACGGGCGGAAGAGGGTGAACTGCAACCCCTCTTTTTCGCCATAGGCCCAGATGACCCGATCAAGTAATTGTTTTGACACCGAATAAATCCAGCGTGGTTTATTCACCGGGCCGACGATCAAATTAGAATGGTCTTCATCGAAGTATTTATCGCTACACATCCCATAAACTTCTGAAGTCGACGGGAAGATGATTCGCTTACGGTACTTCACGCAATAACGGATAATGCGCAGATTCTCTTCAAAATCGAGTTCAAATACGCGTAGCGGGTTGCGGGTATATTCAATCGGCGTGGCTATCGCCACCAGCGGCAACACGACATCACATTTTTTGACGTGATACTCAATCCATTCGGAATGAATGCTGATATCGCCTTCAACAAAATGGAAATGCGGATGATTCAGAAAACGGCTTATCGCGTCGCTGCCAATATCCAGACCGTAAACTTCATAGTGATCTTCGCGCAGCAGGCGTTCTGTCAAATGGTTACCGATAAAACCATTTACCCCGAGGATCAACACCCGGGTACGGCGTCGGGTGGCGCAGGCAGGCTGGCTATTCAAGCGTGAACCTTGCACCAGCCCCAGCGTCTGGGCTAATTGTGAGCCTTGCATGGTAATGCCGTCGCCCGCCTGTCCGGTGACGATTTCCAGCGCGCCATCGCCACAGGCAATCAGCAATGGCGCAACAGAAATCACGCTTCCCGGCTGTGCTACGGACGTATGAGGATGTACGCGTGACGACCAGACGGTAAATTTCTGATTACCAACATAGCTGAAGGCGCCAGGCCACGGATCGGCGACGGCGCGGACCATGTTATGCAATACGGCTGCCGGTTTGTGCCACTCGAGGAAGCTGTCTTCTGGTGTTCTGCGACCAAAACAGGTGGCTTCGTTCTCGCGTTGGGCTATTTCCAGAATCTTACCGTGTTTAATGGCGGGTAACGTCTGTTCCAGCAACTGACGCGCGGCATGGCACAATTTATGATGCAGCGTAATGGCGATATCATCTGGCGCAATGGCAACGCGCAGTTGGGCAACAATGGCCCCGGCATCGGCACGTTTAACCATTCGGTGCAATGTAACGCCCGTTTCCGTTTCACCGTTCACCAGCACCCAGTTCAGCGGCGCGCGACCACGATATTTTGGTAACAGCGAACCATGCAGATTAAATGCACCTGCGGGAGCGAGCTGTAAAATCTCATCGCTAATGAGATGGCGATAATAAAAAGAGAAAATCACCTCTGGTGACAGTTGGGCAATGCGTTCCACCCACAGCGGATGATTAATGTTATCCGGCGCGTAAACCGGAATGCCTCTTTCCGCCGCCAGGCGAGCGACTGAACCATAAAAAGCTTTTTCGCCAGGATTATCAGTATGGGTAAAAATGGCGCTAATTTCGTAACCGGCAGCCAGCAGGGCTTCAATACCGAGGCATCCCATATCGTGGTAGGCAAAAACGACGGTTTTCATTATTCATTTTCCTTGCTGGATGGACGGATAACTTGCTGAACAAAATAGCGGGGGCGGGCGCGGACATCGGTGTAGATCCTGCCAATATATTCACCGAGCAATCCCATGCCGATAAACTGAGCGCCAATAAAAGTAAACAGCACGGCAAATAGCATAAAGACGCCTTCCGCGGCCCATTGTGGTCCGAAGGTCAGGCGTAAAATCACCAGCAGTACCGCAATGCTGAAACCCCCAATCGCAATCACGCTGCCGAGAAGACTCAGCATACGTAGCGGTGTGGTCGTGAGGCAGGTCACCAGGTCGTACATCAAATTAATCAGGCGCATAAAGCTGTATTTAGATTCGCCATACTCACGCTCGGCATGATGTACCGGAATTTCAATGGCGCGGCGAGCGAAGATATTCGCCAGAATCGGGATAAAGGTGCTGCGTTCATGGCAGTGCAACATGGCATCGATAATATGACGGCGATAGGCGCGTAACATACAGCCATAGTCGCCCATCGCTTTGCCGGTGGTGCGCTGAATAAGTCGGTTAATCATCTTCGAAGCGGTTTTACGAAACCAGGTATCCTGGCGATTCTGGCGCACAGTACCCACTACGTCGTAACCTTCATCGGCTTTTTCTACCAGACGGGGGATCTCCTCTGGCGGATTCTGGAGATCGGCATCGAGGGTAATAATTAAGTCGCCGGTAACGTGGCTGAAACCTGCCATGATCGCCGAATGCTGTCCGTAATTACGATTAAGCAAAATAGACACGATGTGGCTGCCCTCTGCTTGTGAGGCATCGACGAGCATTTGTGCGGAATTATCGCTACTGCCGTCATCAATCAGCAGGATCTCATACTCTTTCTCCAGCGTTTCGCAGGCTGCGGTGGTGCGCCTGATTAATTCCGGTAAGCTTTCCTGCTCGTTATAAACGGGAATAACCACCGAGACTTTCTTAACAGGGTGGATTTCAAACATGGCTTATTGTCCTGCGAGTTGCTGAAGGGCAGCGATGACGCGGTCGGCATCGGCGGTGGTCATATCTGGAAAAAGCGGCAACGAACAGATGCGTTCACTGTTCCATTCGGTATTCGGTAACGACAGCGTGGGAAAACGCTCGCGATAATATTTTTGCGTGTGAGCAGCGCGGAAATGTAACCCGGTGCCAATGCCTCTTTCTTTTAACGCTTCCATCAACGCATCGCGACTGATACCACAACGTTGTTCATCGACACGAATAATAAACAGATGCCAGGCGTGAACGTGCGGCCAGGCGGGAAGGCTTAATGGCTGAAAGGGGAGAGCTGCCAGTGCTTGCTGATATTGCAGGGCAATTTCCCGACGACGGGTGTTGAGTTGCTCTAATTTTGCTAACTGTGTCAGGGCAATCGCGGCGTTAATATCGGTCAGATTGTACTTATAGCCCGGCGTTAATACTTCTGCCTGCGGTGCGCGGCCCCAGGTTTGCCTGTCATATGCATCGACACCCAGACCGTGAAATTTCAGCATCCGTAGCTGGCGGGCGAGGTTTTCATTATCAGTAACAATCAGGCCGCCTTCTGCACAGGTAATATTTTTGATGGCGTGAAACGAAAAAATAGCGGTACCTTTCGCGCCAATATGTCGACCTTTGTAATGCGTACCGACGGCATGGGCGGCATCTTCGATAACTGCGATGCCGTAACGTTCGCCAATGGCGCGAATGGCGTCAATATCTGCTGGCGCACCGGCATAATGCACTGGAATGATGGCTTTGGTACGCGGCGTAATGGCTGCTTCGATCGCTTCAGGCGTGACCATCAGCATATCGCTGTCGACATCTACCATTACCGGCGTAGCGCCCAACAAAGAAATCATATTGAGGGTTGATACCCAGGTCAGAGAAGGCGTGATCACTTCATCGCCAGCACCTATCTCCAGCGCCATCAGCGTAATATGCATTCCGGCTGTGGCTGAACTGACCGCGATGGCATGTTGATTTCCCGTCAACTGGCAAAAGGCTTGTTCAAGCGCCTGATTCTTCGGACCTGTGGTGATCCATCCAGATTCGAGAACATCTTTAACCGCAGAGAGTTCTTCCACACCCATTGCCGGACGTGAAAAGGGCAAAAAATCTGACATTATTATTCCTTCGGCCATTGAATACTTTTCCCATCTATTCACTAATATTTGTTATAGGGAGCGTTATATGTATTTTGCCATTTGGAGTGAAATTCTAAGGGTAGAATATTAATTTAACCTTAAGGAACTAATATAGTACTTACATATTATTTTTTTTCGTTTTTTTAGCTTATTCGGGCTTTTCATTTGACAAGATTTAAGGCATTTTGCGTGCATCGTAATGTTTTAATACTATCCCCAGCCCCTATTTGCCGGTGAAAATGTTATTTGTTTTCACGGTCATTTAGCTGGCTACGCGTGTCTATAGGTGGAGCTTAGGTGTTAGCTTTTTGTCGGACTTCGATGAAGTCTAAAAAATATATCTTCATTTTACTGGTGCTTGCTGTAATTGCCGGGTTGGGTAGTCATGCTGCCTGGAGTAGCAATGGGTTGCCACGAATCGACAATAAAACGTTGGCCAGGCTGGCGCAGCAGCACCCGGTGGTGGTTCTGTTTCGCCATGGAGAACGCTGCGATCGTTCCTCCAATCAATGCTTGTCAGACAAAACAGGTATTACGGTAAATGGCTCTCAGGATGCGCGTGAACTGGGCAAAGCCTTCAGCGCAGATATCCCTGATTTCGATCTTTATTCCAGTAATACCGTTCGGACTATTCAGTCGGCAACCTGGTTTTCTGCGGGCAAAAAACTGACGGTAGATAAACGACTGTTACAATGTGGTAATGAGATTTATAGCGCAATTAAAGACTTACAAAGTAAAGCGCCTGATAAAAATATTGTTATCTTCACCCACAACCACTGTCTGACGTATATCGCGAAAGATAAACGTAACGTGACATTTAAACCAGATTATCTGGATGGACTGGTGATGCATGTGGAAAACGGTAAAGTTTTACTGGATGGGGAATTTGTCAATCACTGATCTTTGAATCTGACAGCCAGTAATGGCTGTCATCACTATCACAGAAGACCCTTCAAACGTAATGTTTTCTGGGTAGCAACATTCAAATCGTATTGCGCCAGATCTTCTGGTTTTACCCACGCGTATTCCTGAAACTCTTTGTTTATTTTCACTTCACGGTTGGCAGAAACGCAGTCAAAGATCAGGTAAATCATATAAATCTCTTCCTTACGACCATCTGCATACGTCTTAGTACGAATGTCATCGCTGAAAGTCCACGGAGTGATGTCAGTAAGAATCAGTTGCTCGCCTAACTCTTCTCTGATTTCACGGCGTAATGCTTCTTCAATACGTTCGCCAGGTTCCACGCCACCACCCGAAAGCGCCCATTGACCCGGGAAAACGCCGCGATCGTCAGCCATTTTGCATAGCAGATAAGCACCATCATTTTGAATCAAAGGGCAAACAATAGTCCGTTGTCGCACAGGGATGTTCCTTATAATCGAAAATAAACCAAGAGAATACGGCAACTCAGAAATATGCGAAAGTGACATTAGTCTCTTTTGCGATGATAACTGCGCTGATTATTATTTTGGTTTATAACGTAAATCATGTTTATTTTTTCGGCGTTAAATTATTTGAGAAGTATTTAGTTACAATAAGTTAGCAGATCACTTTTTTCGCGCATTGAATCCTCTGCGTCAGGCAGTACAATCCCGCAGCTTTGGGGAATGTTGATTATCTTCTTGCGGAAAAAGGTAAAAATGAAAAAATTTGCGCTACCAGTTCTGGCTGGAATGCTGTTGGTTTCTGCATCGGCAAATGCGATAAGCATCAGCGGCCAGGCAGGTAAGGAATACACCAATATTGGCGTCGGTTTCGGGACCGAGTCTACGGGACTGGCGTTAAGCGGTAACTGGACACATAACGACGACGACGGTGATGTCGCGGGCGTGGGGCTGGGCCTGAATCTTCCTCTGGGGCCGTTAATGGCAACTGTAGGTGGGAAAGGTGTTTATACCAATCCGAATTACGGCGATGAAGGTTATGCGGCGGCAGTCGGTGGTGGTTTACAGTGGCAAATTGGTGACAGCTTCCGTCTGTTTGGCGAGTATTATTACTCTCCGGATTCGCTCTCCAGCGGTATTCAAAGTTATGAAGAAGCGAATGCTGGCGCGCGTTACACCATTATGCGTCCAGTCAGTATTGAGGCAGGCTACCGTTACCTGAACCTGTCTGGGAAAGATGGCGACCGCGATAATGCCGTGGCTGACGGCCCTTATGTCGGGGTTAACGCCAGCTTCTGATACCTTCCGGCGCGGCGTTCTGTCGCGCCTTTCAGTTTCTTACTACGCCTTATCTCCCTTTGCGTTATAGTGATTCGATAACAAAAGCAGGAGATAACCATGTTAAAAGTGGAAATGCTATCCACCGGGGATGAGGTGTTACACGGGCAAATCGTTGACACGAATGCAGCCTGGCTGGCCGACTTTTTCTTTCATCAGGGCTTGCCGCTATCTCGCCGTAATACGGTAGGCGATAACCTTGAAGATTTAGTCACCATTCTTCGAGAGCGCAGTCAGCACGCCGATGTGCTGATCGTCAACGGCGGACTGGGGCCAACCAGCGATGATTTAAGCGCGCTCGCTGCTGCGACAGCAAAAGGTGAAGGTCTGGTGCTACATGAAGCCTGGCTTAAAGAGATGGAACGCTATTTCCACGAACGTGGACGAGTAATGGCACCGAGCAACCGTAAACAAGCGGAGCTGCCTGCCAGTGCTGAATTTATCAATAACCCGGTAGGCACCGCCTGTGGTTTTGCCGTGCAGCTTAATCGTTGCCTGATGTTCTTTACCCCCGGCGTACCGTCAGAATTTAAGGTGATGGTCGAGCACGAAATCCTGCCGCGCCTGCGTGAGCGTTTTTCTTTACCGCAGCCGCCGGTTTGCCTGCGTTTGACTACCTTTGGTCGTTCGGAAAGCGATCTGGCACAAAGCCTGGACACTCTACAACTGCCGCCGGGCGTAACAATGGGCTATCGCTCCTCAATGCCGATAATTGAACTGAAGCTGACCGGACCGGCAAGCGAGCAACAGGCGATGGAAAAACTGTGGCTGGACGTTAAACGTGTTGCCGGACAGAGCGTGATTTTCGAAGGCACCGAAGGACTGCCAGCGCAGATCAGTCGCGAATTGCAAAACCGCCAGTTCAGTCTGACGTTGAGCGAGCAATTCACTGGTGGTTTATTGGCTTTGCAACTTTCTCGCGCAGGTGCGCCATTGCTGGCGTGTGAAGTGGTTCCTTCACAGGAAGAGACTCTGGCACAAACCGCGCACTGGATCACAGAGCGGCGGGCCAACCATTTTGCCGGGCTGGCACTGGCTGTTTCAGGTTTCGAGAACGAACATCTCAACTTTGCGCTAGCCACGCCGGACGGCACTTATGCTCTGCGCGTACATTTCAGCGCCACGCGTTACAGTCTGGCTATTCGTCAGGAAGTGTGTGCAATGATGGCGCTTAATATGCTGCGCCGTTGGCTGAACGGTCAGGACATCGCCAGCGAGCATGGCTGGATTGAGGTTGTTGAGTCCATGACCTTATCCGTCTGATTCAGTCACGCTGTGCCGGTTTACTGCACCGGCACATTCCCCTCCCGCAAATTTGTCCAACCGGTTGTACTCAATAAGAAAAAATCCGTGCGCTGATTCACAAAATTGTGCGTAATGTCTCCAGTCCGCTGGACGAGGAGCGGGATTTGATGCGCTTCACAATTTTACTCACCCTGAGCGACGAGACTGATTCCAGTATCTAAGACTGGAGTCCAGTATGTTGGAATCAAGCAAAGTACCCGCCCTGACACGGGCTATTGATATTCTCAATCTGATTGCCCGCATTGGCCCCTGTAGTGCTGCAACGATCATCGACACATTGGGGATCCCGAAAAGTACGGCCTATTTGCTGCTTAATGAACTCAGGCGTCAGCGTTTTCTTAGCCTTGATCACCAGGAAAATTTTTGTTTGTGGACCAAGCTGGTGGAGCTTTCCGGTCATGCGTTAAGCAAGATGGATCTCCGGGAACTGGCTCGACCGCGTTTGACGCAACTGATGGATACCACCGGGCTGTTATGTCACCTGGGGATTATTGATAACGGCAGCGCTTATTACATTTTGAAAGTGGAGTCATCAGCCACTATCAGCGTGCGTTCACATGAAGGAAAAAGCCTTTCGCTTTATCGCTCCGGAATAGGTAAATGCCTGCTTGCCTGGCAACCTGCAACTGTACAGCAAAGTATTATCGAAGGGCTGGTCTGGGAGCAGGCGACACCCACAACGATTACTCATCCACAGCAACTTCACGAAGAACTGGCGCGTATTCGCCGTCAGGGATGGAGCTATGACAACGGCGAAGATTACGCCGATGTCCGTTGTGTCGCTGCGCCGGTGTTTAACGCCAATAACGAGCTTACCGCTGCGATCTCGGTGGTCGGTACCCGCTTACAAATCAATGAAGAATACCGTGATTATCTGGCGGGCAAGGCCATTGCCTGCGCCAGGGATATTTCACGTCTGTTGGGATGGAAAAGTCCCTTTGACTTACAAGCCTCATAACAATGGAGAACATCATGACCCTACCAAAAATTAAACAGGTTCGCGCCTGGTTTACTGGCGGTGCGACAGCAGAAAAAGGCGCTGGCGGCGGTGATTATCACGACCAGGGGGCGAATCACTGGATAGACGATCATATTGCCACCCCGATGAGTAAATACCGCGATTACGAGCAGTCACGCCAGTCATTTGGCATTAACGTTCTTGGCACGTTGGTTGTTGAAGTCGAAGCAGAAAACGGCCAGACCGGATTCGCTGTTTCGACAGCCGGTGAAATGGGCTGTTTTATCGTCGAAAAACACCTTAACCGTTTCATTGAGGGTAAATGTGTCAGTGATATCAAACTGATCCACGATCAAATGCTCAATGCCACCCTGTATTACTCCGGCTCTGGTGGCCTGGTGATGAATACGATTTCCTGTGTCGATCTGGCTCTGTGGGATCTGTTCGGCAAAGTGGTCGGGCTTCCGGTTTATAAACTTTTAGGCGGCGCTGTTCGTGATGAGATTCAGTTCTACGCCACAGGTGCGCGTCCGGATCTGGCAAAAGAGATGGGCTTTATCGGTGGCAAAATGCCGACGCACTGGGGGCCACATGATGGCGATGCGGGGATCCGCAAAGATGCCGCTATGGTCGCGGATATGCGTGAAAAATGCGGTGAGGATTTCTGGTTAATGCTCGACTGCTGGATGAGTCAGGACGTGAACTATGCCACCAAACTGGCCCACGCTTGCGCGCCCTATAACCTGAAATGGATCGAAGAGTGCCTGCCGCCACAGCAGTATGAAGGTTATCGCGAACTGAAACGCAACGCGCCAGTCGGAATGATGGTCACCAGCGGTGAGCACCACGGCACACTGCAATCTTTTCGTACGCTTTCAGAAACCGGTATCGACATCATGCAGCCGGATGTTGGCTGGTGCGGTGGCTTAACCACGCTGGTGGAAATTGCCGCAATCGCCAAATCCAGGGGGCAACTGGTGGTGCCGCACGGTTCGTCTGTTTACTCCCACCATGCGGTGATCACCTTCACCAATACGCCATTCAGCGAATTCCTGATGACCAGTCCGGATTGTTCAACGATGCGTCCGCAGTTTGACCCGATTCTGCTCAATGAGCCGGTTCCGGTGAATGGTCGTATTCATAAATCAGTGCTTGATAAACCCGGTTTTGGCGTCGAACTCAATCGTGACTGCAATTTGAAACGCCCCTACAGCCACTAATCACTCCGGGCGTTGCTGTGACAACGGTAACGCCCACATATTCTAAGGAGCTTTTTATGAGCACCGCTTTGCTTGACGCCGTGGTGAAGAAAAACCGTGTGCGTTTAATTCCGTTTATGTTGGCGCTGTATGTGCTGGCGTTTCTCGACCGTTCGAATATCGGTTTTGCCAAACAGACCTACCAGATTGATACCGGGCTGAGTAATGAAGCTTATGCGCTGGGAGCAGGCATTTTCTTTGTGGTATACGCGTTTCTGGGTGTTCCGGCGAATCTTTTGATGCGAAAACTGGGGGCCAGAACCTGGATTGGTACGACAACACTGCTGTGGGGATTTCTTTCGGCAGCCATGGCATGGGCCGATACTGAAGCGAAATTTCTGATCGTTCGCACACTGCTTGGTGCTGCGGAGGCTGGGTTTTTCCCTGGTATGATTTATCTCACTTCGCAATGGTTTCCGCAGCGTAATCGCGCCAGCATTATGGGGCTGTTCTATATGGGCGCACCGCTGGCGTTAACTCTGGGATCACCGCTTTCTGGCGCGCTGCTGGAGATGCATGGATTTATGGGGCATCCCGGCTGGTTCTGGATGTTTGTGATTGAAGGATTGCTGGCAGTCGGCGCTGGGGTATTCACATTCTTTTGGCTTGATGACACACCGGAGCAGGCACGTTTTCTGAGTAAACAAGAAAAAACGTTGCTTATCAATCAACTGGCAAGTGAAGAACAACAGAAAGTGACTTCTCGACTGAGCGATGCGCTGCGTAATGGCCGAGTCTGGCAACTGGCGATTATCTACCTGACCATTCAGGTGGCGGTTTACGGATTAATTTTCTTCCTGCCGACACAGGTTGCTGCATTGCTGGGGACAAAAGTGGGCTTTACGGCGTCGGTGGTCACCGCCATTCCGTGGGTTGCGGCCTTGTTTGGAACCTGGCTTATTCCGCGCTATTCCGATAAAACCGGCGAACGGCGTAATGTCGCAGCGCTGACATTGCTGGCCGCGGGCATTGGTATTGGCCTTTCCGGGCTACTTTCGCCAGTACTGGCAATCGTTGCGCTATGTGTTGCAGCAATAGGGTTTATTGCCGTGCAGCCGGTGTTCTGGACTATGCCGACACAACTGCTTTCTGGTACGGCGCTGGCGGCGGGGATTGGTTTTGTTAACCTGTTTGGCGCAGTGGGCGGATTTATCGCCCCGATCCTGCGCGTAAGAGCAGAAACCTTGTTTGCCAGCGATGCGGCAGGATTGCTGACGCTGGCTGCGGTGGCGGTCGTCGGCTCGCTGATTATTTTCACTCTACGTGTAAGTCGCTCAGTTGTGCAGACTAACGTGGCACATCACTAATAGGTTAAGGAATATGATGAACGCATTATTAACCAATCCCTTCAAAGAACGCTTACACAAAGGTGAAGTGCAAATTGGTCTATGGTTAAGCTCAACGACTGCCTATATGGCAGAAATCGCCGCTACTTCCGGTTATGACTGGTTGCTGATTGACGGAGAGCACGCGCCAAATACCATTCAGGATCTTTATCACCAGTTACAGGCGATAGCGCCCTATGCCAGCCAACCCGTGATCCGCCCGGTGGAGGGGAGTAAGTCGCTGATTAAACAAGTACTGGATATTGGCGCTCAAACCCTACTGATCCCGATGGTCGATACTGCCGAACAGGCACGTCAGGTGGTGTCTGCTACCCGATATCCACCCTACGGTGAGCGTGGTGTCGGGGCCAGTGTAGCTCGTGCTGCTCGCTGGGGACGCATTGAGAATTACATGGCGCAAGTCAACGACTCGCTTTGTCTGTTGGTGCAGGTGGAAAGTAAAACGGCACTGGATAACCTGGACGAAATCCTCGAAGTCGAAGGGATTGATGGCGTATTTATTGGGCCTGCGGATCTCTCAGCGTCGTTGGGGTATCCGGATAACGCCGGCCACCCGGAAGTACAGCGTATTATTGAAGCAAGCATTCGGCGGATCCGCGCTGCGGGTAAAGCGGCTGGTTTTCTGGCTGTGGCTCCTGATATGGCGCAGCAATGCCTGGCGTGGGGAGCGAACTTTGTCGCTGTTGGCGTTGACACGATGCTCTATAGCGATGCCCTGGATCAACGACTGGCGATATTTAAATCAGGCAAAAATGGGCCACGCATAAAAGGTAGTTATTGATATCAAAGGCCCATAGGGATTACCTGTGGGCCGGTATGTTAGTTAGTGGTTTTTCGCTGTCAGATCGGCTTCGTTTAGCTGGGTAGTTGCGAGTACCAGGTCACGATCGATGCCCTGTTCCAGCATTCGCAAGGCAATTTTAATGGCTTGTTCATGCATGCCTTCCTGCAAACCTTCTAATTTACCCTCCTGCCAGCCAATCTGGTGTCCTTCCTGCCGCAGCCGTTCAGCAATAGTCATTAATCTCTCCTTTTGTAGTGGTGAACGTTCGGCAATTTCCTCAATAAAGCGGGTGAAACGGGAGGTATCGCCGCATTGCAGTAGATAATTAAACAGCGTTTGCACCTGGCTGTCATTAGTGAAGCCCCTAACCAAAAGCGTGGTGATCCTGTCGACCAGACCGATTAAATCGCGCTCGCGAATATGCTTTTGAATCAGTTCCAGCAGAGCTATACGCCGATGTTGCATGATCTCATCGTCAGGTACGATGGTGATATCCACCAACGGAAAAGCTTCGGTGTACAACTGCCGGGCAAGTTGCGGATCGTCAAACTCATCCAGCCAGTTGAGTGAGTACGGGTAGGGCGAGGTTTCGCCATGATAAAACAGCAACGGCACCACCAGCGGGACTCTGTCATAGCCTTTGTCCAGATGGCGCTGCATGACGGCAGTGGCATAACGCATCAGTCGAAAGGCCATGTTTTTTTCCGCAGTACTCTGATGCTCAATCACGCAGTAGATATAACCTTCGCCGTCGGTGGTTTCTACCGACCACAAAACATCCGAGTAGTAAGCGCGTAAACTTTTTTCAATAAAACTGGTGGGTTCCAGGCGTAAGGTTTGCAGGTTGCAAAGCTTACGTAGCGGTTCTGGCAGGTGTATTTCCAGAAAATCCCGTGCGGTTTCGGGCGAGAACATAAACGTTTTAAACACCGCATCATGCGGGGAGGATGTTGTTGATTCGGTCATGGTTGTCCGTCACCTGATATTTATGATGACGCGACATTACGGTTATCCTAGGCCTTTGACATCTGCCAGTTTTAGCCTTTGCGAGACGTTTTCATAAGTATTTTTACTGCGATGCAACGCATACATTGGGTACGGAACCGTGCACGCAAAAATGCCCGGTAACAACATGCTTACCGGGCATCAGAAAGGAGTTTAAGCCAGCGCCTGGGCCAGCAGCGTAATCGGATGTTCGCAGCGAAGGCTTGTGGACATCTCAATCTGCCATTTGCAGGTTTCGCAGTCGGTAACGACCAGATCCGCGCCGCTCTCTTCTATCTGGCGGAACAGTGGTGCGCCGATGGCTTGTGAGGTGGGGTAGTTCTCTTTTTTGAAACCGTAAGTACCCGCAATACCGCAGCACTGGGAATCCAGCACTGTCAGCTCAAGCCCTGGGATCTTACGCAACAGTTCCAGGGTGTAGAGCGTCCAGCCCATTTTTTCCATATGGCACGGAGTGTGATAAACCACTTTCAGCGGCAGCGGTTTCAGCGGTAACGTTTTGCCTTCGTCCAGCTGGCGCCACAGCCAGCGGGTCGCCAGTTCGATATGATCGCGTAAGCCTTTGTTGTCGACATTCAGCACTTCCGGGTATTCGTCGCGCAGGGCAAATGTACAGGTAGATGAAGTGGCAATCACCGGAATGCCTTTTACTCCCACAGCTTCGCGGATCGACTCTACATTCGTAATTGCCTGTTTGCGTGCTTTATCGGTAAAACCGTTGGCGATCAGCGGTACGCCGCAGCATTTTTCTTTGCTGAGCAGTTGTACACCGGTACCCATTGCGTTGAGCACTTTAATTAAATCTTTACCTAACTGCGGATGGTTGTAGTTAACGAAGCAGCCGTGAAAGAAAGCGACCTGGTCTTTATATTGCGCTTGCTGGGCTGCCACGCTGCGATACCAGCGACGAAATGTACCGAAGGAGTATTTCGGTAGCGTGCGGCGATGATCGATTTTTAACGCCGCATCAAGCAGTTGCCGTACTGGTTTCAGTGAGGTAGCGGTATTGACGATTGGTGCGAACGGCGTGGAAACGCTGCCCATCAGGTCGGTATGGCTTAAAACGAAGTTACGCAGCGACGGGCGCGTGGTGTCATATTTCGCCCGCGCGCGCTGGATAATATCGCCAATCTTCACATCGGACGGGCAGGCGACTTCACAACGTTTGCAGTTGATGCAATATTTCAGCGCCTCGTCATACAGTGCGCCATCTTTCAGACGCAGACGCTCGCCATCCGGCCCGGCTTGTTTTGGCCCTGGATAGCTCGGATTCACCCGGCTCACCGGGCAGGCGGTGGTGCAGACGGTACACTTAATGCAGTTTTCGAAGCTGGTGTCGTTCATTGTTGGCCTCCTGCGCGTTGGGCAATCTGTTGAGCGGCATGTAAAGCACTGACGGCACAAACGCCGCCGCCGCATCCCTGGGCGATGGGATCAAATCCGCCCAGCACCGAACCGATGGCAAACAAGTTCTCAATGGTTTTCCCTGCCTGTGACGGGCGTAGCGCCTCGTCAGTAGTTACGCCGAACTGTTGCCACGGTTGCGCAGCAAAAAAGTCACTTCTATACCACTCACCCCGCGTGGCGGTTTGCAGTACATCAAGGCCGAGAATCGGCTCACGAATGCCGTCGCGTTCTGCCACCAGCCCGCCGCTAAAGAAACTGCCACTCGCAAGCACCGCAAAGTGTGGACGCAGTGGGATATCGGCGTGATTGCGGGTCCAGATTTCGCTCACCACGCCGTTTTTGCAGGTCACTTTTTTCACTTCATCGCCCGGCATCCACACGCCGCCCTGGCGTACAAACTGGCGCTGTAACTGGTTTTGCAGACGAATACCCAGCACGGAAGGCGGCAGCGTTGGCAAAAGCATAAGTGAACAAGGTAGTTTTTCATTCAACCAACGCCACAGTTTGTCATCGGCCAGGCCGAAGCAGGCGGGCATCAGGATCATTTCACATGTATTGGCGACAGGGATTAGCGCATCAATTAACAGCGGCCAGTTTTCTTCGTTATCAAGGAAACGGGCGATATTCACCGCGCGAAACTCGGTGGCGTTGTTGCGTAGCACATCCAGTTCCGGCAGTTCAATTTCAGCAGTTTCAACCGAAAGATCCAGTTCGCGCAACGAAGCCGCCGCAAGATGCGCCTGAAAATCCATCAGACCGCTAATTCCTACTACACATATCTTCTTCGCGGATAGTGGCCAGACGGGGATTTCTGGCGAACTTAGCCAGGTTGAGCGCAGAGTGCCGAGCGGCGTAATTCGCTGGTGAGCCAGTTCTACGCTGCCCTGCAATTGCGCACCGCTTTCAGCGATTAATGCCTGCGCCTGGCAAGCGAGATCGAGTACGCGTTGTGGCCCGAGAAGAGTGTAAGGATGGGTTGGTGCCTGCTGACGCAAAGATTCCAGTCCACTGTGAATGTCTGTCACCGGTTGACCATCTGGCAGATGGCTCAGCAAATCCAGCGATCCGGATGAGAAATGGAGCGCGCTTTGACCACGGGTGACAATGGCACAGCGCAGACCGTGTTTTTGCAGTTGCAGGCCACAGAGTAATCCGGCGAGGCCGCCGCCCATAATGACAGTATCAAAGCGCATCTTTCTGCTCCTTCTCCAGACCACACAGTCCCTGATAAACCCAGCGGGTAAATTCGCTTTCGCGCAGTGCGTCTCCCCAGGCTATGGGTTGCACGCCTTTCCAGCGTTCGTTAAGGAAGGTGGAAAGTTGCTCGATAGATTGCGCGGAGGTGGTGACGTTAAAACGTTGCAGCAGTCCGGCAGCGCGGCAGGCGCAGAGCTCGCCCTGGCAGGTGCCCATCCCCACACGGGTGCGGCGACGTAAATCCAGCAGGCTGTTGACGTTTAAATTTTCTACTGCGTACTGCACTTCGCCAGCAGTAACGGCTTCACACTCACAAACAAGGCTGCGGTGCAAACGGCCTTCACTTAACCAGGCGGGTGTGCGATCGCCATGACGATAAACCGCAGAACCGCGCAGCGGGGCAGGCAGAGAGATGACTTTACGCAAGGTGACTTCAGCGGGCTCCTGTGAACCAGGAAGTGCCAGATCGGCGGTCGTACAGGGGCGCGTGTTGCCCAGCTTGCGGCATACTGCGTCGGTAGCCCATTCCGCCATCAGCCGATAGGTCATCAGTTTGCCACCGGTGATGGTGATAAATCCGTCCAGACCATCGCGTTCAGCATGGTCGAGCAGCACGATGCCACGGCTGACGTTACGGCCGCTCGGGTCGTCATCGCTGGCAACCAACGGGCGCACGCCAGAGTAGGCCCGCAAAATGCGCGTTTTCGCCATCACGGGGGCCAGTTTTTCCCCTTCACGCAGCAGAATATCCACTTCTTCTGCCGTCACTCGGTTGTCGTCTATCTCATCGTAATTAATGCGTAAAGAGGTGGTGCCAATCAGCGAAATGGTATCGCCAGGCACCAGAATATCGGCGTCGGAAGGTTTACGGCAGCGGTTGATCACATGCTGATTAATGCGGTGGTCCATGATCAGCAGCGATCCTTTCGCCGGGAACATGCGAATGCGCAGATCGGCATATTCGGCAATGTGTTGCCCCCAGATCCCGGCGGCATTAACTACGACAGGCGCATAAAGTGCCTGAGTTTCGCCGGTGAGATGATTACGTACACGAACACCGCACACCGTCGCGCCTTCACGAATCAGTCCCGTGACTTCATGAGCGGTAAGGATAACGGCACCATGTTCTTTTGCATCGAGCATGTTCGCTGCGGTCAGCCGGAATGGGTCAACGGTGCCATCCGGAACTTTTACCGCGCCAATCAGTGCCGGGTTAACGGAAGGTTCTATAATGCGTGCTTGCTGCGGATCAATGGCTTCAGCACTGATTCCAGCCTCTTCGCAAGCACGAATAAAAGTCGCCTGGAAGGAGAGATCATCTTCCGGCAGGGTGATAAACAGGCCGTTGGTTGGTTCGACACAGTGACGCGCAATGCGTTTCAAAATCTGGTTTTCACTAATACATTCGCGGGCCGATTCCGCATCGGTAACCGCATAGCGTGCGCCGCTGTGCAGCAGACCGTGGTTACGCCCGGTGGCTCCCGTTGCGATGTCGTGGCGTTCAACCAAAATCACTTTCAGCCCGCGCAGGGCACAGTCGCGGGCAATCCCGGCTCCCGTTGCGCCGCCGCCAATGATAATCACGTCACTTGTTTGCGAATCGCGAGTTTTCATTGTTATCCCTCAAAAGTTCGTTTTGTCTCATTTAGCCACAGAAAAAACATGCATTGTTTGATTTCGCGCATAATCGCTCATAATTCGAAAGTGAAACGTGATTTCATGCGTCATTTTGAACATTTTGTAAATCTTATTTAATAATGTGTGCGGTAATTCACATTCATGGAATGAATGATTAATTAACATCGCGGCAACTCAAGAAACGGCAGGTTCTTCCATTGAATCAGGCTGTTAATCATAAATAAGACCACGGCCACGGAGGCTATAAATGTTGAGTATTTTTAAACCAGCGCCACACAAGGCGCGCTTACCTGCTGCGGAGATCGACCCGACTTACCGTCGATTACGCTGGCAAATTTTCCTGGGGATATTCTTTGGTTATGCCGCTTACTATTTGGTTCGTAAGAACTTTGCTCTCGCGATGCCCTACCTGGTGGAGCAGGGATTCTCACGTGGTGATTTAGGTTTTGCCCTTTCAGGGATCTCAATTGCCTACGGATTTTCGAAATTCATCATGGGGTCGGTGTCGGACCGCTCGAATCCGCGCGTTTTCCTGCCAGCAGGTCTGATTCTTGCTGCGGCAGTTATGCTTTTTATGGGCTTTGTTCCGTGGGCGACATCGAGCATTGCGGTGATGTTTGTGCTGCTGTTCCTCTGCGGTTGGTTCCAGGGGATGGGATGGCCGCCGTGCGGTCGTACTATGGTGCACTGGTGGTCGCAGAAAGAACGTGGCGGCATTGTGTCGGTGTGGAACTGTGCGCATAACGTCGGTGGTGGTATTCCGCCGCTGTTGTTCCTGCTGGGGATGGCCTGGTTCAATGACTGGCACGCGGCGCTTTATATGCCGGCTTTCTGTGCCATTCTGGTGGCTCTGTTCGCCTTTGCGATGATGCGCGATACCCCGCAATCATGTGGCCTGCCGCCGATCGAAGAGTACAAAAATGATTACCCGGACGACTATAACGAAAAAGCGGAACAGGAACTGACCGCGAAACAGATCTTCATGCAGTACGTGCTGCCGAACAAACTGCTGTGGTACATCGCCATCGCCAACGTGTTCGTCTATCTGCTGCGCTACGGTATCCTCGACTGGTCACCGACTTACCTGAAAGAGGTGAAACACTTCGCGCTGGATAAATCCTCCTGGGCCTACTTCTTCTATGAGTATGCGGGCATTCCAGGCACTCTGCTGTGCGGCTGGATGTCGGACAAAGTCTTCCGCGGTAACCGTGGGGCAACCGGCGTCTTCTTTATGACACTGGTGACCATCGCCACCATCGTTTACTGGATGAACCCGGCAGGCAACCCAACCGTCGATATGATTTGTATGATTGTTATCGGCTTCCTGATCTACGGCCCAGTCATGCTGATTGGTCTGCACGCGCTGGAACTGGCGCCGAAGAAAGCGGCAGGTACGGCGGCGGGCTTTACCGGACTGTTTGGTTACCTTGGCGGTTCCGTAGCGGCAAGCGCGATTGTCGGCTACACCGTTGACTACTTTGGCTGGGATGGCGGCTTCATGGTGATGATTGGCGGCAGCATCCTGGCGGTTATCTTGTTAATTGTCGTAATGATTGGCGAAAAACGTCGCCATCAGGAATTACAGCAAAAACGCAACGGAGGCTAATGGCATGAAATTGACGCTGAAAAACCTTAGCATGGCTATCATGATGAGTGGAATGATCATGGGAAGCAGTGCAATGGCGGCGGATAACAGTGAGAAAATAGTGATTGCCCATCGTGGCGCCAGTGGTTATTTGCCGGAGCATACGCTGCCTGCAAAGGCGATGGCGTATGCGCAGGGGGCCGATTATCTTGAACAGGATTTGGTGATGACGAAGGACGACCATCTGGTCGTTCTGCATGACCACTATCTTGACCGGGTAACCGATGTTGCCGATCGTTTCCCGGACAGGGCGCGTAAAGATGGCCGTTACTACGCGATAGATTTCACGCTGGATGAAATTAAGTCTTTAAAATTCACTGAAGGCTTCGATATTGAAAACGGTAAAAAAGTGCAGACTTTTCCCGGGCGTTTCCCGATGGGTAAATCTGACTTCCGGGTGCACACTTTCGAAGAGGAAATTGAATTTGTTCAGGGGCTAAACCATTCGACCGGGAAAAATATTGGTATCTATCCAGAGATTAAAGCGCCGTGGTTCCATCATCAGGAAGGGAAGGATATTGCGGCAAAAACCCTGGAAGTGCTGAAGAAATATGGCTACACCGGTAAGGATGATAAGGTTTATCTGCAATGCTTTGATGCTGATGAACTGAAGCGTATTAAGAATGAGCTGGAACCCAAAATGGGTATGGACCTCAACCTGGTACAGCTGATTGCATACACCGACTGGAACGAAACTCAGCAGAAACAACCGGACGGAAGCTGGGTTAATTACAGCTATGACTGGATGTTCAAGCCGGGTGCCATGAAACAGGTAGCGGAATATGCTGATGGTATTGGCCCGGATTACCATATGGTGATTGATGAGACATCGCAGCCGGGTAATATCAAGCTTACCGGAATGGTAAAAGATGCACAGCAGAATAAGCTGGTGGTGCATCCTTATACCGTGCGGGCCGACAAGCTACCGGAATATGCCACCGATGTGAATCAGTTGTATGACATTCTGTACAATAAAGCCGGTGTTAATGGGTTATTTACCGACTTCCCTGACAAGGCGGTAAAATTCCTCAACAAAGAGTAAATTCAGTGTCGGATGGCACTTATGTGCCATCCGATACCACTCTTCATCCACACCCCTACACATAGTGGGCATAGTTAATTCTTCAATAAAATCTGTTGGTTATCCTTACTTGCTGTTATTTAGCGCGGGATGACTTGTTTCCGGCAAAAGAAACCCATTAATAAACACTTTTTATTAAGTTTTTCTTAAGGTGAACACCTATAGTCGTTGTCGTTAACAATAACAACAGGCGACAGGGTATGGTTGTTTCAGCAAAACTCGATGAATTTAATCACTGGTGGGCAACGGAAGGAGACTGGGTTGAAGAGCCGAATTTCCGCCGCAATGGCATGAGTGGGGTGCAATGCGTTGAACGAGACGGGCAAAAAATTTACGTGAAGCGCATGACTCAGCACCTGTTTCATTCCCTCCGCTATCCGTTTGGTCGCCCGACGATTGTGCGCGAGGTTGCGGTGATAAAAGATCTGGAACGCGCTGGCGTGATTGTGCCGAAAATCGTTTTTGGAGAAGCGGTGAAAATTGATGGCGAATGGCGTGCGTTGCTGGTGACAGAAGATATGGCGGGGTTTGTCAGCATTGCTGACTGGTATGCGCAACATGCAATTACGCCTTTTGCTGATGATGTTCGCGAAGGGATGCTAAAAGCGGTAGCGCTGGCGTTTAAGAAAATGCATAGCGTTAATCGGCAGCATGGTTGCTGTTATGTTCGACATATCTATGTGAAAACGGAAGGTAAAGCAGAAGCTGGTTTTCTTGACCTGGAGAAAAGCCGCCGTCGTGTACGGCGCCATAAAGCGATCAATCATGACTTCCGCCAACTGGAAAAATATCTGGAGCCGATTCCCAAAGCCGACTGGGAACAGGTGAAAGCGTATTACTACGCCATGTAATCGTTGTAGGCCAGATAAGACGTATCAGCGTCGCATCTGGCACTAGTGCCAGATCACAACTCGATTTCAATATCGCCTTTTGCCCGGCAACAACAGGGCAAAATCTCCCCTGGCTGAATAAAGGCTAACGGTTCGGCAATCCAGTCAACCTGACCTGCAACCAGGCGTGTGCGACAGGAGCCACAGTAGCCTTCGCGACACTGGTACTCAACCGCCACATTATGAGATTCCAGCGCCGCCAGAAGGGAAGGGTGTTCATCCTGGCACAGCAGTTGTGTGCCAGTGATGCGCAAGGTAACGCGGGTCATCAGAGCTGGAAGTTACTCAAATCGTCGGTGTCCACTTCCGAGTCAATTTGACCGACCAGATAAGAGCTCACCTCAACTTCCTGTGGGGCAACCTGCACGTTATCCGACACCAGCCAGGTGTTGATCCACGGGATCGGGTTGGAACGCGTCTGGAACGGCAGATCCAAACCGACTGCCTGCATACGGATATTGGTGATGTACTCGACGTACTGGCAGAGAATGTCCTTGTTCAGACCAATCATCGAACCGTCACGGAACAGATAATCCGCCCAGTCTTTCTCCTGCTGTGCCGCCTGGACAAACAGCTCATAGCACTCTTGCTTACACTCTTCGGCTATTTCCGCCATTTCCGGATCATCCGCGCCGCTGCGCAGTAGATTCAGCATATGCTGGGTGCCAGTCAGGTGCAGGGCTTCGTCACGGGCAATCAGGCGAATAATCTTGGCGTTACCTTCCATCAGTTCGCGTTCTGCAAAGGCAAAGGAACAAGCAAAGCTGACGTAGAAACGAATCGCTTCCAGCGCGTTAACGCTCATCAGGCAGAGATAAAGTTTTTTCTTCAGCTCGCGCAGGCTAACGGTCACGGTTTTGCCGTTGACGGTGTGGGTGCCTTCGCCCAGCAAATGCCAGTAGCTGGTCATCTCGATCAGTTCATCGTAATAGCGGGAAATGCCTTCTGCGCGTTTCTGGATCTGCTCGTTGGTGACGATATCGTCGAATACAACAGACGGATCGTTAACGATATTACGAATGATATGGGTATAAGAACGAGAGTGAATTGTTTCTGAAAATGCCCAGGTTTCGACCCAGGTCTCCAGTTCCGGGATCGAGATCAGCGGCAGCAGTGCTACGTTCGGACTACGACCCTGAATTGAATCGAGCAACGTCTGGTACTTCAGGTTGCTAATAAAAATGTGCTTTTCGTGTTCAGGCAGCGCCTGATAATCGATACGGTCGCGGGAGACGTCAACTTCTTCCGGACGCCAGAAGAAAGAGAGCTGCTTTTCGATCAGCTTTTCGAAGATTTCATATTTTTGCTGATCGTAGCGGGCCACGTTGACCGGCTGACCAAAGAACATCGGCTCTTTGAGCTGATCATTTTTCGTCTGTGAAAAGGTGGTATATGCCATGAATGTGTCCTGTGGTTTTAATGCCGGATAAGGCATTTTACGCCGCATCCTGTGCCTGATGCGACGCTGGCGCGTCTTATCAAGCCTACAAATTCGAACCGTAGGCCGGATAAGGGTTACGCCACATCCGGCATCTCAATATCAGATCTTACATGCGCCGCTTTCGCAGCCATCGTCCTGGATTGACGGCACCAGATCGTCCTGCGCATCTTCTGCGCCGTCACGGGTGTTCTGATAATACAGCGTTTTGACCCCGAATTTGTAGGCGGTGAGCAGGTCTTTCAGCAACTGCTGCATCGGCACTTTTCCTGACGGGAAGCGTGACGGATCGTAGTTAGTATTCGCAGAGATCGACTGATCGATAAATTTCTGCATGATACCAACCAGTTGCAGGTAGCCATCGTTACCCGGCATTTCCCACAGCAACTCGTAGGCGTCGTGCAGATGTTCATAGTCCGGCACGACCTGGCGCAGAATACCGTCTTTCGATGCTTTGATGCTAACGTAACCGCGCGGCGGTTCAATACCGTTAGTGGCGTTAGAGATCTGTGAAGACGTCTCGGACGGCATCAGGGCAGAAAGTGTGGAGTTGCGCAGACCGTGCGTTTTGATTGACTCACGCAGTGCTTCCCAGTCGTAATGCAGCGGCTCATTAGCGATGGCATCCAGATCTTTCTTATAGGTATCGATCGGCAGGATCCCTTTCGCGTAAGTGGTTTCGTTAAACCACGGACATGCGCCTTGCTCTTTCGCCAGCTCATTAGAGGCTTTCAGCAGATAATACTGAATCGCTTCGAAGGTTTTATGCGTCAGGTTGTTGGCGCTGCCGTCGGAGTAACGTTTACCGTGCTTCGCCAGATAGTAAGCGAAGTTGATCACACCAATACCCAGTGTACGACGACCCATCGCCCCGCGTTTGGCTGCCGGGATCGGGTAATCCTGATAATCCAGCAGCGCGTCGAGTGCGCGTACCGCCAGAACGGCCAACTCTTCCAGTTCATCCAGGCTGTTAATTGCCCCCAGGTTGAAAGCAGAAAGCGTACACAGCGCGATTTCACCGTTTTCGTCGTTAACGTCATTCAGCGGTTTGGTCGGCAGAGCGATTTCCAGGCACAGGTTAGACTGGCGCACTGGCGCGATGGCCGGATCAAACGGGCTATGGGTATTGCAGTGGTCAACGTTCTGAATATAGATACGACCAGTAGACGCACGTTCCTGCATCATCAGTGAGAACAGCTCAACCGCTTTCACGCGCTGTTTGCGGATGCTGTCGTCTTTCTCATATTTGGTGTACAGGCGCTCAAACTCTTCCTGATCGGCGAAGAATGCGTCGTACAGCCCCGGTACGTCGGACGGGCTGAACAGGGTGATATCTTCACCTTTCAGCAGACGGGTATACATCAGTTTGTTGATTTGTACCCCGTAGTCCATATGACGCACGCGGTTGCCTTCAACCCCACGGTTGTTTTTCAACACCAGCAGGCTTTCCACTTCCAGATGCCAGATTGGGTAGAACAGCGTTGCCGCACCGCCGCGCACGCCGCCCTGGGAGCAGGATTTCACCGCCGTCTGGAAATGTTTGTAGAACGGAATGCATCCGGTATGGAACGCTTCACCGCCACGAATCGGGCTACCCAGTGCACGAATACGCCCGGCGTTGATGCCGATCCCCGCACGCTGGGAAACGTATTTCACAATCGCGCTGGAGGTCGCGTTAATGGAATCCAGGCTGTCGCCGCACTCGATCAGCACGCAGGAGCTGAACTGGCGAGTCGGAGTACGCACGCCTGACATGATTGGCGTCGGCAGCGAAATTTTAAATGTGGAAACCGCGTCGTAAAAACGCTTCACGTATTGCAGACGCGTTTCGCGCGGGTAGTTCGAGAACAGGCACGCGGCAACCAGAATATAGAGGAACTGGGCGCTCTCGTAGATTTCGCCGGTCACGCGGTTCTGTACCAGATATTTGCCTTCCAGCTGCTTAACGGCAGCATAAGAGAAGGTCATATCGCGATCGTGAACGATAAACGTGTCCATCTGCTTGAACTCTTCTTCCGTGTAGTCTTCCAGCAGATGATTATCGTATTTGCCCATTTCGACCATTTTCACTACGTGGTCGTACAGCGCAGGCGGCTCAAACTGGCCGTAGGCTTTTTTACGCAGGTGGAAGATCGCCAGGCGCGCGGCGAGATACTGATAATCCGGCGCATCACGGGAGATCAGGTCAGCGGCAGCCTTGATAATGGTTTCGTGGATGTCGGAGGTCTTGATACCGTCATAAAACTGAATATGGGAGCGCAGCTCGACCTGTGAAATCGAAACGTTATGCAGTCCTTCTGCCGCCCAGTCCAGAACGCGATGGATTTTGTCGAGATTGATGCGCTCTGTGCTACCGTCGCGCTTTGTCACCAGCAGATTCTGATTCATGTATGTCGTACCTGTTTTTTCCGCAATAGTTTCGCGCAACTACCTGTAGTAAGGAAAGCTGCAACGAACACTATATATAGGGGGTCTATTTGGGATTCACTGCAAGATAGTGTGAAAATGGCCCTCTTGCAAGTGCATAACTTTGTGGATAACTCAGGAAGGAAAAAGTGACTTCCGCGTACCTTAGGTCAGACAAGGTGTTCGGGAAAGTCAATGGGAAGAGAAAAATTTGTTAAAAATAACCGTTCGGTGATTTCTTGAACGTTCAATTTAAGATAATTATTGATCCAGGTTATTTGTTGCGCTTAATTCAATTCAACAAAAATTGATTTTGCCACAACAGCATCTGGAGCAATCATTTATTTTCATTGTTCACAATATGAGCATTTGTAACCTGCTGTAAGGTTGGTAACGGTGGTTTTTTATTCAGTTAATGTTAAATAATTACTCTCAATGTTGATTTTTCTTATGGTTGATAAATTATTTAATAAAATTAATGTCATTTAAGTATTGTTAATTAAAGAATTAATGTGAGTTTAAGAAAATTTTCAGATCTATTTATTATCATTAACTGCCATATCATAAGGTTAATTTATTTTCGATTTACAATTAATTTTTATTTAAAGGCAGAACCTGTTTTTTAATAGACCGATGTTATTTAAGTGGTAACCAGGTCATGCAAAGTAAAAAATGGATTCTTTTTTCTGCTAAAGGGATGATATGGGGGATCCCTGCCATAATGGCGGGGTCATTAACAGCCGCAAATGCCTCGTCGCAGGCTTTTGAATCATGTCAGGGAAGCTACGTAGCCAGCAGTTGCCAGGCCAGCAGACAAAGCCTTTCAGGCATTACACAAGACTGGATCGTCGCTGATGGACAATGGCTGGTTTTTTCGGATATGACAAATAACGCCAGCGGAGGGGCAGTATTTTTGCAACAGGGGGCAGGACTTTTACTATCGCCAGAAAATGAAAGCGGTATGACCTTGTTTGCGAATAATACCGTAAATGGCGAATATAATAATGGTGGGGCAATATTTGCCAAAGAAAACTCAACGCTGAATCTTGATAATGTTATTTTTGTGGGTAACGTGGCCGGAGGATATGGTGGCGCTATCTACTCTTCTGGGACCAATGACCCTGGTGCAGTAGATATAAGTGTTGCTAATACTGTGTTCAGCAAAAACATTGCCAATGACGGCAAAGGTGGTGCAATTTATACTATCAATAATGACGTCTATTTAAGTGATGATATTTTTGATAATAACCAGGCATACACATCAACAAGTTACAGTGATGGTGATGGTGGTGCAATCGATGTCACCGATAATAATAGCGATATTACACACCCTTCAGGTTATACGATAATAAATAACACTGCCTTTACAAATAATACTGCCGAAGGTTATGGCGGGGCGATTTATACCAATAGCGCGACGGCTCCCTATCTTATTGATATTTCTGTTGATGACAGCTACAGCCAGAACGGCGGCGTGTTAGTGGATGAGAACAACAGCGCAGCAGGTTATAGCAATGCTCCTTCTCCAGCGGCGGGCGGCTTTATGTTCGTCGATTCAAGCCAGGTAAGGTTTGATATCGCTGCCAATAAAACCCTGGTTATCGGTAACGTAAGTAACGATGGTGCGATCGATTCCATTGCCGGAACCGGGAGTATCAGTAAAACCGGCGCGGGCGAACTGGTGCTCAATGCGGATAATAATAATTTTACCGGCGAGATGCGGATCGAAAACGGTGAAGTGACGCTGGGGCGTAGCAATTCGCTGATGAATGTCGGCGATGACCGTTGCCAGAGTAATTCGCAAAATTGCTATGGCCTGATGGTCGGCAGTATCAGCCATCGGGATGACCAGGCGGAATTGAACGTTGGCGCTACACAGCAGACTTTTGTTCACTCCCTGACGGGGTTTCAGAATGGCACGTTAAATATTGATGCTGGCGGTAATGTTACCGTTAATGCAGGTGGGTTTAGCGGAACCATTGAAGGTGCCGGGCAACTCACTATTGCTGAAAACGGTAGCTATGTGCTGGCGGGGGCGCAGTCGATGGCGCTGACCGGCGATATTGTGGTGGAAGATGGCGCAATCCTCTCGCTTTCGGGTAACGCCACGGACCTTGCGGATATGCAGGACGATCCGCAGTCCATCGTGTTAAACGGCGGCGTATTGGATCTCTCCGATTTCACTACCTGGCAGAGCGGTACGTCAGAGAACGATGGTCTGGAAATCAGTGGCAGCGGCGGTACGGTGATTGGTCAGCAGGATGTTGTCGATCTTTACGGCGGCGACGAGCTGCATATTGGCGATGACGGGAATAATGGTGTTTATGTGGTGGTGGATGCAGGTGACGGGCAGGTCAGCCTGGCAAATGACAATCAATACCTCGGCACAACACAAATCGCTTCCGGTACGCTGGTGGTGAGCGACAACTCTCAGCTTGGTGATACCCACTATAACCGCCAGGTTATCTTTACTGATAATCAACAAGATAGCACGATGGAGATTACCTCCGACGTTGACACGCGTTCAGATGCGGCAGGCCACGGACGTGATATCGAAATGCGCGCCGATGGTGAAGTGATGGTGGATGCGGGTGTAGACACGCAGTGGGGCGCACTGATGGCTGACAGCAGCGGGCAGCAGCAGGACGCGGGAACCACACTGACGAAAACCGGTGCAGGAACGTTGGAACTGACTGCCAGTGGCACGGCGCAGTCGGCGGTGCGAGTGGAAGAAGGCACGTTGAAAGGCGATGCTGTGGATATCTTTCCTTATGCATCATCGCTGTGGGTCGGTGATGGGGCGACGTTCGAGACTGGTGCGGATCAGGATATTCAGTCTATTGATGCTACTTCCAGCGGCACTATCGACATCAGCGATGGTACGGTTTTGCGCCTGACCGGGCAGGATACTTCCGCCGCACTGGATGCCTCGCTGTTTAACGGCGACGGTACGTTGGTGAATGCCACCGATGGTGTGATGTTGACAGGTGAGCTTAATACCAACCTGGAAACCGACAGTCTGACTTATCTTTCAGACGTGACGGTTAATGGTGATCTGACCAATACGTCCGGTGCGGTTAGCCTGCAAAATGGCGTCGCTGGCGATACGCTGACGGTAAACGGTGATTATACCGGCGGCGGTACGCTACTGCTCGATAGCGAATTAAACGGTGATGACTCAGCAAGCGACCAACTGGTGTTGAACGGTAATACTGCTGGCAACACGACCGTGGTGGTTAACCCCATTACCGGGATTGGTGAGCCGACATCTACAGGCATTAAAGTGATTGATTTCGCAGCCGATCCCACGCAATTTCAAAACAATGCGCAGTTTAGTCTGGCGGGCAGCGGCTACGTCAATATGGGAGCTTACGACTATACGTTGGTGGAAGATGATAATGACTGGTATCTGCGCTCGCAAAAAGTCACTCCGACGCCACCGCCCGATCCGGATCCGACTCCCGATCCCACGCCGGAGCCCGACCCAACACCCGCTTATCAGCCTGTGCTGAATGCCAAAGTTGGTGGATATTTTAATAACCTTCGGGCGGCAAATCAGGCGTTTATGATGGAGCGACACGATCACGCTGGTGGCGATGGTCAGACGCTGAATTTACGCGTTATCGGCGGAGATTATCATTACACAGCAGCAGGGCAGTTGGCCCAGCATGAAGACATTTCTACGGTACAGCTTAGCAGCAACCTGTTAAGCGGAGACTGGGGCGATGATGGCCAGTGGATGCTAGGGGCCGTAGGTGGCTACAGTGATAATCAGGGGGACAGTCGCTCAAACATGACCGGAACTCGCGCCGATAACCAGAACCACGGTTATGCTGTTGGGCTGACCTCAAGCTGGTTTCAGCACGGTAGCCAAAAACAAGGGGCATGGCTGGATAGCTGGCTGCAATATGCCTGGTTTAGCAATGATGTTTCTGAACAAGGTGATGGTGCGGATCATTACCATTCGTCGGGGATCGTTGCTTCGCTGGAAGCCGGCTATCAGTGGTTACCGGGGCGTGGTGTGGTGATTGAACCGCAGGCGCAGGTGATTTATCAGGGCGTGCAGCAGGAGGATTTTACCGCCGCTAACCATGCGCGGGTGTCACAATCGCAGGGCGATGATATTCAGACGCGGCTGGGATTACACAGCGAATGGCATACTGCGCTTCATATCACGCCAACGTTGGATTTGAATTATTATCACGATCCCCATTCGACGGAAATTGAAGAAGATGGTAGCCAAATCAGCGACGATGCGGCGAAGCAGCGTGGTGAAATAAAAGTGGGAGTAACGGGCAATATCAGTCAGCGAGTTTCGCTGCGTGGCAGCGTGGCGTGGCAGAAAGGAAGCGATGATTTTGCCCAGACGGCCGGGTTTTTGTCGATGACGGTGAAATGGTAATCGCTGTCCGCCCGGCATCGTTGCCGGATGCGGCGTAAACGCCTTATCCGGCCGATGGGGGGTATTTGTAGGCCTGATAAGACGCGGCAAGCGTCGCATCAGGCATTGGCGCGGTTGCCGGATGAATCCAAACAACAACCTTACTTATTCTGCGTGTGCAGCATATAGTTCACATCAACGCCGGGGCCGAGCTTAAAAGTATTAGTGATCGGGTTATAATGCAGCCCGATCATATGGCGCTCTTTTAGACTGGTTTGATCCACCCAGCCCAGCAATTCTGCCGGTTTAATAAACTTCTTCACGTCGTGCGTGCCTTTAGGCACCATGCGCAAAATATATTCCGCGCCGACCACCGCCATTAGCCACGACTTGCCATTACGATTAAGCGTGGAGAAAAAGACATCGCCACCCGGTTTTACCAGTTGTGCGCAGGCTCTGACCACTGACTGCGGATCGGGGACGTGCTCCAGCATCTCCATGCAGGTCACCACATCATACTGCCCGGCATGTTTTGCCGCGTGTTCTTCAACGGTTTCCTGTACGTACTCTACCTGAATGCCGCTTTCCAGCGCGTGCAGCTTTGCCACCTGCAATGGCTCAAAGCCCATATCCAGACCAGTCACCGTCGCACCTTCTCGCGCCATACTCTCGGCCAGAATGCCGCCGCCGCAACCAACATCGAGCACCTTTTTGCCAAACAATCCGCCAGCACGCTCGGCAATATAGCCCAGACGCAGCGGGTTAATGCGGTGCAGTGGTTTGAACTCACCTTCAAGATCCCACCAGCGGGAGGCGACGGCTTCAAATTTAGCGATCTCTTCGTGGTCTACGTTATGGTTTACCGGCGATTTTTCGGCATTCATTGGCACTTCTACTCCGTAATTGGCAAGACAATCGAGTATATCAGGCATTGGATGTGAATAAAGCGTATTGGTTTACCTCAATCTGCGCGGCTGTGTTATAATTTGCGACCTTTGAATCCGGGATACAGTAGAGGGATAGCGGTTAGATGAGCGACCTTGCGAGAGAAATTACACCGGTCAACATTGAGGAAGAGCTGAAAAGCTCCTATCTGGATTATGCGATGTCGGTCATTGTTGGCCGTGCGCTGCCAGATGTCCGAGATGGCCTGAAGCCGGTACACCGTCGCGTACTTTACGCCATGAACGTACTAGGCAATGACTGGAACAAAGCCTATAAAAAATCTGCCCGTGTCGTTGGTGACGTAATCGGTAAATACCATCCCCATGGTGACTCGGCGGTCTATGACACGATCGTCCGCATGGCGCAGCCATTCTCGCTGCGTTATATGCTGGTAGACGGTCAGGGTAACTTCGGTTCTATCGACGGCGACTCTGCGGCGGCAATGCGTTATACGGAAATCCGTCTGGCGAAAATTGCCCATGAACTGATGGCCGATCTCGAAAAAGAGACGGTCGATTTCGTTGATAACTATGACGGCACGGAAAAAATTCCTGACGTCATGCCGACCAAAATTCCTAACCTGCTGGTGAACGGTTCTTCCGGTATCGCCGTAGGTATGGCAACCAACATCCCGCCGCACAACCTGACGGAAGTCATCAATGGTTGTCTGGCGTATATCGATGATGAAGACATCAGCATTGAAGGGCTGATGGAACACATCCCGGGGCCGGACTTCCCGACGGCGGCAATCATTAACGGTCGTCGCGGTATTGAAGAAGCTTACCGTACCGGTCGCGGCAAGGTGTACATCCGCGCCCGTGCAGAAGTGGAAGTCGACGCCAAAACCGGACGTGAAACCATTATCGTCCACGAAATTCCGTATCAGGTAAACAAAGCGCGCCTGATCGAGAAGATTGCGGAACTGGTAAAAGAAAAACGCGTGGAAGGCATCAGCGCGCTGCGTGACGAGTCTGACAAAGACGGCATGCGTATCGTGATTGAAGTGAAACGCGATGCGGTCGGTGAAGTGGTGCTCAACAACCTCTACTCCCAGACCCAGTTGCAGGTTTCTTTCGGTATCAACATGGTGGCATTGCACCATGGTCAGCCGAAGATCATGAACCTGAAAGACATCATCGCGGCGTTTGTTCGTCACCGCCGCGAAGTGGTGACCCGTCGTACCATTTTCGAACTGCGTAAAGCTCGCGACCGTGCGCATATCCTTGAAGCATTAGCTGTGGCGCTGGCGAACATCGACCCGATCATCGAACTGATCCGTCATGCGCCGACGCCTGCAGAAGCGAAAACCGCGCTGGTTGCTAATCCGTGGCAGTTGGGCAACGTTGCCGCGATGCTGGAACGTGCTGGCGACGATGCTGCGCGTCCGGAATGGCTGGAGCCAGAGTTCGGCGTGCGCGATGGTCTGTACTATCTGACCGAACAGCAAGCCCAGGCGATTCTGGATCTGCGTTTGCAGAAACTGACTGGCCTTGAGCACGAAAAACTGCTCGACGAATACAAAGAGCTGCTGGATCAGATCGCGGAACTGCTGCGTATTCTTGGCAGCGCCGATCGTCTGATGGAAGTGATCCGCGAAGAGCTGGAGCTGGTTCGTGAACAGTTCGGTGACAAACGTCGTACTGAAATCACCGCCAACAGCGCAGACATCAACCTGGAAGATCTGATCACCCAGGAAGATGTCGTCGTCACGCTCTCTCACCAGGGCTACGTGAAGTATCAGCCGCTTTCTGAATACGAAGCGCAGCGTCGTGGCGGGAAAGGTAAATCTGCCGCACGTATTAAAGAAGAAGACTTTATCGACCGACTGCTGGTGGCGAACACTCACGATCATATCCTGTGCTTCTCCAGCCGCGGTCGCGTCTATTCGATGAAAGTTTACCAGTTGCCGGAAGCCTCTCGTGGCGCGCGCGGTCGTCCGATCGTCAACCTGCTGCCGCTGGAGCAGGACGAACGTATCACCGCGATCCTGCCGGTGACCGAGTTTGAAGAAGGCGTGAAAGTCTTCATGGCGACCGCTAACGGTACTGTGAAGAAAACCGTCCTCACCGAGTTCAACCGTCTGCGTACCGCCGGTAAAGTGGCGATCAAACTGGTTGAAGGCGATGAGCTGATCGGCGTTGACCTGACCAGCGGTGAAGACGAAGTAATGCTGTTCTCCGCCGAAGGTAAAGTGGTGCGCTTTAAAGAGTCTTCTGTCCGTGCGATGGGCTGCAACACTACCGGTGTTCGCGGTATTCGCTTAGGCGAAGGCGATAAAGTCGTCTCTCTGATCGTGCCGCGTGGCGATGGCGCAATCCTCACCGCAACGCAAAACGGTTACGGTAAACGTACCGCGGTGGCGGAATACCCAACTAAGTCGCGTGCGACGAAAGGGGTTATCTCCATCAAGGTTACCGAACGTAACGGTTTAGTGGTTGGCGCGGTGCAGGTAGATGACTGCGACCAGATCATGATGATCACCGATGCTGGTACGCTGGTACGTACTCGCGTTTCAGAAATCAGCATCGTGGGCCGTAACACCCAGGGCGTGATCCTCATCCGTACAGCGGAAGATGAAAACGTAGTGGGTCTGCAGCGTGTTGCTGAACCGGTTGACGAAGAAGATCTGGATACCATCGACGGCAGTGCCGCGGAAGGGGACGATGAAATCGCTCCGGAAGTGGACGTTGACGACGAACCGGAAGAAGAATAATTTCATCGCTTCATGACTGAAGGGAGTAAACATCCCTTCTTCGAAATGAAAAGTCCAGGCTGCAAAGTCTGGGCTTTTGTCGTATTAGGGCGCGCTAAAGGGCGAGTTCGTTCGTCAAAAATGACGGTTATACACAAGGAATGTGGCAATGAGCGGTGAAAAAAAGGCGAAAGGCTGGCAGTTTTATGGCCTTGTAGGTGTCGGTGTTGTTGCGCTCCTTTCCGCGGGCGTCTGGGCATTGCAATACACTGGCAGTGGTCCAGAAAAAACGTTGTCGCCGCTGGTAGTGCACAATAATTTGCAAATCGATCTCAATGAACCTGACCTCTTTCTCGATAGCGACTCTCTAAGCCAGCTTCCCAAAGATCTCCTTACTATTCCTTTTCTCCACGATGTCCTGAGTGAAGATTTCGTTTTCTATTATCAGAATCATGCCGATCGTCTGGGCATTGAAGGCAGTATTCGCCGCATTGTCTATGAACACGATCTCACGCTGAAAGATAAGCTCTTTTCGTCGCTCTTAGACCAGCCCGCGCAGGCGGCACTGTGGCACGATAAACAAGGCCATCTTTCACATTATATGGTGCTTATCCAGCGTAGTGGCTTGAGCAAGTTGCTGGAGCCATTGCTGTTTGCTGCTACCAGCGACAGCCAGTTAAGCAAGACGGAAATCAGTAGTATTAAGCTAAATAGTGAAACCATCCCTGTTTATCAGTTGCGCTATAACGGCAATAACGCCCTGATGTTCGCGACATATCAGGACAAGATGCTGGTGTTTTCCAGCACGGATATGCTGTTTAAAGATGACCAGCAGGATACCGAAGCCACGGCGATCGCAAGTGATTTGTTGAGCGGTAAAAAACGCTGGGAAGCTAGTTTTGTCCTGGAAGATCGTACTGCCGGAAAAACGCCAGTACGCCAGCGCATCGTGGTTAGCGCAAATTTGCTGGGTTTTGGCTACCAGCGATTAATGCCTTCTTTTGCCGGAGTGCGTTTCGAAATGAGCAACGACGGCTGGCATAGCTTTCTGGCGTTAAATGATGAATCCGCTAGTGTGGATGCCAGTTTCGATTTTATGCCGGTATGGAGCAGTATGCCTGCCGGGGCCAGCTTCTGCGTGGCGGTGCCTTACTCGCACGGTATTGCTGAAGAAATGCTCTCACAAATCGCTCAGGAAAACGACAAGTTGAACGGGGTGTTAGACGGTGCCGCGGGGCTATGCTGGTATGAGGATTCAAAACTGCAAACCCCACTGTTTGTTGGTCAGTTTGATGGCACTGACGAACAGGCGCAATTGCCAGGGAAACTGTTTACCCAAAATATTGGTGCTCGTGAAAGCAAAGCGCCAGAAGGCGTATTACCGGTAACTCAAACTCAGCAGGGCGAAGCGCAAATCTGGCGTCGCGAAGTGAGTTCCCGATACGGCCAGTATCCGAAAGCACAGTCAGCGCAACCCGATCAATTAATGTCGGATTATTTTTTCCGCGTGTCGCTGGCGATGCAAAACAAAACGCTGCTTTTCTCCCTCGATGACACGCTGGTTAATAACGCGCTGCAAACACTGAATAAAACCCGCCCGGCAATGGTGGATGTGATACCCACCGATGGCGTCGTTCCGGTCTATATCAATCCACAAGGAATGGCGAAACTGCTGCGTAACGAAACGCTGACTAGTCTGCCGAAGAATCTCGAACCGGTTTTTTATAACGCCGCACAAACTTTATTAATGCCGAAACTGGACGCTTTATCGCAACAGCCTCGTTATGTCATGAAGCTGGACCAGATGAAACCGGGCGCCGCCTGGCAATGGTTGCCAATCAACTGGCAGCCATTATGAGGCGTGGACTGCTGGCACTGATTTGCTGGCTGTGTTGTTTTGTTGCTCATAGCGAAATGCTGAATGTCGAACAATCGGGACTATTTCGTGCCTGGTTTGTGCGTATTGCGCAGGAACAGCTACGCCAGGGGCCAAGTCCACGTTGGTATCAGCAGGATTGCGCAGGCCTGGTGCGCTTTGCAGCGAACGAGTCGCTGAAAGTTCACGATAGCAAATGGCTAAAAAGTAACGGTTTATCTAACCAGTATTTGCCGCCAGAGATGATGCTAACGCCTGAACAGCGGCAACTGGCACAAAACTGGAACCAGGGGAACGGGAAAACCGGACCCTATGTGACCGCGATTAATTTGATTCAGTACAACAGCCAGTTTATTGGCCAGGACATAAACCAGGCACTGCCTGGCGATATGATTTTTTTCGATCAGGGCGATGCCCAGCACTTAATGGTCTGGATGGGGCGTTACGTCATCTACCACACCGGAAGCGCCACGAAAACTGACAACGGAATGCGCGCAGTCAGTCTGCAACAACTTATGACATGGAAGGACACCCGATGGATACCCAACGATTCCAATCCCAATTTCATTGGCATTTATCGTTTAAATTTTCTGGCGCAATAGCGGCCTGCCTGTGCCTGTCTCTTGTGGGAACAGGGCTTGTTAATGCTGACGATTCGCTTCCTTCCAGCAACTATGCGCCGCCGGCCGGGGGAACGTTCTTTTTGCTCGCTGATAGCAGTTTTAGCAGCAGCGAAGAGGCGAAAGTGCGACTGGAAGCGCCGGGGCGCGATTATCAACGTTATCAGATGGAAGAGTACGGCGGCGTGGATGTTCGCCTGTATCGTATTCCTGATCCGATGGCATTTCTGCGTCAGCAGAAAAACCTGCACCGCATTGTGGTACAACCGCAGTATCTGGGTGACGGTCTGAACAATACGCTAACCTGGCTGTGGGATAACTGGTACGGCAAATCTCGCCGTGTCATGCAGCGTTCTTTCTCTTATCAGTCACGGCAGAATGTGACCCAGGCATTACCGGAATTGCAGCTCGGCAATGCCATCATCAAACCTTCCCGTTATGTACAAAACAGCCAGTTTTCACCGCTGAAGAAATATCCACTGGTGGAACAGTTCCGTTATCCACTATGGCAGGCAAAACCGGTTGAGCCGCAGCAAGGGGTAAAACTGGAAGGCGCATCCAGTAACTTCATCTCGCCGCAGCTGGGCAACATCTATATTCCTCTCGGCAAACAAGAGCCGGGGCTGTATCTCGTCGAAGCGATGGTGGGTGGTTATCGGGCAACAACGGTGGTGTTTGTCTCCAATACCGTGGCGTTGAGTAAAGTGTCGGGTAACGAGCTTCTGGTGTGGACCGCTGGCAAAAAGCAGGGGGAAGCGAAGCCTGGATCAGAAATCCTGTGGACTGACGGTCTTGGCGTGATGACCCGAGGCGTCACCAATGACAGCGGCACCTTGCAGTTACAACATATATCGCCTGAACGTTCATACATTCTGGGTAAGGATGCTGAAGGCGGTGTTTTTGTCTCCGAGAACTTCTTCTACGAAAGCGAAATCTACAACACCCGCTTGTATATCTTTACCGATCGCCCGCTGTATCGCGCAGGCGATCATGTCGATGTTAAAGTGATGGGCCGCGAGTTCCACGATCCGTTGCATTCATCCCCTATCGTCAGCGCACCGGCGAAGCTTTCAGTGCTGGACGCCAACGGTAGCCTGTTGCAAACCGTCGATGTCACGCTTGATGCGCGCAATGGCGGGCAGGGTAGTTTCCGCCTTCCAGAAAATGCCGTTGCCGGAGGTTATGAGTTACGCCTGGCTTACCGCAATCAGGTCTACAGCAGTAGTTTTCGCGTAGCCAACTACATCAAACCACATTTTGAGATTGGCTTAGCCCTCGACAAAAAAGATTTCAAAACTGGCGAAGCGGTCAGCGGCAAATTGCAACTGCTCTATCCGGATGGCGAACCGGTAAAAGATGCCCGCGTGCAGTTAAGTTTGCGCGCTCAGCAACTTTCAATGGTTGGTAACGATTTGCGTTATGCCGGACGTTTCCCGGTATCGCTGGAAGGTAGCGATGCTGTTTCGGACGATAAAGGCAATGTGGCGTTAAACCTTCCCGCCGCCGATAAACCGAGCCGCTATTTACTGACCGTCTCTGCCAGCGACGGTGCGGCATATCGTGTTACCACAACCAAAGAGATCCTCATTGAACGCGGCCTGGCGCATTACTCATTAAGTACCGCCGCACAATACAGTAATAGCGGCGAGTCGGTTGTGTTCCGTTATACCGCGCTGGAATCTTCAAAACAGGTTCCTGTTACGTATGAATGGTTGCGTCTCGAAGACCGCACGAGCCATAGCGGAGAGCTACCGTCAGGCGGTAAATCCTTCACCGTCAATTTCGATAAACCCGGCAACTACAACCTGACGTTACGCGATAAAGACGGCTTAATTCTCGCCGGGTTAAGCCATGCAGTCAGCGGAAAGGGCAGCACGGCGCATACTGGTACGGTAGATATCGTTGCGGATAAAACGCTGTATCAGCCAGGCGAAACCGCGAAGATGCTGATTACCTTCCCGGAGCCAATTGATGAAGCGTTATTGACGCTGGAACGCGATCGCGTGGAACAGCAGTCGCTGCTATCGCATCCGGCAAACTGGCTGAAGTTACAACGCTTAAACGATACCCAGTATGAAGCCCGCGTTCCGGTGAGCAATGCCTTTGCGCCTAACATCACTTTTTCGGTGCTGTATACCCGTAACGGTCAGTACAGTTTCCAGAACGCTGGGATCAAAGTCGCTGTTCCCCAGCTGGATATCCGGGTGAAAACGGACAAAACCCATTACCAGCCAGGTGAACTGGTCAATGTCGAATTAACCTCGTCGCTGAAAGGTAAACCTGTTTCTGCGCAGCTAACGGTTGGCGTGGTCGATGAAATGATCTACGCGCTGCAACCGGAAATCGCGCCGAATATCGGCAAATTTTTCTATCCGCTGGGGCGTAACAATGTACGCACCAGTTCCAGCCTGTCATTTATCAGCTACGATCAGGCGCTCTCCAGCGAGCCGGTTGCGCCTGGCGCGACTAACCGCAGCGAGCGGCGAGTAAAAATGCTTGAACGTCCACGGCGTGAAGAGGTGGATACCGCGGCATGGATACCGTCGCTAACCACGGATAAACAAGGCAAAGCGTACTTTACATTCCTGATGCCGGATTCGTTAACCCGCTGGCGTATCACCGCGCGTGGGATGAACGGCGACGGGCTGGTCGGGCAGGGGCGTGCGTATTTGCGCTCGGAAAAAAATCTCTACATGAAGTCGAGTATGCCAACGGTGTATCGCATGGGCGACAAACCGGCGGCAGGACTGTTTATCTTCAGTCAGCAGGATAACGAACCGGTGGCGCTGGTGACTAAATTTGCGGGCGCTGAGATGCGCCAGACGCTGACGCTGCACAAAGGGGCGAATTATATTTCGCTGACGCAGAACATTCAGCAATCTGGCTTGTTAAGCGCAGAACTGCAACAAAATGGGCAAGTGCAGGACAGCATTAGCACAAAACTGTCTTTTGTTGATAACAGCTGGCCCGTTGAACAGCAGAAAAACGTCATGCTCGGCGGTGGCGATAACGCGCTGATGTTGCCCGAGCAGGCGAGCAATATCCGGCTACAAAGTAGCGAAACGCCGCAGGAGATTTTCCGTAACAATCTTGATGCGTTAATAGAGGAACCCTGGGGGGGCGTGATCAACACCGGTAGCCGTCTGATCCCGCTCAGTCTTGCCTGGCGTTCGCTTGCCGATCATCAAAGTGCCGCCGCTAACGACATTCGTCAGATGATTCAGGATAACCGTCTGCGGCTGATGCAACTGGCGGGGCCAGGAGCGCGCTTTACCTGGTGGGGTGAAGATGGCAATGGCGATGCATTCCTCACGGCATGGGCATGGTACGCCGACTGGCAAGCGAGCCAGGCCCTTGGCGTAACGCAACAACCGGAATACTGGCAACATATGCTCGACAGCTACGCGGAGCAGGCGGATAACATGCCGTTATTGCATCGGGCGCTGGTGCTGGCGTGGGCGCAGGAGATGAATCTGCCGTGCAAAACGTTGTTGAAAGGGTTGGATGAAGTTATCGCCCGGCGCGGAACTAAAACAGAAGATTTCTCTGAGGAAGACACCAGCGATATCAATGACAGTTTGATCCTCGATACACCGGAATCTCCGCTGGCAGATGCGGTGGCAAACGTCTTAACCATGACGTTGCTGAAAAAAGCGCAGTTGAAGTCCACTGTGATGCCCCAGGTTCAGCAATATGCGTGGGATAAAGCGGCAAGCAGCAATCAGCCGCTGGCGCACACGGTTGTGCTGCTCAATAGCGGTGGCGACACCACCCAGGCGGCCGCTATTTTAAGTGGTTTGACCGCTGAGCAATCCACTATTGAGCGCGCGCTGGCCATGAACTGGCTGGCGAAATATATGGCGACGATGCCTCCAGTTGTGTTGCCTGCGCCTGCGGGCGCATGGGCCAAACATAAGTTAACCGGAGGGGGCGAATACTGGCGTTGGGTGGGTCAGGGCGTGCCGGAAATTCTCTCTTTGGGTGACGAATTACCGCCGCAAAACGTGCAGGTCCGCTGGCGTGAACCGATAAAAACGGCTCAACAAAGTAATATTCCGGTGACCGTTGAACGCCAGTTGTATCTGCTTATCCCCGGTGATGAAGAAATGAGTTTTACGTTGCAGCCGGTGACCAGCAATGAGATTAACAGCGATGCGCTGTATCTCGATGAAATCACGCTTACCAGCGAGCAGGATGCAGTTCTGCGCTACGGTCAGGTGGAAGTCCCACTGCCGCCGGGAGCCGATGTTGAACGGACAACGTGGGGAATATCGGTCAATAAACCCAACGCCGCGAAACAGCAGGGGCAATTGCTGGAAAAAGCGCGTAATGAAATGGGCGAACTGGCCTATATGGTGCCGGTGAAAGAACTGACGGGAACGGTCACTTTCCGCCATCTGCTGCGCTTCTCGCAAAAAGGGCAATTCGTTCTGCCGCCTGCTCGCTATGTGCGTTCCTATGCACCTGCGCAGCAAAGTGTTGTGGCAGGTAGCGAATGGACCGGGATGCAGGTGAAATAAGTGAACTGGCGCAGAGTCGTTTGGCTATTAACGCTGGTTACCCTGCCGACGTTTGCACAGGAGACGCCGTTACAACTGGCGCTGCGGGGCGCGCAGCATGACCAACTGTATCAGTTATCGTCGTCAGGCGTGACAAATGTCTCGACGTTACCTGACACGCTCACCACGCCGTTAGGGAGTTTGTGGAAACTGTATGTTTACGCCTGGCTGGAGGATACCCATCAACCGGAGCAGCCCTACCAGTGTCGCGGAAACTCCCCGGAAGAGGTTTATTGTTGCCAGGCGGGGGAGAGCATAACGCGCGATACCGCGCTGGTACGCTCCTGTGGACTCTATTTTGCGCCGCAGCGGTTGCACATTAGCGCGGATGTATGGGGGCAATACTGGCAACAGCGTCAGGCTCCAGCGTGGTTAGCATCTCTTGCTACGCTGAAACCAGAAACCTCGGTAACGGTTAAATCGCTGCTTGATTCATTAGCGACGTTACCCGCGCAAAACAAAGCTCAGGAAGTCTTACTGGATGTGGTGTTGGACGAGGCGAAAATCGGTGTTGCGTCTATGCTCGGTAGTCGTGTGCGGGTGAAAACCTGGAGCTGGTTTGCCGATGATAAACAGGAAATCCGGCAGGGTGGTTTTGCCGGATGGTTAACTGATGGCACGCCGCTGTGGGTTGCAGGTGGCGGCACCAGCAAAACGGTACTGACCCGTTATGCGACGGTACTTAATCAGGTTTTGCCTGTGCCGACGCAAGTTGCCAGCGGGCAATGTGTACTGGTGGATCTGTTTGCTCGCTATCCGTTGAAAAAAGTCACTGAGGAAAAGAGCTCGACGGCAGTAAAACCTGGTGTGCTCAATGGGCGTTATCGTGTGACGTTCGCCAATGGTAACCACATTACGTTTGTTAGCCGTGGTGAGACGACGTTACTTACGGAGAAGGGCAAACTGAAATTACAGTCGCATCTCGATCGTGAAGAGTATGTTGCCAGAGTTCTGGATCGCGAAGCGAAAAGCACGCCTCCTGAAGCAGCGAAAGCCATGACCGTGGCGATTCGCACGTTTTTACAGCAAAACGCCGATCGGGAAGGCGATTGCCTGACCATCCCGGACAGCAGCGCCACGCAGCGTGTTTCTGCTTCGCCAGCTACCACGGGGGCGCGAACGATGACCGCCTGGACGCAGGATCTCATCTATGCGGGCGATCCGGTTCATTATCACGGCAGCCGTGCTGCCGAAGGCACGTTATCCTGGCGTAAAGCCACGGTCCAGGCGGTGCAAGGTGAACGTTACGATCAGATACTCGCCTTTGCTTATCCCGATAACAGCCTTAGTCGCTGGGGAGCTCCACGCTCCACTTGCCAGATTTTGCCAAAAGCGAAAGCCTGGCTGGCGAAAAAAATGCCCCAGTGGCGACGCGTGTTACAAGGCGAGACGGGTTACAACGAACCAGATGTATTTGCGGTTTGCCGTTTAGCCTCGGGATTCCCCTTTACCGATCGGCAGCAGAAACGGCTGTTTATTCGTAACTTCTTTACGCTTCAGGATCGTCTTGATTTAACCCATGAGTATCTTCACCTGGCCTTTGATGGTTATCCCACCGGGCTTGATGAGAACTATATCGAAACGCTGACCCGACAATTATTAATGGACTAATGCTATGCGAAAGATTTTTCTTCCGTTGTTACTGGTGGCGCTTTCGCCTGTCGCTCACAGTGAAGGTGTGCAGGAAGTCGAGATTGATGCACCGCTCTCTGGCTGGCATCCGGCAGAGGGCGAAGATGCCAGTTTTTCACAATCGATCAATTACCCCGCGTCGTCCGTCAATATTGCCGATGATCAAAATATCTCTGCGCAAATCCGCGGCAAAATAAAAAATTATGCTGCGGCGGGTAAAGTCCAGCAGGGGCGACTGGTGGTCAACGGTGCCAGTATGCCGCAGAGAATTGAATCCGATGGTTCATTTGCACGCCCTTATATTTTCACGGAGGGCAGCAACAGCGTGCAGGTCATCAGCCCAGATGGGCAAAGCCGACAAAAAATGCAGTTTTACTCAACGCCGGGCGCTGGAGCAATTCGCGCGCGTTTACGGCTGGTTCTCTCGTGGGATACGGACAATACTGACCTCGATCTTCACGTTGTTACACCCGATGGCGAACACGCCTGGTACGGTAACACCGTGCTGAAAAACAGTGGCGCACTGGATATGGATGTCACGACGGGATACGGACCCGAGATTTTCGCCATGCCAGCGCCAGTTCACGGGCGCTATCAGGTGTATATCAACTACTTTGGCGGACGCAGCGAAACGGAATTGACGACCGCCCAACTGACGCTGATCACCGATGAAGGGTCGGTCAATGAGAAACAGGAAACTTTTATTGTACCGATGCGTAATGCTGGCGAGTTGACGCTGGTGAAAAGTTTTGACTGGTGAGTAATGGGGTTACCTTCGCTGTCGATGTTCAAGAAAACGCCCGATAACTTTCGCTATCGGGCGTTTTTGTTCGTTAATTCAACCGTTCAATCACCATGGCAATTCCCTGGCCGCCACCAATGCACAGTGTTGCCAGCCCCAGCGTTTTATCGCGTACCTGCATTGCATGTAATAGTGTGACCAGAATACGAGCACCACTGGCACCGATAGGATGCCCCAGCGCGATGGCCCCGCCGTTGACATTCACTTTCTCAGGATCAAAGCCCAGGTTTTTCCCAACGGCAAGGAACTGCGCGGCAAATGCTTCATTAGCTTCGATGAGATCAATGTCTGCTAGTTGCAGCCCCGCCAGTTGTAACGCTTTTTGCGTGGCAGGTACTGGCCCCATACCCATCAATGCGGGGGGCACGCCACCGCTGGCATAACTTTTAATGCGAGCCAGGGGGGTAAGGCCTGCTGCCAGCGCTGCAGATTCTTCCATAATCACCAGAGCGGCAGCACCGTCGTTAATACCAGACGCGTTCCCGGCGGTGACTGTTCCTGCTTTATCGAAGGCCGGGCGCAATGCGCCTAACGCTTCAGCCGTAGAATCCACTTTCGGGAATTCGTCTTGACTGAAGACGAGGGTTTTCTTCCGGGTGACAACATTAACCGGGACGATTTCGGCTGTAAAAGCACCGGACTCAATTGCGGCTGCAGCTTTACGCTGTGAATGTAGCGCCAGTTCATCCTGCATTTCACGGGTAATTCCGTACTCTTTAGCCACGTTTTCAGCGGTAATTCCCATATGATAACCATGGGTGGCGCACATCAGGCCATCGCGCAGGATTACGTCATAAACCTGCCCGTTTCCCAGACGATAACCAGAGCGTGCTTTTGCATCGAGTAAGTAGGGCGCTAAACTCATATTTTCCATCCCCCCCGCCACAATGCTCTGTGCCTGACCTGCCTGAATCGCCTGTGCAGCAAGCGCCACGCTTTTCAGACCTGAACCGCACACTTTGTTGACCGTGAATCCGCACACCGTTTCAGCTAGTCCGCTTTTTAGCAGCGCCTGACGTGCCGGATTTTGCCCCAGCCCGGCTTGCAACACGTTACCCATAATCACTTCATCAACGTGTTGTGAATCGATTTTTGCGCGTTCTATAGCGGCCTGGATCACCGTTGCCCCCAGGTCGATGGCGCTGGTGGAGGCGAGTGAACCGTTAAAGCTACCGATGGCAGTACGTACCGCACTGACGATGACACAATTTTTCATTTTTCTTCCTTTTATAAAGTTGCCGTCAGAACAGCGTTAAACCAATAACGAAAATGACGCCGGAGAAGAGCAGGGCAGTGATGCAATAGCCCATGATGTCGCGGACACCGAGTCCGGCTATTGCCAGTGCAGGTAGCGCCCAGAACGGTTGTGCCATGTTCATCCACTGTTCACCGTAAGCTATCGCCATTACTGATTTACCCAGATCGGCCCCTAGCGCCTGCGCGGCAGGAAGGACGAATGGCCCCTGAATAACCCAGTGTCCACCGCCAGAAGGCACGGCGAAGTTAATTAGCGCAGAGCTAAAAAAGGTCATCAGTGGGAAGGTATCTTTGTTGGCGACATTGATGAAAAATTCGGTGATCAGGCCACCGAGGCCGGAGTGTTCCATCATTAACTGGATCCCGGCATAGAAGGGGAATTGCACCAGAATCCCGGCGGTACTGCGCGCAGCCGCACTTACCGCCCGCATATAGGCCATCGGCGTTTTATGCAACAACAGACCGGCAATCATAAACATCAGGTTGACGGTGTTGATGGTGATGTTGAATCCCTTCTCGGAGAAGTACAGCACCAGATAAGCAATGCCCAGAGCACCAATAATCAACGCCAGGATGCGACTTTCTTCCAGTTTCTCTGAAGGTGGGGCGTCTGCAGGGAGCTTCTTCTGGAAATCCGCTTCTTCCAACAACAGCTTCGGATCGATACTCACCACGTCGGAAGGCTTAGGCGTCATCATGCGGGTGATAAACGGCATCACCACAATCAGGGCCAGGGTGATAAAGATGTTGTAGCCAGTAAACAGGGTATCGCTGACCGGAATTAACCCTGCGACGTGCTCAACGGGATTCCCCGGTGTTGCTGCCAGTAGCGGCATTGAGCCGGAAAAACCACCGCCCCAGGTGAGAAAGCCGATATAGGCGCAAGCGATCAACAACGGATAGTCGGAGCCTGGTACCCGACGTGCAACTTCGCGAGCAAACATTGCGCCAACCACCAGACCGAATCCCCAGTTGATTACGCAGGCGACGGAACCAAAAAAGGTGACCAGCATGACCCCTTGGGTAGGCGTTTTGGCTGCTGACGCCGCAGTACGTAACAAACTTTTCACCGGACCAGAACTGGCGAGTGCATGTCCGGTCACGATGATGAGCGCCATCTGCATCCCGAATGCCAGCAGATTCCAGAAGCCGTCACCCCATAGTTTCACCATGCTGAGAGGGGTTTGTGGTGTTAACCATAGAGCTACGGCAAAGGTGATTAATGTTAGTAGCATGGCGAAGATCAGGGGATCGGGAAGCCAGCGACTGACAAAGCGCGTCATAAAACGCGAGATGCGACCGATCATAGCGCCCCCTGTGGGAGCAAAAGATCATCAGCGACGGTGAACTGCGCTTCAGTTTTGGCACGCACAGTTTCTAAATCACAACCTTCGGCAATTTCAGTGAGCCACATCTTGCCATCGATAAAGCGGAACACCGCCAGTTCTGTCACCAGCATATGAACTGCGTGAAGCGCGGTTAGCGGCATGGTGCATTGACGTAATATTTTTGCTGAACCATCTTTGGCGCAATGTTCCATGGCAATGATCACTTTGCGCGACCCGGTCACCAGATCCATCGCACCACCCATACCAGGCACCATTTTTCCTGGCACGACCCAGTTGGCGAGATTGCCTTGTTCATCGACCTGTAAGCCACCGAGTACACAGGCATCAATATGACCACCACGGATTAGCGCAAATGACATGGCGCTATCAAACATGGCTGCACCGGGTAAAACACCGCACGGTTGCCCGCCAGCGTTTACCAGATCGGGATGCGCTGTCGTGACCGGGCCTAAACCGAGGAAGCCGTTTTCCGATTGCAGAGTGATATGAATACCCTCCGGTAAATAATTGGCGACCATTGTGGGTAAACCGATCCCTAAGTTAACGATGTCACCATCACAAAGTTCCTGCGCCACGCGGCGCGCAATACGTTGTTTCGCGTCCATTATTTGCTCTCCTGTGGAATGATGATGTGGTCGATAACAGCGCCGGGGGTGATAATGTGGTCAGGTTGCAATTCGCCGGTGTCGACCAGTTCGTCGGGTTCCACCAGCGTGATGTCTGCTGCGAGAGCAATCAGGGGGTTAAAGTTGCGGGCGCTGAGTTGGTAGGTGAGGTTTCCGAGTGCGTCGCAACGGTGGGCGCGGATCAACGCCAGGTCTGCCCGCAATGGACGTTCAAGCAACCAGGTTTTGCCATCGAGGGTGAGCGTTTGTTTGCCTTCTTCGACGACGGTGCCGACACCGGTTGGGGTGAGAAAACCACCAAGTCCGGCACCGCCGCAGCGAATTTGCTCAATCAATGTACCTTGCGGTACGAGAACGACCTCCATTTCGCCAGAAATCATGCGCCGTCCGGTTTCCGGGTTAGTGCCAATATGTGAAGCGATGACTTTGCTGACCCGACCGTTGACAATCAGCGGGCCAGTACCAGTATCAATAAATGCCGTGTCATTGGCGATTAAGGTCAGATCCCTGACACCGGATTCCAGTAATGCCTCAACGAGGCGGGGAGGCGTGCCAATTCCCATAAAACCGCCAACCATAATGGTCATGCCATCACGAAAGAAGCTGGCGGCGTCCTCTATGCTCATCAATTTTGTTTTCATTTTTTATCCCTCTTGAATACACCGTTGTGGGTACACAGAAGGCATAGCAAGGGGAGTGCCAGAATGAAATTATGCGAAATAATTTCTAATAGATTGAAAATATTGAAATAAAAAGGAGGGTGGTGGTGAGGGGATATTGCACTGCTATGCAGGATTTTGCGCACTGTGCAAATTTCTGCATAGCAGTTTTTGTCTTACGCACCGGCTGGATCAATGCCGTATTCTTGCAGTTTGTACATTAACGCACGGCGACTGATACCGAGCATCAGCGCGGTGCGAGTACGGTTTCCTTCCTGTTGCTCCAGCACTTCAATAATGATCCGTTTCTCTTCGCGCTTAATTTCTTCTTTGAGATTGCGCTCGCCCGGTGGCGAGCTTTTCACATCGTGATTCATACAGACAGGCTGGCGAAATTGTGGTGGTAGATCTTCTGCAAAAATTACCGGTCCCGAGTTCATTACCACCGCGCGCTCAATGACGTTAGAAAGCTCACGGATATTGCCAGGCCACGACCAGGCGGTAAGCAATGACATTGCGCTGGGGTCGATTTCGATAATATCGCGTTGGTTTTCGCTACTGAATTTTTGCAAAAAATGATTGGCTAAGAGGGAAATGTCTTCTCGTCTCTCGCGAAGTGGCGGCAACATTAAATGAATCACGTTGAGTCGATAAAAGAGATCTTCACGGAAAGTTCCTTCTTTTACCATCGCGTCCAGGTTGCGATTGGTAGCGGCAATGATGCGAATATCGACTTTGATGGTTTGATGGCCGCCGATGCGTTCAAATTCCCTCTCCTGCAAAATACGCAACAATTTAGCCTGCAATACCAACGGCATTTCACCAATTTCATCAAGGAATAATGTGCCGCTGTCGGCACGCTCAAACAGTCCCTGGCGCAGGGTCTGCGCACCGGTAAATGCGCCTTTTTCATGACCAAAAAGTTCGCTTTCCAGCAGGGATTCTGGTAGCGCGGCACAGTTAATTTTAATAAATGGCCCATTGGCGCGGCGGGAGTTGTAATGGATCGCCCGGGCAATAAGCTCCTTACCAGTACCGCTTTCGCCACTGACTAACACGCTGGCCTGCGAGAGGGCAATTTTTGCCGTGTCTTTGCAGATCGCCTTCATCACCGGGCTACTGGTTAATATATGGCCCCACTGCCAACTGGCACTTAGCGCTTGATGTAACTGGCGAATCTCTTTTTTCATTGACTGCAACTGCAATGCGCGCTGCACGACCAGGTTAAGTTCATCAAGATCAAACGGTTTGATGACGTAATCAAACGCACCACTGCGTAAGGCTTCTACTGCTGTTTCGACTTCGGCATATGCGGTCATCAGGACAATGGGCGTGCGTGGATTATGACCACGCATCGCTTTTAACGCACTGATACCATCCATTTCCGGCATACGGATATCCATCAGCACCACGTCCGGTTGCACACGGGTGAACAGTGGCAATGCTTCATTGCCGTTACAGGCGCAATGAGTGTCATACCCCTGCAAAGAAAAAGCGGTGGATAGCATGCGACGCACATTCTCTTCGTCGTCAACAATCAGGATTCGGTAAACAGCATTCATAAGGGCAAATTTTCCTGCGGGTCAATCGGTAAGATAAGGGTGAATGTGGCACCGCAGCCGGGCAGGCTGGCGACGCGTATATCGCCCTGATGCGCATTAATAATTCGTTGGCTTAGGGCGAGGCCAAGTCCCGTACCGGACGCTTTGGTGGTAAAGAAGGGATCAAAGATTTTTCTCTGTAGAGACAGATCGATGCCGCAGCCGTTGTCTTCAATCGTGATCGCCTGCTGGTTAGCCGTATACATCCATGTGCGAATGCGGATTTCCCCGCGCGCGGTGATAGCTTGCACGGCATTGATCAACATATTCAGGATTACCTGCTTGAGTAGTTCTCGATCTGCCACGATCGCAGTGAGTGAAGGATCAAGCTCTGTAATAAAGTCGATCCGTGCCTGTACGCCGGAGGTTTGGGCAAGAATCAGTGTCTCTTCGATCAAGGCATTGAGATACACTTGTTGCCACTGGCTTTTACGTGGGCGGGAAAAATCCAAAAGCTGCTGAATAACTTTGTTAATCGAATCAATCTCATTCAGTACAATTGACAGATATTCCTGATGTTCTGGCTGAGGTGTCTGCTGGCGAATGATTTGCACGTAACCCCTGATGGCGGTGAGAGGATTGCGTACTTCATGCGCTACGCCTGCCATCAGTTCCCCAAGGGTGGCGAGTCTTTCTGTCTGCGCCAGTCGCCGTTGGCTTTCTTTACGTGCCGTCAGATCGGAGAAAATCACTAAAGCGCCAATCATGTCTCCATGTCCGTCATGGATTCGGCTGGTGGTGGCGCTGATTTCAATGGTTCGGTCGCGTCCGGGATAGCTGATTTCCAGCGCCATATGTTCGATACCATGCGCCAGCGTATCAAGAACCGGACTATAAAAATGGGTGTTGGCAAAGAGGGTGGCGTAAGGCTGGCCTACCAGTTCCTGACGTTTGTATCCGGTGATGGCTTCCGCTGCAGGATTCATGGTGATCACATCGCCTTGTCGGTCAATGGCAATCACTGCATCGGCGGCATTTTCAATAATCAGGTCATTGAGTGTTTTCGATTCACGAAGCGCGTCGGCAAGGTTATTCACACAACGGCTGATTTGCCCTAGTTCGCCAGGTAGCGGTGGCAATTGCGTCGGATTATTCTGCGCCAGCGTCGACAGACCCGCAGTGATGATATCGATGTTGGCGCTTAAACGGCGAGAAAAAAGCACGATCAACAGCAGGCTAATTAGCAGACCGGCAGAAAGGACAATGATTATACGCACGTCCATTTTCCATGCCTGACGACGAATATCCTCCGTTAATTCATTCGCCCAGATATAACCAAGCACGATGCCCTGGCGTTCTATTGGTATCATGGAATTCATAATATCGCCGCGGACTTGCCTGCCAGAAAAGAGTTGTGGCGTGTTGGTTTGCATGACGATATTGCCGGGATGATCCGAGGTGATACTAATACCTACATTGCTTTGATAGAGTGCCGATGGGGCATAAGTGATAATTGCGTCCAGTTCTTTGTGGTAATAGCCAGCCCCGACACCGGGAAAAGCTTGGGTAATACGTTCGGTAATAGGAGCCAACTCATGATTCAGCGCCCGGATGCGTGCCTCACGAGGCAGATGTTGGTAAAGCGCAAAGCGTTCTTCCAGTGCGGCGTTCAGCAACTGCACAACCGCCGCTAATTTTTTCTCTTTTTCAGATAAGACCGCTGACCGACCCTCAGTTTCTACGATATAACCAATAGATAGCGTCGGAATGATGACCATCAGGATTGCCATCATAATGAGCTGGTTGCGCAGACGACGTGGGTACAACCACTTCAGAGAGTGCATGCTGGGTATCCGGGTTGTTTTTCAGGCAAACGACGATTATCAGGGGTTAAGGTAATGATTTCTCGGCGGTGTATCATATTCCAGAGAAGAGAGAACATTGCGGCGACACGCTTTTACCGCTACCTTAACCACACTCCATCGGTCACCTGAGGCGGAGCTTCGCCCCTTTGAAATACCTTGCTTCTTTTCGCACAACCCTGAAAGTCTCGCGCTACATGTTCAGAGCGCTGGCGTTATTGATCTGGCTGTTGATTGCTTTTTCATCAGTGTTTTACATCGTCAACGCTTTACATCAACGAGAATCTGAGATTCGTCAGGAATTTAATCTGAGCTCCGATCAGGCTCAGCGGTTTATTCAGCGCACCTCTGATGTCATGAAAGAGCTGAAGTACATTGCTGAAAATCGCTTATCCGTGGAAAACGGCGTGCTTTCTCCGCGTGGGCGTGAAACGCAAGCGGATGTGCCGGTTTTCGAACCGCTGTTTGCTGATTCCGATTGTTCCGCAATGAGCAACACCTGGCGAGGCTCCCTGGAGTCACTGGCGTGGTTTATGCGCTACTGGCGCGATAACTTCTCTGCGGCTTACGATCTCAACCGTGTGTTTTTAATCGGCAGCGATAACCTCTGTATGGCTAACTTTGGCCTGCGTGATATGCCCGTCGAACGTGACACCGCTCTGAAAGCCCTGCATGAACGCATTAACAAGTATCGTAACGCGCCACAGGATGACAGTGGCAGTAACCTTTTCTGGATCAGTGAAGGGCCGCGTCCTGGGGTGGGATATTTCTACGCGCTGACGCCGGTTTATCTGGCAAACCGTTTGCAAGCGCTTTTAGGCGTAGAACAGACAATTCGGATGGAGAACTTCTTCCTGCCGGGGACGTTGCCAATGGGCGTCACCATTCTTGATGAAAATGGCCATACCCTGATTTCGCTGACCGGACCGGAAAGTAAGATTAAAGCCGAACCGCGTTGGATGCAGGAGCGATCCTGGTTTGGCTATACGCCAGGTTTCCGTGAGCTGGTGCTGAAGAAAAATCTACCGCCGTCTTCGTTAAGTATTGTCTATTCCGTGCCTGTTGATCAGGTGCTGGAACGTATTCGCATGTTGATACTTAACGCGATTTTGCTGAACGTGATTGCGGGTGCTGCATTGTTTACCCTCGCACGGATGTATGAGCGACGTATTTTTATTCCGGCGGAAAGTGACGCCCAGCGACTGGAAGAGCATGAGCAGTTTAACCGCAAGATAGTCGCCTCTGCGCCTGTGGGGATCTGCATTTTGCGAACTGTCGATGGCGTTAATATTTTGAGTAACGAACTGGCGCATACCTATCTCAACATGCTTACGCATGAGGATCGCCAACGGCTGACGCAAATTATTTGTGGCCAGCAGGTCAATTTTGTCGATGTCCTTACCAGTAACAATACCAACCTGCAAATCAGCTTTGTTCATTCGCGCTATCGTAATGAAAACGTGGCAATTTGCGTACTGGTCGATGTGTCTTCACGTGTGAAGATGGAAGAGTCGCTGCAAGAAATGGCGCAGGCAGCAGAACAGGCGAGCCAGTCAAAATCGATGTTCCTTGCTACCGTCAGCCACGAACTGCGAACGCCGCTGTATGGCATTATCGGCAACCTGGATCTATTACAAACCAAAGAGTTACCAAAAGGTGTTGACCGTCTGGTGACGGCAATGAATAACTCTTCCAGCCTGTTATTGAAAATTATTAGCGACATTCTCGATTTCTCGAAGATTGAATCGGAACAGTTGAAAATCGAACCACGCGAGTTTTCACCGCGCGAAGTCATGAACCACATCACCGCCAACTATTTGCCGCTGGTGGTACGCAAGCAACTTGGTTTGTACTGTTTTATTGAGCCAGATGTACCGATGGCGCTCAATGGCGACCCAATGCGCTTACAGCAGGTGATCTCCAACCTGTTGAGTAATGCTATTAAATTTACCGATACCGGCTGCATTGTTCTGCATGTTCGCGTTGATGGTGATTATCTTTCTATTCGCGTACGCGATACCGGGGTGGGCATTCCAGCTAAAGAAGTGGTGCGGTTATTTGATCCATTCTTCCAGGTAGGGACGGGCGTACAGCGTAACTTCCAGGGTACTGGTCTGGGGCTGGCGATTTGTGAAAAACTGATCAGCATGATGGACGGTGACATCTCGGTGGATTCTGAACCGGGAATGGGCAGCCAGTTTACCGTGCGTATTCCGTTGTATGGCGCTCAGTACCCGCAGAAAAAAGGTGTCGAAGGATTAACGGGTAAACGTTGCTGGCTGGCGGTACGCAATGCGTCGCTCTGTCAGTTCCTTGAAACCAGTTTGCAGCGTAGCGGCATAGTCGTTGCTACATACGAAGGGCAGGAACCGACTCCCGAAGATGTGTTGATCACCGATGATGTGATGAGTAAAAAATGGCAGGGCAGGGCGGTTGTGACTTTCTGTCGTCGCCATATCGGTATCCCTCTGGAGAAAGCGCCTGGTGAATGGGTACACAGTGTGGCAGCTCCGCACGAGCTACCGACATTGCTGGCGCGCATCTATCTGATAGAAATGGAGAGCGACGATCCTGCTAACTCTCTGCCGTCGACCGACAAAGTGGTCAGCAATAACGACGATATGATGATTCTGGTCGTAGACGATCATCCAATTAACCGTCGTCTGTTGGCCGATCAGCTTGGATCGTTGGGCTATCAGTGTAAGACGGCGAATGATGGTGTTGATGCACTTAATGTCCTTAGTAAGAATCACATTGATATAGTGCTAAGTGATGTCAACATGCCGAATATGGATGGTTACCGGTTAACGCAACGTATCCGTCAGTTGGGACTCACGTTGCCGGTAATAGGGGTAACGGCCAATGCGTTGGCTGAAGAGAAACAGCGGTGTCTGGAGTCCGGTATGGATAGCTGTCTGTCTAAGCCAGTGACGTTGGATGTCATCAAACAGACGCTGACTATGTATGCCGAGAGGGTCAGGAAAGCGCGGGAATCGTAGACCGGATAAGGCGTTTACGCCGCATCCGGCAATCGGTGCAAATGCCAGATGCGACGCTGATGCGTCTTATCTGGCCTACCTTATTGTAATCCATTGAAATAATGGGAATCGTAGGCCGGATAAGGCGTTTACGCTGCATCCGGTAATCAGTGCAAATGCCAGATGCGACGCTGGCGCGTCTTATCTGGCCTACAGGTGATTACTCTTTATCCGCCGGACTTAACGTCACAGAAGAGAGATAATTCAACAGAGCGATATCGTTCTCGACACCCAGCTTCATCATTGCGGATTTTTTCTGGCTACTGATGGTTTTAATACTCCGGTTCAGCTTTTTAGCAATCTCGGTAACCAGGAAGCCTTCGGCAAACAGGCGCAGAACTTCACTCTCTTTTGGTGAGAGGCGCTTGTCACCGTAACCGCCAGCACTGATTTTCTCTAACAGCCGAGAAACGCTTTCCGGAGTAAATTTCTTACCTTTTTGTAGCGCGGCGAGGGCTTTCGGCAGGTCGGTCGGCGCACCTTGTTTCAGAACGATCCCTTCGATATCCAGGTCCAGTACCGCGCTAAGAATAGCCGGGTTGTTGTTCATGGTCAGAACAATAATCGACAAACTTGGGAAGTGGCGCTTGATGTACTTGATTAAGGTTATGCCATCGCCGTATTTATCGCCTGGCATGGAGAGATCGGTAATCAAAACATGCGCATCCAGCTTCGGCAGGTTATTGATCAGTGCTGTAGAGTCCTCAAATTCGCCGACAACATTCACCCACTCGATTTGCTCAAGTGATTTGCGAATACCGAACAAGACTATCGGATGGTCATCAGCAATAATTACGTTCATATTGTTCATGTAATAGGCTACCTTGCTACAGCAAGCTCTTGACATAGCTGTCAATGTCGCTGATGTATTTTTCTATTCCTGGGACATCCTTCTCGCGAATAAGATGTTCCAGCGTTTCACATAACTGCTTGCCGGGTACCAGATTAAGCATGGCAAACACGCCTTTCAGACGATGAGCCGTTTGGGCTAACGCAGCAAAGTCACTGGTTGCTGCCTCAGTATATAGCCTCTTAACATCATCCGGTACTGTGTCTACAAAGAGCGCATAATAGCCGCTGGCATGGAGTTGTGCATTTTCATCTCCGCCCAGAGGCGATTCTGTCACCTCTTCCTGCGCTAGTTGCACTTCGATCAATTGTAAGACCGCTTCCTGCATAGCGTTGCTCATATTGAAGTTGACGCACAATTGACCAGGTCCAATTTCCCGTACGCCAGACTCATCATCGCTTAAAAGCAAGCCAGAGGCAGTAAGATTAGACGGATTATCCGTTAAAAAGATATCATAATCTTGACTAATTAATCTTTCATCCGGTGTGATGCAGGTTGCCCCCCAATTTTCTAACTGGCGAGTGACAATATTCCGAATTTCTGCGGAAGTTATGTCCATCATCACGCTAACATCATCCAGTAAACGCTCTTCTTCCTCTTCTACTTCCGGTTCCGCAGTGGGCATTTTGATATGCACGGAATAACGTGTACCAAGCTCGTCGCGCGTTTTGATGTTTAAATGACCGCCTAGCTTACGCGCTAGTTGATCGCTCAACCAGAATGCTAACGGATCCGCCTTACCGTAGCGATCGCTTTGGGTCTGGTTGATGAACGGGAAGTGCAAATTATCCATTTCATGAATGCTTATGCCATCTCCGGTGTCCAGAATGCGGAAAGTCAGACGTTCTTCGGAAGATTCGTCCTGGTCAACCTCAAGGGTAATTTTCCCCATTTGCGTTGAGGTGACAGCATATTGCATCAGTAACAGCAAAATACGGCGTAGGGCATCGCGATCGCCGCAGCGCATATCGTGTGCTTTTAGATGATTGTTAATCAATAGCTGCAAACCTTTACGCTTGATGGCTGGCAACACGGAAGGCACGACTTCATCAATTAAATCCTGCACGGAGAAAAGCTCGCTCTCGCTTTTCCAGCTATCGTCGGCAAGCATATTTGCTAACTGGATTTCATCGACCAGGCGCACCAGCACATCAGCCTGATTCGCCAGTTGTTTGCTTTCCGGTGTGTTGAGTTTGGCTGCGCTTGCCGCCAGGGAGCGTGCAGGTTCTTTTAGTGCATCGCCAATATTTTTCATAAAGGCCATCCGGCCTTGCTGATTTTTCTCGTACAGACGCTGCGCCTGCTTGAGTTTCTTGTTCACCAGTACTTCGCGATCTTGATCGCGAATAATGAAGATTTGTGTACGCGGCGCGACCTGGCTGCGGAACATACGGATCTCATACAGTTCGTTATTGATCGTCGCCTGAATGATGCCCTGATGCTGCTCTGCCATAGTGGTGATGTTTTGCAGATTCAAATGCGGCAGCAGGTGGTCGGCAATTTTGTTGCTTATTACTGTGCGATTCGATTCCTGATCGTGAACCAGCAGGCCGAGCGGCAGCAGTGAGACTATCTCTTCATTGATGGCCCGCAAAACGCGCAGTTCATTGTTCACTGCCGTGCTGGGTACGCTTTCGGTGGTGCGGCCAGAGAAATGGCGGAAGGTGGTATAGCCAAACAGCGCCAGCGCCAGCAAACCGATGTTCAGCAGCAGCGGCAGGAGAATGTTTTGCAACGTATCCAGCAGCAATGTGCCATAAGGAACCTGCCAGACCAGACGCATATCCGTGGAGTTTAGCGCCGAAGAGATTTCAATCTTCGAACTATTAAAGTGGATACTGACGCTATCCGTGGCTTCTTTCTCATTATTATTGGTTCCCGCAGCTGTCGCGTCTGGCTCCAGACGGAAACTATCCAGCGGCATCCCCGGCGGGATCAAATCATTAATAGGCAGATCAAAAGCGACTACCGTCGCCAGATGCCCCGGCTGGTTAAAGGTGGTGCGCAGGGTAAAATAATGGCCGTTCTGCCAGGCCAGGCGGCGCAGGTTAGAAAAACTTTCGCGTTCATCCAGGGCGTTGGCCTGTTGCAACATCTCTGCGCGACGAGAATCAACAATGTCACTGACGGTCGACTCTTTAAATCCCGAGGTGAGATCTTTGAGCGGTAGGGTGGAGATCAAAACCAGGCTGTTATCCTGACCGTTCAGATAGTACATCGACCAGGGAACATTCTCTGCGCCCCATAATGTGTCCAGATAAGTGGACATTCTTTGGGTCATTTCAAGCGTTGAGTTGTCGTGGGAACCAAAGATCAGGGCTTCCGTTTTGCGGCGCGGTTTTTCCAGATAATAGACATCCTGTTTCAGGCGCGTCTCCTGCAACCCTTCGCTGGAGGTGGTAGAGGCCGTCGCGGCAATGTTGTCGTAGATTTGCCAGGTCACATAACGCCATGTATCGACACGCTTTTGTATGGCATGGGTAATATCAACGATCTGGTAGCTTTTATCTTTCAGCCAGGCGTTAACGGCGCTTTGTACCATTACACCCATCGTCACCAGTAACACGATGATCAGCAGTAAAAAGAAGCGGGTAATGCTCCCCGGTAGGAGTGAAAAGCGGGTCGTGGCCGTTGTCTCTTTCTGACGCATTCGTGTTTATGACCTGTTAAAACTTCGCAAAGTGATAGGGCAGTATAAAGGGTACAGTGTGAAATTCCAGACTCTTACCTGATTGATGTTAAGGCATTAGCCGACGATATTTCACATTTTGCGCTGCGGTAAATAAATGTACAAATGCGTTGTTAATGTACAAATAACCCACAGGCGTGAAGAAAATTATCAGGAAAATAGCGCAGATAGATTTTGTCGGTAATTGTTGTCGTTTTTTACGAAATAGTTAACGATTGTTATAATTTTGCTACGGTAGCACAGGAAAATAAAAGATGTGTAAAGAAGGGTAAAAAAAACCGGATGCGATGCATCCGGTCGAAATAGGGGTAAACAGACATTCAGAAATGAATGACGGTAATAAATAAAGTTAATGATGATAGCGAGACATATTTTAGTTGCGAGTGAAGAATTTGTTTTAACATTCAGTGCGGTCAAAGACTTAAGATTAAGTTATTGTTTTAAAGGTCGAAATAATCTTACTTGATGTTTAGTGCGTTATTTGCTCAACCATTAGAATTTGAAAAAGTTCCATCATATTTACATTTTGAAATACCTATGTGGATATTTGAAACATCTTAAAAGTTTTAGTATCATATTCGTGTTGGATTATTCTGCATTTTTGGGGAGAATGGACCTGCCGACTGATTAATGAGGGTTAATCAGTATGCAGTGGCATAAAAAAGCAAATAAAGGCATATAACAGAGGGTTAATAACATGAAAGTTAAAGTACTGTCCCTCCTGGTCCCAGCTCTGCTGGTAGCAGGCGCAGCAAATGCTGCTGAAGTTTACAACAAAGACGGCAACAAATTAGATCTGTACGGTAAAGTAGACGGCCTGCACTATTTCTCTGACGACAAGTCTGTAGATGGCGACCAGACCTACATGCGTCTTGGCTTCAAAGGTGAAACTCAGGTTACTGACCAGCTGACCGGTTACGGCCAGTGGGAATATCAGATCCAGGGCAACGCTCCGGAAAGCGAAAACAACTCCTGGACCCGTGTGGCATTTGCTGGTCTGAAATTCCAGGACATCGGTTCTTTCGACTACGGTCGTAACTACGGCGTTGTTTACGACGTAACTTCCTGGACCGACGTACTGCCAGAATTCGGTGGCGACACCTACGGTTCTGACAACTTCATGCAGCAGCGTGGTAACGGCTTCGCGACCTACCGTAACACCGACTTCTTCGGTCTGGTTGACGGTCTGAACTTTGCTGTTCAGTACCAGGGCAAAAACGGTAGCGTAAGCGGCGAAGGCATGACCAACAACGGTCGTGGCGCTCTGCGTCAGAACGGCGACGGTGTCGGCGGTTCTATCACTTATGATTACGAAGGCTTCGGTATCGGTGCTGCAGTTTCCAGCTCCAAACGTACTGATGATCAGAACACTGGTTGGCTGGGTAACGGCGACCGTGCTGAAACCTACACTGGTGGTCTGAAATACGACGCTAACAACATCTACCTGGCTGCTCAGTACACCCAGACTTACAACGCAACTCGCGTAGGTAACATCGGCTGGGCGAACAAAGCGCAGAACTTCGAAGCTGTTGCTCAGTATCAGTTCGACTTCGGCCTGCGTCCGTCTGTAGCGTACCTGCAGTCTAAAGGTAAAAACTTGGGTCGTGGCTTCGACGACGAAGATATCCTGAAATACGTTGATGTTGGTGCTACCTACTACTTCAACAAAAACATGTCCACCTACGTTGACTACAAAATCAACCTGCTGGACGACAACCAGTTCACCCGCGCTGCTGGCATCAACACTGATGACATCGTAGCTCTGGGTCTGGTTTACCAGTTCTAATTTCGATTTTTATCGACAAAGGGCCTTCGGGCCCTTTTTTCATTGTTTTCAGCGTACAAACGCGTTTTTTTGGTGTACTCTTGCGACCGTTCGCATGAGGATAATCACATATGGAAATAAACTTTACCCGCGTGGCATTGCTGGCTGCCACGCTCTTCTTTGTCGGTTGCGATCAAAAACCACAACCCGCCAACTCCCACGCTACTGAAATGACTGTTCTTGAAGGCAAAACCATGGGAACCTTCTGGCGTGCCAGCATCCCGGGCATTGATGCCAAACGTAGCGCCGAGCTCAAAGAGAAGATTCAGACCCAGCTGGACGCTGACGATCAGCTGCTTTCGACCTATAAAAAAGACTCCGCGCTGATGCGCTTTAACGACTCGCAAAGCCTGACACCGTGGCCGGTAAATGAAGCGATGGCGGATATCGTCACTACTTCGCTGCGTATTGGCGCAAAGACCGATGGCGCGATGGATATTACTGTCGGGCCACTGGTGAATCTGTGGGGCTTTGGCCCGGAACAACAGCCGGTACAAATTCCGAGCCAGGAACAAATTGATGCAATGAAAGCCAAAACCGGCTTACAGCACCTGACGGTCATCAATCAGTATCATCAGCAGTACCTGCAAAAAGATCTTCCGGATTTATATGTCGATCTCTCCACCGTCGGCGAAGGCTATGCCGCCGATCATCTGGCACGCTTGATGGAGCAGGAAGGTATTTCCCGCTATCTGGTGTCGGTGGGGGGGGCGCTGAACAGCCGCGGTATGAATGGCGAAGGCCAACCGTGGCGAGTGGCGATTCAAAAACCAACCGATAAAGAAAACGCGGTTCAGGCGGTGGTGGATATCAACGGCCACGGTATCAGCACCTCAGGCAGCTACCGCAACTATTACGAACTGGACGGCAAACGCCTTTCCCATGTTATCGATCCACAAACCGGGCGTCCCATTGAACATAATCTGGTGTCCGTGACGGTGATTGCTCCGACGGCGCTGGAAGCCGACGCCTGGGATACAGGTCTGATGGTGCTCGGGCCAGAGAAAGCCAAAGAAGTCGTTCGCCGGGAAGGGCTGGCGGTTTATATGATCACCAAAGAAGGTGATAGTTTTAAAACCTGGATGTCGCCGCAGTTTAAAAGCTTCCTGGTGAGCGAAAAAAATTAAAGCGCAAGATTGTTGGTTTTTGCGTGATGGTGACCGGGCAGACTAAAGGCTATCCTTAACCAGGGAGCTGATTATGAAAAACGCCACACGCTTAACTGACGATCAACGCTGGCAATCCGTCTTAGCCCGCGACCAACACGCCGACGGCGAATTTGTTTTCGCCGTGCGTACCACGGGGATCTTTTGCCGCCCGTCTTGCCGAGCCAGACATGCCTTGCGGGAAAACGTCTCCTTCTACGCAAATGCCAGTGAGGCACTTGCCGCCGGATTTCGCCCCTGCAAACGCTGCCAACCTGATAAAGCCAACGCCCAGCAGCATCGGTTGGATAAAATCACCCACGCGTGTCGACTACTGGAACAGGAAACGCCTGTAACGCTGGAAGCCTTGGCCGACCAGGTGGCGATGAGTCCATTCCATCTGCATCGTTTATTTAAAGCCACCACCGGAATGACGCCAAAAGCCTGGCAACAGGCCTGGCGCGCTCGTCGCTTGCGCGAATCGCTGGCGAAAGGGGAGAGCGTCACCCAGGCGATTCTGAACGCTGGATTCCCCGACGGCAGCAGTTACTACCGCAAAGCTGACGAAACGTTGGGTATGACGGCTAAACAGTTTCGTCACGGTGGCGAAAAACTGGCAGTGCGTTATGCGCTAGCTGATTGTGAACTGGGGCGTTGCCTGGTGGCGGAAAGCGAGCGGGGGATTTGCGCGATCCTGCTGGGCGACGATGACGGGACGTTGATTAGCGAACTCCGTCAGATGTTTCCTGCCGCTGACAACGCGCCGGCGGATCCGATATTTCAGCAACATATACGTGAGGTTATTGCCAGCCTCAATAACCGCGATACGCCGCTGACGTTACCGCTGGATATTCGCGGCACCGCTTTTCAGCAACAAGTCTGGCAGGCGCTACGCACTATACCTTGTGGTGAAACGGTGAGTTACCAGCAACTGGCGAACGCAATTGGCAAACCAAAAGCCGTTCGCGCCGTAGCCAGCGCCTGCGCCGCCAATAGATTAGCTATTATTATCCCTTGTCATCGGGTAGTACGTGGTGATGGCACACTTTCCGGTTACCGCTGGGGCGTGTCGCGTAAAGCGCAACTGCTGCGCCGCGAAGCTGAACATGAGGAGAGGTAATGTTGGATCTGTTTGCCGATGCTGAACCGTGGCACGAATCGCTGGCTTCCGGCGCGGTGATTTTGCGCCGTTTTGCTTTTAACGTAGCGGAACAACTGATGCACGATATCAGTGGCATTGCCAGCCAGTCGCCGTTTCGCCAGATGGTCACTCCTGGCGGATATACCATGTCGGTGGCGATGACCAACTGCGGGCATCTGGGCTGGACGACCAATCGGCAAGGTTATCTCTATTCGCCCATTGATCCGCAAACAAATCAACCGTGGCCTGCCATGCCGCAAAGTTTTTATGATTTATGTCGCCGCGCGGCCACGGCAGCGGGCTATCCAGATTTCCAGCCTGACGCTTGCCTTATTAACCGCTACGCCCCGGGCGCGAAACTGTCGCTGCATCAGGATAAAGACGAACCGGATCTGCGCGCACCGATTGTTTCTGTTTCTCTGGGCTTACCCGCGATTTTTCAATTTGGCGGCCTGAAACGAAATGATCCGCTCAAACGTTTGTTGCTGGAACATGGCGATGTGGTGGTGTGGGGCGGTGAATCACGGCTGTTTTATCACGGTATTCAACCACTAAAAGCTGGGTTTCATCCACTCACCGCCGACTGCCGCTACAACCTGACCTTCCGTCAGGCAGGTAAAAAAGAATAAAAATAAGAATTATTATTGCTGTGCGCGCGGAGATGTTTAAACTGCGGGCTGTAATTCATTGTCCGGGTTTTCTGCATGGAACTTCTTGTACTTGTCTGGCGGCAGTATCGCTGGCCATTTATCAGTGTGATGGCGCTAAGCCTCGCCAGTGCGGCATTAGGCATTGGCTTAATTGCTTTTATCAATCAGCGCCTTATCGAAACGGCGGATACCAGTCTGCTGGTGTTGCCGGAGTTTCTGGGTTTATTGCTGCTGTTAATGGCGGTAACACTGGGATCGCAACTGGCACTTACTACGCTGGGCCATCACTTCGTTTACCGACTGCGTAGCGAATTTATCAAGCGGATACTGGATACCCACGTCGAGCGCATTGAACAACTTGGTAGCGCCTCGTTGCTGGCGGGGTTAACCAGCGATGTGCGCAATATCACCATTGCGTTTGTGCGTCTGCCGGAACTGGTGCAGGGGATCATTCTCACTATCGGTTCAGCGGCGTATCTCTGGATGCTGTCGGGCAAAATGTTGCTGGTAACGGCTATCTGGATGGCAGTCACCATCTGGGGCGGTTTTGTACTGGTGGCGCGGGTGTACAAACATATGGCGACCCTGCGTGAAACCGAAGACAAGCTGTACACGGATTTTCAAACCGTGCTGGAAGGGCGCAAAGAGCTGACGCTGAATCGCGAGCGCGCCGAGTATGTGTTTAACAACCTCTACATCCCTGATGCGCAAGAGTATCGTCATCATATTATCCGCGCAGACACCTTCCATCTTAGTGCCGTGAACTGGTCAAACATCATGATGCTGGGCGCAATCGGCCTGGTGTTCTGGATGGCAAACAGCCTCGGTTGGGCTGATACCAACGTTGCCGCGACCTATTCGTTGACGCTGTTATTCCTGCGTACGCCACTGCTTTCGGCGGTTGGCGCATTGCCGACGCTGCTGACGGCGCAGGTGGCGTTTAACAAGCTGAACAAATTCGCGCTCGCACCTTTCAAAGCTGAGTTTCCGCGTCCGCAGGCGTTTCCCAACTGGCAAACGCTTGAGCTGCGTAATGTTACGTTTAGTTATCAGGATAACGCGTTTTCCGTTGGGCCGATTAACCTCACCATTAAACGTGGCGAACTGCTGTTTCTGATTGGTGGTAATGGTAGCGGCAAATCGACGCTGGCGATGTTGCTGACGGGGTTGTATCAGCCGCAAAATGGCGAAATCTTGCTGGATGGCAAACCTGTCAGCGGTGAAAAACCGGAAGATTATCGCAAACTGTTTTCGGCGGTGTTTACCGATGTCTGGCTGTTTGATCAACTGCTGGGGCCGGAAGGTAAACCTGCTAATCCGCAACTGGTTGAGAAGTGGCTGGCGCAGCTGAAAATGGGTCATAAGCTTGAGTTAAGTAACGGGCGTATTGTTAACCTGAAGTTATCGAAAGGGCAGAAAAAGCGCGTGGCGCTGTTGCTGGCTCTGGCAGAAGAACGCGATATTATTCTGCTGGATGAATGGGCGGCGGATCAGGATCCACATTTCCGCCGTGAGTTTTATCAGGTGCTGCTGCCGCTGATGCAGGAGATGGGGAAAACTATTTTCGCCATCAGTCATGATGACCATTACTTTATCCACGCCGACCGCCTGCTGGAAATGCGCAACGGGCAACTTAGCGAGCTGACGGGCGCAGAGCGTGACGCTGCTTCTCGTGATGCCGTTGCCCGGACGGCATAATGTTTTGACTCTTACCTGGCGGACTGCTGCCGTCAGGTAAAAAATCCCTTCGTTTCTAATAACCCTATAATTAATCAACGAAATTATAATGTTTATAAAATTAGAAGATAATTTATAAACATTATTTAAATGTTGTTACTTAAGTGTTACCGTTGATGCCGCGCAAATCTCACCTGCAATAAAGCGACTAAAAGTAAGGCATTAACAAGATGAAAAAAGTGACTGCCATGCTCTTCTCGATGGCCGTGGGGCTTAATGCCGTTTCGATGGCGGCAAAAGCGAAAGCGTCCGAGGAGCAGGAAACTGATGTACTGTTGATTGGCGGCGGCATTATGAGCGCCACGTTGGGGACCTATTTACGGGAGCTGGAACCGGAATGGTCGATGACCATGGTGGAGCGCCTGGACGGTGTTGCGCAGGAGAGTTCGAACGGCTGGAACAACGCCGGAACCGGGCATTCTGCGTTGATGGAACTGAACTACACCCCGCAAAACGCCGATGGTAGCATCAGTATCGAAAAAGCAGTCGCCATTAACGAAGCATTCCAGATTTCCCGCCAGTTCTGGGCGCACCAGGTCGAGCGCGGCGTGCTGCGTACCCCGCGTTCATTTATCAATACCGTTCCGCACATGAGCTTTGTCTGGGGCGAAGATAACGTCAATTTCCTGCGCGCCCGTTACGCGGCCTTGCAACAAAGTTCGTTGTTCCGCGGTATGCGTTACTCCGAAGATCACGCGCAAATCAAAGAGTGGGCGCCACTCGTGATGGAAGGACGCGATCCGCAGCAGAAAGTGGCAGCGACACGTACAGAAATCGGCACCGATGTAAACTATGGTGAAATCACTCGCCAGTTAATTGCTTCCTTGCAGAAGAAATCTAACTTTTCGCTGCAACTCAGTAGCGAAGTCCGCGGCCTCAAACGTAATGACGACAACACCTGGACCGTCACCATTGCCGATCTGAAAAATGGCACTGTACAGAACATCCGCGCGAAATTTGTTTTTATCGGCGCGGGCGGTGCGGCGCTGAAGCTTTTGCAAGAATCCGGTATCCCGGAAGCGAAAGAGTACGCTGGTTTCCCGGTGGGCGGACAGTTCCTTGTCTCGGAAAACCCTGACGTGGTTAACCATCATCTGGCGAAGGTCTACGGTAAAGCATCTGTCGGTGCGCCGCCGATGTCGGTTCCGCATATTGACACCCGAGTTCTGGATGGTAAACGCGTGGTGCTTTTCGGGCCATTTGCTACTTTCTCAACCAAATTCCTCAAAAACGGTTCGCTGTGGGATCTGATGAGTTCCACCACAACGTCAAACGTGATGCCGATGATGCACGTCGGGCTGGATAATTTCGATCTGGTGAAATATCTGGTGAGTCAGGTGATGTTGAGTGAAGAGGATCGTTTTGCAGCGTTGAAAGAATACTATCCACAGGCGAAAAAAGAGGACTGGCGTTTGTGGCAAGCGGGGCAGCGCGTACAGATTATCAAGCGTGATGCCGAGAAAGGTGGCGTACTGCGTCTGGGAACAGAAGTGGTCAGTGATCAGCAAGGGACCATTGCCGCGCTGCTGGGGGCATCGCCAGGGGCGTCAACCGCTGCGCCGATTATGTTGAATCTGCTGGAAAAAGTATTTGGCGATCGCGTTTCCAGCCCGCAATGGCAGGCTACGTTGAAAGCGATCGTTCCGTCCTATGGACGTAAGCTGAATGGTGATGTGGCAGCAACGGAACGTGAGTTGCAGTACACCAGCGAAGTGCTGGGGCTGAAATACGACAAGCCGCAGGCGGCAGACAGTACGCCGAAACCGCAGTTGAAACCGCAACCCGTTCAAAAAGAAGTGGCGGATATTGCATTGTAATGATGTGCCGCATCCGGCATGGTATGCCGGATGCGGTGTAGGCCTGATAAGACGCGCCAGCGTCGCATCAGGCAACCGGCTCGGGCGTTGGATGTCGGATGCGGTGTAACCGCCTTATCCGACCTGGCGGTTGCAGCACTTAACCGCGGCGTAGGCCTGATAAGACGCGCCAGCGTCGCATCAGGCACCGGCTCGGGCGTTAGATGCCGGATGCGGTGTAACCGCCTTATCCGACCGACGGGCGTTACGCTGTGTTTAGCGAACTACCGCGTTGTCAATCTTCTCTTCCGCCTTCCAGATACGGTACTTCACATCTACATTGTCTGGCGTATACACCACGATCGGCAGCTTGCTGTTGTAACGCAGCATTCCGGCATCGCCCAGATACGCGGTGACAAATTTCTTCTCTTTTTTGCCATCCGGGCAGGCCATCATCGTGGAAACCGGGGAGCTAACTTTATCAAAGACATAATAATCATAGCCCCAGCCTTCCAGCGTTTTGCTTTCCAGTTTCCCGCCGAGACGATGCAGATTGCAGTCAACTTCCAGCGTCTGACCGATTAACAGTTCTACTTTCAGGGTAGATTCATCTTCTTGCGGGGTTAACTGAATCACCTGACGCTTCATCCCTTTTTCAGCTTGCGGATAAGGGGCGATTTTTTCCAGTGGCTGGACGCTTTCTGCCGCCCAGGCTGAAGTTGTGGCGAAAGCGGCAAACAATACTGCAGGTAGAATAGTCTTCATTTTTGCTTTCCTTCTTCATTTATAGGTTTTCACCGATGATGTCGCTGAAGGTTAACATATTCATCAGATTTATTAATTTGCTTTATGAATAATGCATAGAATATTCAGACAACTTTACCTTCTCTTTTGGAGTTATATGCTGATGGATGGCGAAGCCTGGATAAATATCTTTGGTGAATTTATCGCTATGTAAAATTGTTTATAACCGTTTGAAATGTGAATAAAAGCCCATTTTTGCCAGCCTTCCCACCACTCTTTTGATCCTGCTACAGGTTTTACCCCGATCGGGGTATGCATCTTTGACACATCCTTTAATATCTTAGCGCCTATAAAAATGGCTTATTAATTACGCGGTTTCTTTGGTCGCTCTCAATTTTCAGAGCGCGTTAATGATGGAAGGTCAATGTGAAGATTGATGCATCCCGTCGGGGCATACTCACTGGTCGCTGGCGCAAAGCCAGTAACGGTATCCGTCCGCCCTGGTCCGGTGATGAATCTCATTTTCTGACCCATTGCACCCGCTGCGACGCCTGTATTAATGCTTGTGAAAACAACATTCTGCAACGCGGCGCGGGTGGCTATCCGAGCGTTAATTTCAAAAATAACGAGTGCAGCTTCTGTTACGCCTGCGCGCAGGCTTGCCCCGAATCGCTATTTTCTCCGCGCCACACCAGGGCCTGGGATTTGCAGTTCACCATTGGGGACGCGTGCCTGGCGTATCAGTCAGTTGAATGCCGCCGCTGTCAGGATAGCTGTGAGCCAATGGCAATTATCTTTCGCCCGACGCTCTCCGGGATCTACCAGCCGCAACTTAATAGCCAACTTTGCAACGGATGTGGAGCATGTGCAGCCAGCTGTCCGGTATCAGCCATAACTGCGGAGTATCTCCATGCACACTAACTGGCAAGTTTGCAGCCTGGTCGTGCAGGCCAAAAGCGAACGAATTTCAGACATCAGCACCCAACTGAACGCCTTTCCCGGCTGTGAAGTTGCTGTCAGCGACGCGCCGAGCGGTCAGTTGATTGTGGTGGTGGAAGCAGAAGACAGCGAAACGCTGATCCAAACCATTGAGTCAGTACGCAACGTAGAGGGCGTGCTGGCGGTGTCGCTGGTTTATCACCAGCAGGAAGAGCAAGGTGAGGAAACACCATGAAACTCAGTCGTCGTAGCTTTATGAAAGCTAACGCCGTTGCGGCCGCTGCGGCGGCTGCCGGTCTCAGCGTGCCGGGCGTTGCCCGCGCCGTTGTTGGTCAGCAGGAAGCCATTAAATGGGATAAAGCGCCGTGCCGTTTCTGCGGTACCGGTTGCGGCGTTCTGGTCGGAACGCAGCAGGGGCGTGTGGTGGCCTGTCAGGGCGACCCGGACGCACCGGTTAACCGTGGCCTGAACTGCATTAAGGGCTATTTCCTGCCCAAAATCATGTACGGTAAAGACCGTTTGACGCAGCCGCTGCTGCGTATGAAAAACGGTAAATATGACAAAGAAGGCGAATTTACCCCAATCACCTGGGATCAAGCCTTCGATGTGATGGAAGAGAAATTCAAAACCGCCCTGAAAGAAAAAGGGCCGGAATCGATCGGTATGTTCGGTTCTGGTCAGTGGACTATCTGGGAAGGTTATGCTGCGTCCAAGCTGTTTAAAGCGGGCTTCCGCTCGAACAACATCGACCCGAACGCGCGTCACTGTATGGCGTCGGCGGTGGTTGGCTTTATGCGTACCTTTGGTATGGATGAGCCGATGGGCTGCTATGACGACATCGAGCAGGCTGACGCGTTTGTGCTGTGGGGCGCAAACATGGCGGAGATGCACCCGATCCTCTGGTCGCGCATCACTAACCGTCGTCTCTCTAACCAGAACGTCACCGTGGCGGTGCTTTCTACCTACCAGCATCGTAGTTTCGAGCTGGCGGATAACGGCATCATCTTTACGCCGCAATCTGACCTGGTGATCCTGAACTACATCGCCAACTATATCATTCAAAACAATGCGATAAATCAGGACTTCTTCAGCAAGCACGTTAACCTGCGCAAAGGGGCGACGGACATCGGCTACGGTTTACGTCCGACCCATCCGCTGGAAAAAGCAGCGAAGAATCCGGGTTCTGACGCCTCCGAACCGATGAGCTTCGAAGATTACAAAGCCTTCGTTGCCGAATATACGCTGGAAAAAACCGCCGAAATGACCGGCGTGCCGAAAGACCAGTTAGAACAACTGGCGCAGCTGTATGCCGATCCGAACAAGAAAGTCATCTCCTACTGGACGATGGGCTTCAACCAGCATACCCGCGGCGTGTGGGCCAACAACCTGGTCTACAACCTGCACCTGCTGACCGGCAAAATTTCCCAGCCGGGTTGCGGTCCGTTCTCCCTGACCGGGCAGCCTTCCGCGTGTGGTACTGCGCGTGAAGTGGGCACCTTTGCTCACCGTCTGCCTGCGGACATGGTGGTGACTAACGAGAAACATCGTGATATTTGCGAGAAGAAGTGGAATATCCCGAGCGGCACCATTCCGGCGAAAATCGGTCTGCACGCGGTGGCACAAGACCGTGCGCTGAAAGACGGCAAACTGAATGTTTACTGGACCATGTGTACCAATAACATGCAGGCCGGACCGAACATTAATGAAGAGCGTATGCCGGGCTGGCGCGATCCGCGCAACTTTATCATCGTCTCCGATCCGTATCCGACGGTCAGTGCGCTGGCCGCCGACTTGATCCTGCCGACCGCAATGTGGGTAGAGAAAGAGGGTGCTTACGGTAACGCCGAACGCCGTACTCAGTTCTGGCGTCAGCAGGTGCAGGCACCAGGCGAAGCGAAATCGGATCTCTGGCAGTTAGTCCAGTTCTCCCGCCGCTTCAAAACTGAAGAAGTATGGCCGGAAGAGCTGCTGGCGAAGAAACCGGAACTGCGTGGCAAAACGCTGTACGAAGTTCTGTATGCCACCCCCGAAGTGAGCAAATTCCCGGTATCCGAACTGGCGGAAGATCAGCTGAACGATGAATCCCGCGAGCTGGGCTTCTATCTGCAAAAAGGGCTGTTCGAAGAGTACGCATGGTTTGGTCGCGGTCACGGTCACGATCTCGCGCCGTTCGATGACTACCACAAAGCGCGCGGTCTGCGCTGGCCGGTGGTGAACGGTAAAGAAACGCAGTGGCGTTACAGCGAAGGTAACGACCCGTATGTGAAAGCGGGCGAAGGCTATAAGTTCTACGGTAAACCGGATGGCAAAGCGGTGATCTTCGCGCTGCCGTTCGAACCGGCGGCGGAAGCACCGGATGAAGAGTACGACCTGTGGCTCTCTACCGGACGCGTTCTGGAGCACTGGCACACCGGCAGTATGACTCGCCGTGTACCGGAACTGCACCGCGCCTTCCCGGAAGCGGTCCTGTTTATTCACCCGCTGGATGCGAAAGCGCGCGATCTGCGTCGTGGCGACAAAGTGAAAGTGGTTTCTCGCCGTGGCGAAGTGATCTCGATTGTCGAAACGCGCGGTCGTAACCGTCCGCCGCAGGGCCTGGTGTACATGCCGTTCTTCGACGCCGCACAGCTGGTTAACAAACTGACGCTGGACGCGACCGATCCGCTCTCGAAAGAGACGGACTTCAAGAAGTGCGCGGTCAAACTGGAGAAGGTGTAAGCCATTATGTCCCGGTCAGCGAAACCTCAAAATGGTCGCCGCCGCTTTCTGCGCGATGTTGTTCGCACAGCAGGCGGTCTGGCTGCCGTGGGTGTGGCGCTGGGGTTACAACAGCAAACCGCACGCGCATCTGGCGTGCGGTTGCGCCCGCCCGGAGCCATAAATGAGAACGCCTTTGCCAGTGCCTGTGTGCGTTGCGGTCAGTGTGTTCAGGCTTGCCCTTACGACACCTTAAAACTGGCGACGCTGGCCTCTGGCCTGTCGGCGGGTACGCCATATTTTGTCGCACGGGATATTCCTTGCGAAATGTGTGAGGACGTCCCGTGCGCCAAAGTATGCCCCAGCGGCGCGCTGGATCGTGAGATCGAATCGATCGACGACGCGCGGATGGGGCTGGCGGTGTTGGTGGACCAGGAAAACTGTCTCAACTTTCAGGGGCTGCGCTGTGATGTTTGTTATCGCGAATGCCCGAAAATTGATGAGGCAATCACCCTGGAGCTGGAGCGCAACACGCGTACCGGTAAGCACGCCCGTTTTCTGCCGACGGTTCACAGCGACGCCTGTACCGGTTGCGGTAAGTGCGAAAAAGTATGCGTGCTGGAACAACCGGCAATCAAGGTGTTACCGCTGTCACTGGCGAAAGGGGAGTTAGGTCACCATTACCGCTTCGGCTGGCTGGAGGGGAACAATGGCAAATCGTAAACGTGACGCCGGGCGCGAGGCGCTGGAGAAAAAAGGCTGGTGGCGCAGTCACCGTTGGCTGGTGTTACGTCGCCTTTGTCAGTTCTTCGTGCTGGGGATGTTTTTGAGCGGCCCGTGGTTTGGTGTGTGGATCTTACATGGCAACTACAGCAGTAGCCTGTTATTCGACACCGTTCCGCTGACCGATCCGCTGATGACGCTGCAAAGCCTTGCCAGCGGTCATCTGCCTGCCACGGTGGCGCTGATCGGTGCGGTGATTATCACCGTACTCTACGCCCTGGCAGGAAAGCGATTATTTTGCAGCTGGGTCTGCCCGCTGAACCCGATTACCGATTTAGCAAACTGGTTACGCAGACGATTTGATCTCAATCAGTCTGCGACGATCCCTCGCCACATTCGCTACGTGCTGTTGGTGGTCATTCTGGTGGGATCCGCCTTAACTGGCTCGCTCATCTGGGAATGGATCAACCCCGTATCTCTGATGGGGCGTAGCCTGGTAATGGGATTCGGCAGCGGCGCGCTGCTTATTCTCGCGCTGTTTTTATTTGATCTACTGGTCGTTGAACACGGCTGGTGCGGCCATATTTGTCCGGTCGGCGCGCTGTATGGCGTGTTGGGTAGCAAAGGTGTGATTACCGTTGCGGCCACCGATCGGCAGAAATGTAACCGCTGTATGGATTGTTTTCATGTTTGCCCGGAACCGCATGTGCTACGTGCCCCGGTGCTGGATGAACAAAGCCCGGTGCAGGTCACCAGCCGCGATTGCATGACGTGCGGTCGCTGCGTGGATGTCTGTTCTGAGGATGTATTTACAATAACTACACGATGGAGTTCGGGAGCGAAATCATGAAAAGCCATGACCTGAAGAAAGCGCTGTGTCAATGGACGGCGATGCTGGCCCTGGTGATGAGCGGCGCGGTTTGGGCGGCAAATGGCGTCGATTTTAGCCAGTCGCCGGAAGTATCCGGGACGCAGGAAGGGGCCATTCGGATGCCAAAAGAGCAGGATCGGATGCCGCTGAACTATGTGAATCAGCCGCCAATGATCCCGCATAGCGTTGAAGGTTATCAGGTAACGACCAATACCAACCGCTGCTTACAGTGCCACGGTGTTGAAAGCTATCGCACCACTGGCGCACCGCGCATCAGTCCTACTCACTTTATGGACAGCGACGGCAAAGTGGGCGCAGAAGTGGCTCCGCGTCGTTATTTCTGTCTGCAATGTCACGTACCGCAGGCCGATACCGCGCCAATCGTGGGGAATACCTTTACCCCATCAAAAGGTTACGGGAAATAAGAGGTTATTATGGGAAATTCTGACCGTAAGCCTGGTCTGATTAAGCGCCTGTGGAAATGGTGGCGTACCCCCAGCCGTCTGGCGCTGGGGACGCTGCTGTTGATCGGCTTTGTTGGCGGCATCGTCTTCTGGGGCGGCTTTAACACCGGGATGGAAAAAGCTAACACTGAAGAGTTTTGCATTAGTTGCCACGAAATGCGCAACACGGTGTATCAGGAATACATGGATTCCGTGCATTACAACAACCGTAGCGGCGTTCGTGCGACTTGTCCGGATTGTCACGTTCCGCACGAGTTTGTGCCGAAAATGATACGCAAGCTCAAAGCAAGTAAAGAGCTGTATGGTAAAATTCTGGGCGTTATTGACACGCCGCAGAAATTCGAAGCTCATCGCCTGACTATGGCACAGAATGAGTGGCGGCGAATGAAGGACAACAATTCGCAGGAGTGCCGTAACTGTCACAACTTCGAGTTTATGGATTTAACCGCCCAGAAAGGTGTTGCCGCGAAGATGCACGATCAAGCGGTGAAAGATGGGCAAACCTGTATTGACTGCCATAAAGGGATCGCGCACAAGCTACCCGATATGCGCGAAGTTGAACCAGGTTTTTAACAGGATGTCATTGCGTGGGGATGCTTGAAGCCAGAGAATTGCTCTGCGAGCGGGATGAACGAACCTTGTTTAGTGGTTTGTCATTTACGCTGAACGCAGGAGAGTGGGTACAAATCACCGGCAGCAACGGTGCGGGGAAGACAACGCTTCTTCGTCTGCTGACTGGGTTGTCTCGCCCTGACGCCGGCGAGGTTCTCTGGCAAGGGCAGCCCTTGCATCAGGTACGCGACAGCTACCATCAAAACCTGTTATGGATAGGCCATCAGCCGGGGATTAAAACCCGGCTGACGGCGTTAGAAAATCTGCATTTCTATCACCGTGACGGTGATACCGCACAATGTCTGGACGCTCTGGCGCAGGCCGGGCTTGCCGGATTCGAAGATATTCCTGTAAATCAGCTCTCTGCCGGGCAACAACGCCGCGTCGCGCTGGCGCGATTATGGCTGACCCACGCTACGTTGTGGATCCTCGACGAACCTTTTACCGCGATTGACGTCAACGGCGTCGATCGTCTGACCCAGCGCATGGCGCAGCATACGGAGCAGGGGGGAATTGTGATTCTGACCACCCACCAGCCGCTCAACGTTGCTGAAAGTAAAATCCGCCGCATTTCTCTGACGCATACAAGGGGCGCATGATGTTCTGGCGCATTTTCCGTCTTGAGCTGCGCGTGGCGTTTCGCCATAGCGCCGAAATCGCTAACCCGCTGTGGTTCTTCCTGATTGTTATTACCCTTTTTCCACTTAGTATCGGTCCGGAGCCGCAATTGCTGGCGAGGATTGCACCGGGCATTATCTGGGTGGCGGCGCTGCTTTCCTCTTTGCTGGCGCTGGAGCGACTGTTTCGTGACGATTTGCAGGACGGCAGTCTTGAACAACTGATGTTGTTGCCATTACCCTTGCCCGCCGTTGTGCTGGCGAAGGTGATGGCGCACTGGATGGTGACAGGTTTGCCTCTGCTCATTCTCTCACCACTGGTGGCATTGCTACTGGGAATGGACGTGTACGGTTGGCAAGTGATGGCGCTTACGCTGTTGTTGGGAACCCCCACGCTTGGCTTTCTTGGTGCGCCAGGCGTGGCGCTGACGGTCGGACTTAAGCGCGGTGGAGTGCTACTCAGCATTCTCGTGTTACCACTCACCATCCCCTTACTCATCTTTGCCACCGCTGCGATGGACGCGGCTTCGATGCATTTGCCCGTGGACGGGTATCTGGCAATTTTAGGCGCGTTGCTGGCTGGCACCGCGACATTAAGTCCTTTTGCGACGGCGGCAGCGTTACGAATCAGCATTCAATAACGCTGGATTACTGATTTTTGTTCGAGTCTGGTATCGAAACTATGTGGAAAACACTACATCAACTGGCGATCCCTCCACGGTTATATCAAATCTGTGGCTGGTTTATACCGTGGCTGGCAATCGCCAGTGTGGTCGTGCTCACCGTCGGCTGGATCTGGGGATTCGGCTTTGCTCCGGCTGATTATCAGCAAGGAAATAGCTATCGCATTATTTATCTACATGTGCCAGCGGCAATCTGGTCGATGGGTATTTATGCCTCGATGGCGGTAGCGGCGTTCATCGGTCTTGTCTGGCAGATGAAAATGGCTAACCTGGCGGTCGCGGCGATGGCGCCTATTGGCGCGGTATTTACTTTTATTGCCCTGGTTACCGGCTCTGCATGGGGAAAACCGATGTGGGGCACCTGGTGGGTGTGGGACGCGCGTCTGACTTCTGAACTGGTGCTGCTGTTTTTGTATGTTGGTGTGATTGCCCTGTGGCACGCCTTCGACGACCGCCGTCTGGCGGGCCGTGCGGCAGGTATTCTGGTGCTAATTGGCGTGGTGAACCTGCCGATAATTCATTATTCCGTGGAGTGGTGGAACACCCTACATCAGGGATCAACGCGGATGCAGCAAAGTATCGATCCGGCAATGCGTTCGCCGCTGCGCTGGTCGATTTTTGGCTTCCTGCTGCTTTCTGCCACGCTGACGCTAATGCGGATGCGCAATTTGATTTTGCTGATGGAAAAACGCCGTCCGTGGGTGAGTGAACTGATACTGAAAAGAGGCCGTAAATGACCCCTGCATTTGCTTCCTGGAATGAATTTTTCGCAATGGGCGGTTACGCCTTTTTTGTCTGGCTGGCGGTGGTGATGACCGTTATTCCGCTGGTGGCTTTGGTCGTGCACTCGGTGATGCAGCATCGCGCAATTCTGCGTGGCGTGGCGCAGCAGCGGGCGCGTGAGGCGCGTTTACGTGCTGCGCAACAGCAGGAGGCTGCATGAATATTCGCCGTAAAAATCGCTTGTGGATTGCCTGCGCCGTGTTGGCAGGTTTGGCGCTGACCATCGGTCTGGTGCTGTATGCGCTGCGCTCTAATATCGATCTTTTCTATACACCGGGAGAAATTCTCTACGGTAAGCGTGAAACGCAGCAGATGCCGGAAGTTGGTCAGCGTCTGCGCGTGGGCGGGATGGTGATGCCGGGTAGCGTGCAGCGCGATCCTGACTCACTGAAAGTGACGTTTACCATTTATGATGCTGAAGGTTCAGTTGATGTCTCTTACGAAGGCATTTTGCCGGACCTGTTCCGTGAAGGGCAGGGCGTTGTGGTTCAGGGCGAGCTGGAAAAAGGCAATCATATCCACGCTAAAGAAGTACTGGCGAAACACGACGAAAACTACACGCCGCCAGAAGTTGAAAAGGCGATGGATGCTAACCATCGTCGCCCGGCAAGTGCTTATAAGGATCCCGCATCATGATGCCAGAAATTGGTAACGGACTGCTGTGCCTGGCGTTAGGGATTGCACTTTTGCTGTCTGTTTATCCGCTATGGGGCGTGGCGCGCGGAGATGCGCGCATGATGGCTTCTTCCCGCTTGTTTGCCTGGCTGCTGTTTATGTCTGTGGCTGGCGCATTTCTGGTGCTGGTCAATGCTTTCGTGGTCAACGACTTTACCGTCACCTATGTCGCCAGTAACTCCAATACCCAGCTTCCGGTGTGGTATCGCGTTGCGGCCACGTGGGGGGCGCATGAAGGTTCGCTACTGCTGTGGGTGCTGCTAATGAGCGGCTGGACGTTTGCGGTGGCGATTTTTAGCCAGCGTATTCCGCTGGATATTGTGGCGCGCGTACTGGCGGTAATGGGCATGGTCAGCGTCGGCTTTTTGCTGTTCATTCTCTTTACCTCTAACCCGTTCTCACGCACATTGCCGAACTTCCCGATTGAAGGGCGCGACCTTAACCCGCTGTTGCAGGATCCGGGGTTGATCTTCCATCCGCCTCTGCTCTATATGGGGTACGTGGGTTTCTCGGTGGCGTTTGCTTTTGCCATTGCTTCTTTGTTGAGTGGGCGCCTGGACAGCATTTATGCGCGTTTTACTCGTCCGTGGACGCTGGCAGCGTGGATCTTCCTGACGCTCGGCATTGTGCTCGGTTCCGCGTGGGCCTATTACGAACTCGGCTGGGGCGGCTGGTGGTTCTGGGATCCGGTAGAAAACGCCTCGTTTATGCCATGGCTGGTGGGTACTGCGCTGATGCACTCACTGGCGGTCACTGAACAACGCGCCAGCTTCAAAGCGTGGACATTACTGCTGGCAATCAGTGCCTTCTCGTTGTGTCTGCTGGGGACTTTCCTGGTGCGTTCCGGCGTGCTGGTATCGGTACACGCCTTTGCCTCGGATCCGGCGCGCGGCATGTTTATTCTCGCCTTTATGGTACTGGTGATTGGTGGTTCGCTGCTGCTGTTTGCTGCGCGTGGACACAAAGTTCGCTCACGCGTAAACAATGCGCTGTGGTCGCGGGAATCTTTGCTGTTAGCGAACAACGTTTTGCTGGTCGCCGCGATGCTGGTGGTATTGCTGGGGACGCTGCTGCCGCTGGTGCACAAGCAACTGGGACTCGGCAGTATTTCGATTGGCGAACCGTTCTTCAACAGCATGTTTACCTGGCTGATGGTGCCATTTGCACTGGTGCTGGGCATTGGCCCGCTGGTGCGCTGGGGGCGCGACCGACCGCGTAAAATCCGCAATTTGTTGATTATCGCCTTCATCAGCACACTGGTGTTATCACTGCTGTTGCCGTGGCTGTTTGAAAGCAAAGTTGTGGCGATGACGGTGCTCGGCCTGGCAATGGCCTGCTGGATTGCAGTGCTGGCAATTGCAGAAGCTGCGCTGCGTATTTCACGCGGCACGAAAACCACCTTCAGTTATTGGGGGATGGTGGCGGCTCACCTGGGGCTGGCAGTGACAATTGTTGGCATTGCCTTTAGCCAGAACTATAGCGTTGAGCGTGATGTGCGCATGAAGTCCGGCGATAGCGTCGATATTCATGAATATCGCTTCACCTTCCGTGATGTCAAAGAGGTGACTGGCCCGAACTGGCGTGGCGGTGTGGCGACTATCGGCGTAACGCGAGAGGGTAAACCGGAAACGGTGCTGTATGCGGAAAAACGTTATTACAACACTGCCGGGTCGATGATGACCGAAGCGGCGATTGACGGTGGCATCACGCGTGACCTGTACGCCGCGCTCGGTGAAGAGCTGGAAAACGGCGCGTGGGCTGTGCGTCTTTACTACAAACCGTTTGTTCGCTGGATTTGGGCGGGCGGGCTGATGATGGCGTTGGGCGGACTGCTGTGTCTGTTTGATCCTCGCTATCGTAAGCGCGTGAGTCCGCAAAAAACTGCGCCGGAGGCTGTATGAAGCGCAAAGTATTGTTAATTCCGTTGATTATCTTCCTGGCGATTGCCGCGGCGCTGCTGTGGCAGCTGGCGCGTAATGCCGAAGGGGATGATCCGACCAATCTGGAATCGGCGCTCATTGGCAAGCCTGTGCCGAAATTTCGCCTCGAATCACTGGACAATCCGGGGCAGTTTTATCAGGCGGATGTGCTGACTCAGGGCAAACCGGTGCTGCTTAACGTCTGGGCGACCTGGTGTCCGACCTGTCGTGCGGAACATCAATATCTGAATCAGCTTTCTGCGCAGGGCATTCGCGTGGTCGGCATGAACTATAAAGACGATCGCCAGAAGGCAATTAGCTGGCTGAAAGAGCTGGGCAATCCTTACGCGCTAAGCCTGTTTGATGGCGACGGCATGTTAGGGCTGGATCTCGGTGTCTATGGCGCGCCGGAAACGTTCCTTATTGACGGCAACGGCATCATTCGCTATCGCCATGCGGGCGATCTCAATCCTCGCGTCTGGGAAGAAGAGATCAAGCCGCTGTGGGAGAAATACAGTAAGGAGGCCGCACAATGAGGTTTTTATTGGGCGTGCTGATGCTGATGATCTCCGGCTCTGCGCTGGCAACCATTGACGTGTTGCAGTTTAAGGATGAAGCACAGGAACAGCAGTTTCGCCAACTCACTGAAGAACTACGCTGCCCGAAATGCCAGAACAACAGCATTGCTGATTCTAACTCGATGATTGCGACCGACCTGCGCCAGAAAGTGTACGAACTGATGCAGGAAGGTAAAAGCAAGCAGGAGATTGTCGATTATATGGTGGCGCGTTACGGCAACTTCGTCACTTACGATCCGCCGTTAACGCCGCTGACCGTGCTGCTGTGGGTGCTGCCAGTGGTGGCTATTGGTATCGGCGGTTGGGTTATTTATGCCCGCTCGCGGCGGCGTGTACGGCTGGCAGTGGAGGAGTTTCCTGAACAAAGCGTGCCGGAAGGTAAGCGTGCCGGATTTGCTGTTTACCTGCCGGGTATTGTTGTGGCATTGATTGTGGCAGGCGTCGGCTACTACCAGACTGGCAATTATCAGCAGGTAAAAATCTGGCAGCAGGCCACGGCGCAGGCTCCGGCATTGCTGGACAGGGCGCTGGATCCGAAAGCCGATCCGCTCAACGAAGAAGAGATGTCGCGCCTTGCACTTGGAATGCGTACTCAACTGCAAAAAAATCCGGGAGATATAGAAGGCTGGATTATGTTGGGCCGTGTTGGGATGGCGCTGGGTAACGCCAGTATCGCGACCGATGCATACGCCACTGCGTATCGCCTCGATCCGAAGAACAGTGATGCCGCACTGGGTTACGCGGAAGCGTTGACACGTTCATCTGATCCCAGCGACAACCGCCTCGGCGGCGAACTGCTACGCCAGTTGGTAAGAACGGACCACAGCAATATTCGTGTGTTAAGTATGTATGCGTTTAATGCCTTTGAGCAGCAGCGATTTGGCGAAGCCGTTGCTGCGTGGGAGATGATGTTGAAACTCTTACCTGCCAACGATACTCGCCGTGCGGTGATTGAACGCAGTATCGCGCAGGCGATGCAGCATTTATCACCACACGAAAGTAAATAAGAAGAAGCCCGATGGTGATGCCATCGGGGCCAGATTGATAACAAAGTGCGCTTTGTTTATGCCGGATGCGGCGTAAACGCCTTATCCGACCTACAAAATCGTGCGAATTCAATACATTGCTCGATCCGTGTAGGCCTGATAAGCGTAGCGCATCAGGCAGTGTTGCGTTTGTCATCAATATCAGCCCGATGGTAAATCCATCGGGCTATTTTTTTATTGCGCCCCGCGTTGTTGCAGGAACAGAATGGTGGCCGCCACGCGTGAGCGGACGTTGAGTTTACGCAGCAGATTGCGGATATGGACTTTTACCGTCTGCTCAGAAATATTCAGTACCGAAGCGATCTGCTTATTGGACAGTCCTTGTGCCAGTTCGTGCAGAACATCTAATTCACGCTCCGTTAGCACGCTGAAGGGGTCTTCTTCAGCGCCAAACATTTCACGCTCGCGTAAGTACTGACTGACGCGTTCACTAAAGACTTTGCTACCTTTTGCTCCGGCGCGAATCGCTTCCAGCAACACTTCCGGATCGCTATCTTTCAACAGATAACCGTCAGCGCCTGCGTCTATCAATGCAAAGATATCGCTGGAGGCATCTGAAACGGTCAGGATTATAATTTGCGCGGTAACGCCATCCCTGCGCAAGGCATTGAGGGTATCCAGGCCACTCATACCTTTCATATTGAGATCCAGCAAGATCACGTCGATATCCAGTCTATTCGCCAGATCGATAGCACTAGCGCCGTCGCCTGCTTCGGCGACCACTTCAAAGCCAGGGTCAAGCTCCAGTAACTGACGAACACCGCGTCGCATAAGTGGATGATCATCCACAATCAGCACCTGAAAAGGCGTTGCTTCAGGCATAGTAGTCTCCTGAGGTTTTATTAGAATCATTATGTTTGAGCGTAGCGTTGGTTACGCTACCAGGCGCGTGAATGTTACCCCATTTTATGTATGGGCATGTAGTGAAAACTGTAAGTGTGGGTAGAAGGGGAATGACGTAGATATAAAAAAACCAACCTTTGCGGTTGGTTTTCTTGGGATTTTTGGTCGGCACGAGAGGATTTGAACCTCCGACCCCCGACACCCCATGACGGTGCGCTACCAGGCTGCGCTACGTGCCGACTCGTGGCTGCTTATACTACCGTTTTCCACACCGATTGCAAGTAAGATATTTTGCTAACTGATTTATAATTAATCAGTTAGCGATAAAACGCTTCTCGTCTGTCAGCACCTGCAATAACAAACTCAACTGTGGTTTTTCGTCTCTCACTCTTTCACCACGTAAGTTGTAAGTGCGGTATTTACCGTTATTGTTCAGTACTAGCGTCATTTTCGGTGTGGTAATTGCCAGCGTATCGTTATCCGCGGCTGTTACCCAGTAATGACGGCGCTCAGGGTTGAACAAGTCCTGACCTTGTGAGTATTCGCTGGCAGGCGTACTGACGTGTAGCAGGCGTTGCATCAGCGTGGTCATAAGATCAGTATGATCGGTCAAGGCATTAATACGCTGTGCCGGTGTGCCTGGCCAGTGAATGACTAATGGCACCTGAAGATGGCCACGTGACCAGTCAAAGGTTTCTTCATCTTCGCTCAGCGGAATGCCGCGACCAGCAGTGATAATCACCACCGTGTTGTCCAGTTTCCCGGATTCACGTAACGCATTCAGGACGCGATTGATCTGGTCATCGACATTACCAGCCGCACGGCTATATTTCCGGGCAAATGCCTGCTGATTGCTGTCATCAATATTGGTGCCATTGAAAGATACCCACGAGAACCAGCGGTTATCTTCTTGCGCGTAGCGGCCAAGCCAGTTGATCCACTGCGTGGCGGTCTGCTCATCGGATTGTGTATGTACGCTCGGCATCGAGAAGTCTGACAACAATGCCTGGCGATACAGCGGACTGGTAAAGCCATCTGACGAGAATAAGCCCAACTGATAGCCTTGCTGGTTGAGCGCGGTAATTAACGCCGCAGGCGTACGGGTCGACAGAATACCGTCCATATAGCTTGGCGAGATGCCATAGAACAAGCCAAAGATACCGTTGTCGGTGGTGTTGCCGGAACTCATATGGCGCGTGAACGAAATATTTTGCTCGGCAAAACCCGCCAGTGCAGGCATTTGCTTCTCAAAGCGTGAGTAGTTCAGGCCATCGACAGTAATCAACAACACATTTTGCCCGGTGCCCATATCGCGGTAGCGCAATTCGCTTAACGGATACTGTACGGAAACAGCGTCTGGATTGCCTTGCTCGATCAGACGGCGTTGATACTCCTGCGCATCAAGCAAACCATGCTTCTCAAGAAAACGTCGCGCCGTCATCGGGTACGAAAGCGGCAGGTTAGCGCGCTGCATGGTGATAGGGCGATAGAAGTTAGCATCGGCCCAGATATACACCATGTGTGAGGCGATAAAGGCGATAAATAAGAATGCGGCCAGCGGACGGGCGAAGCGCCGACGACGCGTCAGACTGCGCAGCTTTTGCCAGCTCCACGTCGCAAACACCAGTTCAATCAATAAAATAACTGGCACGCTGATAAACATTAGCTGCCAGTCGCGCGCATCTCATTCTCGTCCGGATTGATAACCAACTGCCAGACGATGGGATTAAGATGGAGATGGAAACGGGTAAAGACCTCGCTGTCGATCAGTAACAGCGTCATTCCCACAGTGGCCAGAATGACGGACAAAAACCTCATTAGCCTCTGTGAGCCGACGATAAAGGTCAGCGGGAAGAGGATCAGCAAATAGGTGGCGAACACCAGAAAGCTGAAGTGGCCGATAATGCTTACATAGGAATAAATACGACCCGCAAGCGTTGTCGGCCAGTCGGCGATAAACAGGTAACGACTGCCAATGACAAGTGAGAGCAGAATGTTGAACAGTGCAAACCAGTGCCCCCAGCTGACCATCTGGGAGACTTTTTCACGGTAGCGCTGACGATGAGTTACCATAACCTGTTATCTGTTTCCCTTAGTGCGCTTTGTCTTCGTTGATCGAGGACTGCAAAGCGCGGGCAAAAGAGTTGGCAATTGCCTGGCGTTGAGCCGGGGCAATGCTGGTATTGATAAGGTTAGTGACCATGTTGCCTAACACCATCAGGGAAAGGTCGGTCGGAGCCTTATGTTTTTCCAGTACGTTGAGCAGCTCTGCGAGCAATTGTTCAACCTGTTCATCACTGTAGCGGGAAATTTGTGGCATAAATCGAAATCAGTTAGTTGATGAAAGGGCAACATATTACCGTAGCAACGGTTTTTTTTCTGCTTTTTTATGCTTTCAATCATTCTCCTTACGCAGCCTTCTGTAAAATGGCCGCCAACTTTTATTGCGTCGCTTTACCGGTGGTGGTTGAATACCGCCCGGTCTTAAAGGAGAGTTTATCATGAGTCTGGATATCAACCAGATTGCTCTGCACCAGCTTATCAAGCGTGATGAGCAGAACCTTGAGCTGGTGTTGCGCGATTCATTGCTGGAACCGACGGAAACCGTCGTTGAGATGGTGGCAGAGCTGCATCGGGTCTATAGCGCCAAGAACAAAGCCTACGGATTGTTCAGCGAAGAGAGTGAACTGGCGCAGACGCTGCGCCTACAGCGTCAGGGCGAAGAGGACTTTCTGGCATTTAGCCGTGCGGCAACCGGTCGCCTGCGTGACGAACTGGCGAAATATCCTTTTGCTGATGGCGGTTTCGTCCTGTTTTGCCACTATCGTTATCTGGCAGTTGAGTATTTGCTGATTTGCGTGCTGAGCAATCTAAGCAGTATGCGCGTCAACGAAAATCTCGACATCAACCCGACCCATTATCTTGATATCAATCATGCGGATATTGTGGCGCGTATTGATTTAACTGAGTGGGAAACCAATCTGGAATCGACACGCTACCTGACTTTCCTGAAAGGGCGAGTAGGACGCAAAGTGGCGGATTTCTTTATGGATTTCCTCGGTGCCAGCGAAGGGTTGAACGCGAAAGCGCAAAACCGCGGTCTGTTGCAAGCAGTCGACGACTTCACCGCAGAAGCGCAACTGGATAAAGCAGAACGGCAGAACGTTCGCCAGCAAGTTTATAGCTATTGTAATGAGCAATTGCAGGCGGGTGAGGAGATTGAACTGGAGTCGCTGTCAAAAGAGTTGGCGGGCGTCAGCGAAGTGAGCTTCACGGAGTTTGCTGCTGAAAAAGGGTACGAACTGGAAGAGAGCTTCCCGGCAGACCGCAGCACGCTGCGTCAGTTGACGAAGTTTGCCGGTAGCGGCGGTGGTTTGACCATTAACTTTGATGCGATGCTGTTAGGCGAACGGATTTTCTGGGACCCGGCGACCGATACGCTGACCATTAAAGGTACGCCGCCGAATCTGCGCGATCAATTGCAGCGTCGGACGTCTGGCGGGAACTAAATCTCCAACGCGAATGTTTCTTTTCGGAGAAACAGTTGCGGGGTAATCACAATTCTTGTCAATCAGTGAGTAAGATAACTTGCTGATTGACCTTTCATTCGAAAATATTTTCTCTGTTATCATATTAAGTGTTGCAGTAAATATTTTTCTCTTCCACTTTATTCGATAATAAATCGGTCTGGTAACTATTTCCGCCGTTTTTTGTGAGCTGTAACACTGGAAAAAACATTCTGTTTAATTATATTGAGTTTTCCTGGCGTTATATTTTGTTATTTGCTTTGCCTATATAAAATGCAAATATATTTTTAATGTCAATATTATTGCCGTTGTGTTTGACTCATTATATTAATCGTATGAATGATTTTAAGGATTCACCGCATGGAGCAAGAAAATCCTGAAGATAAAAAGTGTTGTCGACCGAAAAAAACGTTCTCTTTAACCAGAAAGTTACTGGTATGTTTTATCTTTACCCTCATTGTATTCAGTGGCTGTTTATTTGTCGTCATGAACACGGTCATTCACAACACCAGCACTGACAGCTTTTGCCTGGGTTGTCATGAAATGAAAGACAACATCCTCACCGAGAGCTTCAAAAAATCCATTCATGGCAGTAATCGTACTGGCGTGAAGGTCGCTTGTGCTGATTGCCATATTCCTGATGAATTTGTCCCTAAGATGATCAGAAAAGCCCACGCCGTTAAAGAGGTTTGGGGTCATATGACAGGCGTAATTGATACGGCTGAAAAATTCGATGCACATCGTGGCGAAATGGCAAAAGCGGAATGGGCAAGAATGAAAGCAAACAATTCGCAGGAATGCAGAAACTGCCACGATATTTCTAAATTACAGAAAAAATTTATGGCGCCGTTCCATGAGGCTTCTCTTAAAGAAGGGAAAACATGCATTGATTGTCATGCCGGCATTGCACATAAATTACCAGCAGTTGCAACAGTAGTTCATTAGTCATTAATACATGAATGTCATGTCTGTTTGGTTTCAAATAAAAACAAGAAGGGTTTCATGTTGATTTAAATTTTTATGTAAAAGGACCATGTTATGAGGAAACTAAAAAGGGGATTCTTATTAGCTGGGGTATTAACGGCGCTTTCCCTAAGCGCCTATGCTGACAGAAATATGAATAAGATCCCGCATATCAATCTGTCGAATCCATCCGTCGAACCAGTTAGTGAGAGAATAATCCAAACAGATGTTGTTGTTATTGGCGGTGGGCTTTCTGGCATGTCCGCAGGGTTGACTGCAGTACAGGGCGGAGCCAAGGTTGTTATTTTTGAAAAACTACCAAGCCTTGGAGGGGCAGGCGTTTATCCTGAAGGCAGTTTAGGCATTGGCACCCTTATGCAGAAAAAAGAGGGGAAAGGTGCCACGCTGAATCAAGCCTTTGGTAAGGCGATCGATTTCCATCACTGGCGAGCCAATGCCAGTGCATTGCACGCATTAATGAAAAACTCAGGCGAAACCATTGATTGGGTTGCCAGTAATGGCGTTGAGTTTACGACCTTAAAAACCACCATTTATCCTCAGTCAGATTCATTATGGACCTGGCATATGTATAAGCATAACGGTGCATCTGTTACTAAAAGCTTTTACAAGAAGATCCTTGATGGCGGTGGTCAAATCTACACCGAAACTCCTGTTAAGAAGATTATTCGCGATAAACAAAGCGGTGATGTCGTTGGCGTCGAAGCGGTTAATAGCGTAACAGGGGAAAAAATCATTGCCTATGGTAAAGGTGTGATTGTGGCGACCGGTGGTTTTGCCAACAACCGTGACATGATTGAAAAATACATCACCGATGTGAATCAGAAAAACATGGTGCCGGTCAAACTACGTGGCCCCCTGATTGATGGACGCGAAGGCGATGGTATCAAAATGGGGCAAGACATTGGCGCTGATACTGCCGGGATGCAAACCATTGCTGGCAATAGCCCATATGTCGATCAAGACCCTCCTATCCGTCAGTTTAATGGCGCGGATTACCAAAAACAGGCCAGAACATCATTAAGTCAGCCATTCCTGTGGATTAACCGACAAGGCGAGCGTTTCTTTGATGAGTCACTCGGTTCCAGTTTTACCCTCGTTTATAACGCTATCACCATGAATGGCGGAGTCATGTATTCCGTCTGGGATGACGCAATGCGTCAGAAGATGGTTAACGAAGGGCCGGTCACGCCGTTTAACGCCATTGTGTTGCCAGGGCAACCGATGAAGGCGCTGGATCAGGCGATCGAGATCGGCATGAAAGAAGGGTGGTTGTTTAAAGGTGAAACGTTGGACGATCTGGCAAAACAGATCAATGTTCCTGCAGACAATCTGAAAGCGACGATTGCGAAAGTTAACAAGTATACGGATGAAGGTTTCGATCCTGACTGGGGGCGCAAGAAAGAGCATCTGTTTAAATTTCAGGATAAAGGACCGTATTACGCCGTGAAAGGTATTCGGGCTTATTTCCTGACGCTGGGTGGTTTGAAAATGAACAGCGATCTGCAGGTCTACGATACCAATGAGAAGATTATCCCGGGTCTGTATGTTGTCGGGCAGGATATGGGCGGTCTGTATGACAGCTCCTATGATTTGGTACTTGAAGGATCGGCTTCTGGCTTTGCGTTGACGTCGGGACGTATGGCAGCGAAACATATTATAAGCACCAGAATGCAGGCACAGGGAGGTGGCAAATGAACAAGCTATTGAAGAACATTGTCACAATCATTCTTGCTGGCGTAATGTGCACCGTTATCGGTATGGTTTCTGCCAGTGCACAAGAGATTGTCGGCATGAAAATGCACAAGACCATTGGTCTGGAATGTAATAACTGCCATGTTGATGATGTTAAAACCAACAAGAATATGACGCCAACGTGCGTTAGCTGCCATGCGCCTGGTGAGCGTTATTATCATGGTAAGAAGGATTCAGAAGGTAACTCAGTGTTAAAAGAGTATCCGGAGTCGGGTAAAACACGAGTTGCTTCTTTCCATGACTCTCATGGCGGAGAAATTCGCTGTACGGTATGCCATACGTCACATGAGAAGGAACCACAGCCACTCTATTGCAACAACTGCCATCAGTTTGATGTGAAGATTAAGTAGTGCAGGTATTTGTCAGTCGCTAAAAAAGAAAACGGCCCGTAAAGGCCGTTTTCTTTTGTTCAACTTATTCTGCGATTAAGCGCGAACGAAGTCGATGTGCTGCAGCTTCGGTTTGTACGGATGACGCTGTACGTCCTGAGCTTTAACTTTGATTTCTTTACCGTCAACAACGATGGTCAGAACTTCGCTGTAGAATTCAGCTTTAGCTTGCATGTTCATGACTTTGTCGTGATCCAGCTCGATAGCCAGCGGCGCTTCTTTGCCACCGTAGATGATTGCCGGGAACTTGTTAGCGGCACGCAGGCGGCGGCTCGCACCCTTACCCTGCTCTTTACGTACTTCTGCGTTGATAGTAAACATTTCTTTCTCTCTTAAATGATTCCTGCTACAGGCGACCCAGCAACAGGTAAGTGATCTGCTTTGCGTATGCAAAAGCGGGCGAGATTCTATACTCAATCGCCTTATACATCAATCAAAACTACCATTAACCGCGTAATTCGTGCGCCCGCCGAAAACGACCTTCGTAATCGAATATTTTTTCACGCACCTGCCAGTACTGGCCTTTCATTCGTGCGACGACGAAATCCGGATGGCGCAGCAACGCTTGTTGGGCGAGGATATCGGCAGCGGTGATCCAACGCAAAGGGATGCCCGGTGTACGCGTATGCGGGCGGATAAAAAGTTGTTCGAAGGCAGTACGCTGGGCGGGCGTTTGCAGACGGAAACGCTCACTCACATCAGCGCCGTCTTCATCGTAATAGGTGATTTTCAACCATTCGCCTTTCTCGTCGTGCCCATGCTGCAAAGACATGCCGCTACAGCGTAATACCAGGGCGTCTTTCAGTCGTAGCGCCGCTTTTAACATATCATCCGGGTCAACCAGAATGGTGTCACATTCGCGGCAACGGCGGGCGGCAATATCATTTTCTGCGTTACATTGCGGACAATTTTTAAAACGGAAACGGAAGTCACACTGTTCGCGATGACCGTCGTCATCTTCAAACCATCCCTGACAGCGGCGACCAAAGTGTTCAATCAATGTCCCGTCGGCGGTCGTTTTCCCCCAGAAGGTGTTAGCAAAGCCGCAGGCAGGGCAGAAAACCTGCACCGGGACGTTGTCACTTTTGCCTTTCGGTGTACCAACTTCCGGTGCGTAGAGGTCATGAGGATTGCCCGCATAATCGAGAATTAAGCAATCTGTTTTACCCGGCGCCAGACGCAGACCGCGCCCGACAATTTGTTGGTAAAGGCTCACTGATTCGGTAGGGCGCAGAATGGCGATAAGATCGACGTGCGGGGCGTCAAATCCGGTGGTCAGCACCGCAACGTTGACCAGATAGCGAAAACGCTGGGCTTTAAAATCTTCAATTAACACATCGCGCTCAGCGCCGGGCGTGTCGCCAGTAATCAGTGCAGCATCTTCTGCGGGTAGCAAACCGACAATCTCTTTTGCGTGTTCAACCGTCGCGGCGAAAATCATCACCCCTTTACGCTTTTCGGCGAACTCCATAATCTGGCTGATGATGTGTGGAGTAATGCGTTGCTGTTTTTTCAGCTCGCGGTTGAGATCAGCTTCGCTGAACAGCCCGTTACTCTGTGCCTGCAAGCGGCTGAAATCGTATTGCACTACCGGCATATCCAGCCGTTCTGGTGGCGTCAGATAGCCGTGTTTAATCATATAACGCAGCGGCAGCTCATAAATGCAGTCACGGAAAAGGGCTTTCTCATCGCCGCGTACCATGCCGTGATAATGGAACTGATAAATCCAGCCTTTGCCCAGTCGAAAAGGCGTGGCAGTCAGCCCCAGCAGGCGTAAGTGGGGATTCACTTTTGTCAGGTGAGTGAGGATTTGCTGATACTGGCTCTCTTCGTCGTCACCAATACGGTGGCATTCATCGACAATCAACAGCGAAAATTCACCCTGAAAGGCATCAAGATTACGGGCGACCGATTGCACGCTGCCAAATACCACTTTACCGTGGCTCTCCTTGCGTTTTAGCCCGGCGGCAAAAATATCGGCTTCCAGCCCCAACGCCTGGTATTTAGCATGGTTCTGCGCCACCAGTTCTTTGACGTGTGCCAGCACCAGAACACGACCACGCGCCAGCCGTGCCAGTTCGGCAATCACCAGGCTTTTACCTGCTCCGGTAGGCAGCACGATAACGGCAGGGGTTTTATGACGACGAAAATGGTTGAGCGTGGCATCCACGGCTTCTTGCTGGTATGGACGAAGTGTAAAAATCATGGTTTAGCGTAGGTAGATTAATCTGCTAATAGTATGCCACGGATCTTTTTCCCTTGAGGGAAGTTATTAGACCGCTATACTGGGCAGACAACAGTTCTGATTTTCGGGTCTATGCCCGACCTCCGTTTTTTACAGGCAAAATCACACACATGCGACTTGATAAATTTATCGCACAGCAACTCGGTGTTAGCCGTGCTATTGCCGGGCGTGAAATCCGCGGCAATCGTGTCACCGTCGATGGCGAAATCGTCCGCAATGCAGCGTTCAAACTGCTCCCTGAACACGATGTTGCTTATGATGGCAATCCGCTGGCGCAGCAACACGGCCCGCGTTATTTCATGCTCTACAAGCCCCAGGGCTATGTTTGCTCAACTGATGACCCGGATCACCCAACGGTGCTCTATTTTCTGGATGAACCTGTGGCGTGGAAACTGCACGCGGCGGGGCGGTTGGATATTGATACCACCGGTCTGGTGCTGATGACTGACGACGGTCAGTGGTCGCATCGCATTACTTCTCCGCGTCATCATTGCGAGAAGACCTATCTGGTGACGCTGGAATCACCCGTAGCTGACGATACGGCAGAGCAATTTGCCAAAGGCGTACAGCTGCATAACGAAAAAGATCTCACTAAGCCAGCGGTGCTGGAAGTGATTACCCCTACGCAGGTCCGTCTGACCATCAGTGAAGGGCGTTATCATCAGGTGAAACGCATGTTCGCCGCCGTGGGTAACCACGTGGTTGAGCTGCATCGTGAACGCATTGGCGGTATTACTCTGGATGAAGATTTAGCCCCAGGTGAATATCGTCCATTAACTGCAGAAGAAATTGCCAGCGTCGGTTAACACTTTCATTTTATTCAGGAGCCCGTTGTGACCACTCGACAGCATTCGTCGTTTGCTATTGTCTTTATCCTTGGCCTTTTGGCCATGTTAATGCCGCTGTCGATTGATATGTATCTGCCCGCGCTGCCAGTGATTTCAGCGCAGTTTGGTGTGCCAGCGGGCAGCACGCAGATGACCCTGAGTACTTATATTCTGGGTTTTGCGTTGGGGCAGTTAATCTACGGGCCGATGGCGGATAGCTTCGGGCGCAAGCCGGTTGTCCTCGGTGGTACGCTGGTGTTTGCCGCGGCGGCGGTGGCGTGCGCGCTGGCGCAAACCATCGATCAGTTGATTGTGATGCGTTTCTTCCACGGTCTGGCTGCGGCTGCGGCCAGCGTGGTTATCAACGCTTTGATGCGCGATATCTACCCGAAAGAAGAGTTCTCGCGGATGATGTCGTTTGTCATGCTGGTGACCACCATTGCACCGTTGATGGCACCGATTGTTGGCGGTTGGGTGCTGGTGTGGTTGAGCTGGCATTACATCTTCTGGATCCTCGCTGTGGCGGCAATTCTGGCTTCGGCAATGATCTTCTTCCTGATCAAAGAAACGTTACCGCCGGAGCGTCGCCAACCGTTCCACATTCGTACCACTATCGGTAACTTTGCTGCGCTGTTCCGCCATAAGCGTGTCCTGAGTTATATGCTGGCCAGTGGTTTCAGCTTTGCCGGGATGTTCTCGTTCTTAAGCGCCGGACCGTTTGTCTACATTGAAATTAACCACGTTGCGCCGGAAAACTTTGGTTATTACTTTGCGCTAAACATTGTTTTCCTGTTCGTGATGACCATCTTTAACAGCCGCTTCGTTCGCCGTATTGGCGCGTTAAATATGTTCCGCTCTGGGTTGTGGATACAATTTATTATGGCGGCGTGGATGGTTATCAGCGCGCTACTGGGGCTGGGATTCTGGTCGCTGGTGGTTGGCGTTGCGGCGTTTGTGGGCTGCGTATCGATGGTGTCTTCTAACGCGATGGCGGTCATTCTGGATGAGTTCCCCCATATGGCGGGAACTGCGTCGTCGCTGGCAGGAACCTTCCGTTTTGGTATTGGCGCCATTGTTGGCGCACTGCTTTCGCTGGCGACGTTTAACTCTGCATGACCAATGATTTGGTCCATTGCTTTCTGTGCGACCAGTTCCATTCTCTTCTGTCTTTACGCCAGTCGACCGAAAAAACGGTGATCTATTGCACAACGGGGAAGCTAAAAGGCTTCCTTTGTTGATGCATGTCAACCGCAAATCTATCATTCCCCCGATATATGTTTATTTTATGTAAACTCAATTTATGTAAAAAGTCACATCATTGTAGTTAAAAAGGTTGAGTTAGATCGCAGAAACGGGTACATATAGCCCCGCAAACGTGACCACGCCCGCAGATATCATTTAAATCAGAATAATAGCGGCCACGCAGGCGAGGCATCAATCTTTACGATCTGTTGAAGGACAGATTGTTGATGATGTGTTAAAATTAATGTAAATAAATTGTGAAGTAAATGTGCTTCCGGGGAAAATAAGTGACTTCATTACAACTCTCAATCGTCCATCGTCTGCCGCAGAACTTTCGCTGGTCTGCTGGTTTCGCAGGTTCGAAAGTTGAACCGATTCCGCAAAATGGACCGTGCGGTGATAACAGCCTGGTGGCGCTTAAATTGCTTAGCCCGGATGGTGATAATGCATGGTCGGTGATGTACAAACTAAGCCAGGCGTTAAGCGACATCGAAGTTCCATGTTCGGTGCTGGAGTGTGAAGGTGAGCCGTGCCTGTTTGTAAATCGCCAGGACGAGTTTGCTGCAACATGCCGATTGAAAAATTTTGGTGTGGCCATTGCCGAACCCTTCTCAAACTACAATCCATTTTAAGCGTCAGCTCAACGCCAATAGCTGACGCGTATACTCCTGCTGCGGTGCGGCAAACACGCGCGCGCACGGTCCTTGTTCCACCACTTCTCCCTGTCGCAGCACGATAACCTGATGACATAACGCGCGGACAACGTGCAAATCATGGCTGATAAACAAATAAGCCAGTTGATGCTTTTGTTGCAATGATTTCAATAGCGTCAATATTTGCGCCTGTACCGTTTTGTCGAGCGATGATGTTGGTTCATCAAGAATGATCAGCGAAGGCTTAAGAATCAATGCTCTGGCAATCGCAATACGTTGCCGCTGACCACCCGAGAACTCCGCCGGATAACGGTGGCGCGTTTCAGGATCTAATCCCACTTCATGCATCACGGCTATCACTTGTTGTTCGCGTTGTGCGGCAGAAAGCGTCGGCTGGTGAACCCGTAAGCCTTCCTCAATAATCTGCAACACGTTGAGTCGTGGGTTGAGCGAGGAGTTTGGATCCTGAAATACCACCTGAATGCGATGGCGAATAGGTAACAGCTGGCGGCGATTTAAATTTTGCAATGGCTGACCGTCAAAGACGATACTGCCCTGAGAGTTAATCAACCGCAGTAGCGCCAGCCCCGTTGTGCTTTTGCCGGAACCGGACTCGCCCACTAAACCCAGCGTTTCACCCGCCCGTAGCGTAAAACTGACGCTTTTCACCACCACATTATGATCGACGACGCGCTTCAGGAGCCCTTTGCGAATGGGGAAGGCGACCTGAAGCTGTTCAACATCAAGCAACGTTGAGGCCGGTTCTGGCAACGGCACCGGGTCGCCTGACGGTTCGCTGTTGAGTAGCTTTTGCGTATAAGGATGTTCAGGGGAGGTAAAGAGCGTAACGGCGTTATTTTGCTCCACACAGCGGCCGTTTTGCATTACCGCCACGCGGTGGGCCAGTTTTCTGACAATGCTGAGGTTATGAGTAATAAACAGCATACCCATATTCAGCTCGCCTTGCAGTTCGCGCAACAGCTGTAAAATCTGCGCCTGGACAGAGACGTCCAGTGCGGTGGTCGGTTCATCGGCAATTAATAATTCCGGTCGCGTTAACAGCGCCATCGCAATCATCACCCGCTGGCGTTCGCCGCCGGAGAGCTGATGCGGATAATCTGTCAGCCGTTTTGCCGCCTGACGGATACCGACGCGATCAAGGCAGTTAAGAATTTCGCCACGCGCCGCCTCCCGACGCATTCCGCGGTGGAGTGAAAGCACTTCATAAAGCTGTTTTTCCAGGGTATGCAATGGGTTTAATGACACCATCGGCTCCTGGAAAATCATGGCAATCTTATTTCCCCGCACGCCACGCAATGTTTGCTCGTTGGCATGAAGCAGCGATTCTCCATGAAAACGGATATCGCCAGAGAGATATTCAACCGGCGGGGAAGGGAGCAGACGTAAAATTGACAGCGCGGTAACGCTTTTGCCAGAACCTGACTCACCCACCAGCGCCAGCGTTTCGCCAGCCTCAATGTGTAGTGAAACATCATTCACTACGGTACGAACAGTTTGCTGATGGCGAAAACCCACCGACAAATTTTCAATCGCTAACAGAGTTTGCGTCATGCTACACCGCCTTATTAGGATCAAATGCGTCGCGGACGGCTTCACCAATAAAGATCAGCAAAGACAACAATATCGCCACCGACAAGAAGGCAGTGATCCCAAGCCACGGAGCCTGAAGGTTATTTTTCCCTTGTAGCAGCAGTTCGCCGAGTGATGGTGAACCGAGCGGCAGACCGAAGCCGAGGAAATCGAGCGAGGTCAGGGTGGTTATCGAACTACATAAAATAAACGGTAAAAAGGTGAGGGTCGCGACCATGGCATTAGGCAACATATGACGCAGGATAATACTGCGATCGCTGACGCCAAGCGCCTGCGCCGCGCGGATGTAGTCGAAATTACGGGTACGTAAAAACTCCGCCCGCACCACGCCGACCAGACTCATCCAGCCAAACAAGACAGTAATTGCCAGCAGCCACCAGAAGTTAGGCTGTACGACGCTGGAAAGCAGAATAATCAAAAACAGCGTTGGCATCCCCGACCATACTTCAATAAAGCGTTGCCCCCAGAGATCGACTTTACCGCCGTAATAGCCTTGTAGCGCCCCCGCCAGCACGCCCATCACGCTGGAACAGAGAGTCAGCATCAGGCCAAACAGAACCGAGATCCGCGTGCCATACAGAATGCGTGCCAGCACATCGCCACCGTTGGCATCCGTTCCCAGCCAGTTTTGCCGGGAAGGTGGGGAGGGGAAGGGCTTGTCGGTGGAAAAGTTGATACTGGTAGCGCCAAAGCGAATCGGCGCCCACAGTACCCAGCCTTTATCTTCCAGCCGTTGTTTCAGCCACGGGTCCTGATAATCAGCCTGACTTGCCAGCGGGCCGCCAAAATCACTCTCACTGTAGTTTTTCAGCAACGGGAAATACCAGCTGCCGTCATAACGTACCAGCAATGGCTTATCGTTGGCGATCAGTTCAGAACACAAACTCAAACCAAACAAGATGAGGAAAATCCATAACGACCAGTAGCCGCGACGATTATGACGAAAACGCGCCCAACGGGCCTGATTGACGGGGCTGAGTCGCGACATTAGCGTCCCTCAAAATCAATACGAGGATCGACCAGCGTATAGCTGATGTCGCTGACAATATTCAGCAGCAGGCCAATCAGGGTGAAAATGTACAGGGTGCCAAACATCACTGGATAATCGCGCGAGACGGTCGCTTCGTAGCCCAGTAAACCGAGGCCATTGAGCGAAAACATCACCTCAATCAGCAGTGAGCCGGTGAAAAACATGCTGATAAAAGTCGCCGGAAAACCGGCAATCACCAGCAGCATGGCGTTGCGGAACACATGTTTCCAGAGAATATTTTTCTCACTTACCCCTTTCGCACGCGCGGTCACCACGTATTGCTTACGCACTTCATCAAGGAATGAGTTTTTTGTCAGCATGGTCAGCGCCGCAAAGCCACCAATCACTGTCGCCAGCACCGGGAGCGTGATATGCCACAGATAATCGGTGATTTTCTGATACCACGGCAGCGAATCAAAGTTAGCGGAAACCAGGCCGCGTAGAGGGAACAGGTCGAAATAGCTGCCGCCCGCGAAGAAGACAATCAGCAGGATGGCGAACAAAAAGGCTGGAATGGCGTAGCCGATGATGATAAATGCGCTACTCCAGACGTCAAAGCGGCTGCCGTTATAAACGGCTTTGCGAATACCCAGCGGAATCGACACCAGATAGATAATCAGCGTGCTCCACAATCCTAGGGTGATGGAAACAGGCAGACTGTCTTTAATCAGCGTCAGCACCGAAGCGCTGCGAAACAGGCTGTCGCCAAAATCAAAGCGAATGTAGTCCCAAAGCATTTTGAAGTAACGTTCGTGGATCGGCTTATCGAAACCGTAGCGATGGGTGATCTCAGCGATCACTTCTGGATCTAATCCGCGTCCGCCACGGTAATTACTGTCGCTGATATTGCCGACGCCCGTTTGCGCATGGCTGGCACGAACGCCTTCGCCGCCTGTGCCGGGTAATACTCCGGCATTACCAAACTCAATGGCGGCGATGGCCTGGTCGACGGGACCGCCAGGCGCAATTTGCACGATGAAAAAGTTGATGGTGATAATCGCCCATAATGTTGGGATCACCAGCAACAGACGGCGAATCAGGTAAGCGCCCATCTACTCTCCCTGTTTGCTCGCGGACGGCAGTTTGGCCGCTTTATTAACGTCATACCACCAGGTATCGATACCCAGGCTGTAAACAGGGCGTACAGCGGGTTGGGAGAATTTATCCCACCAGGCGAGACGGTCTTCCGCCATGTACCACATTGGCAGCATGTAATAATTCCACGTTAATACGCGATCCAGTGCCCGCCCCAACGGCAGTAATTTTTCTTTATTTCCCTGCGCGGCAATAATTTGGTTGATCAGCGAGTCGATAACCGGGCTTTGCACGCCGGGAGCATTATAAGTGGAGTTGATATATTCCGATGACCAGGAAATCTGTAAATCGGAACTGGGCCACGGCATCGCCCGCCACACGCGCGGCATCATGTCATAGTCGCGGCTGCGCATTCGGTTGGTGATTTGCGAGTTATCCACCTTGCGAATGTCCATGTTGATACCCAGCCGTTGCAGGCTGTGCTGGAACGGCAATACCCACTGACTATTGCTGCTTGCAGGAAGCAATAATTCAAAGCTGAGTGGCTGGCCTGTGGTGGCATTAACGCGTTGCTGACCTTTCAGCACCCAGCCGGCATCGTTGAGAAGTTTGTCGGCTTTTAACAGGTTGTCACGGTCGTAGCCATCGCCTTTGGACACTGGTGGCTGGTAGATTTGCGTGAACACTTCTGGCGGTAGATCTTTTTTCATTGGCGCCAGAAGCACCAGCTCAGCGGCGTCGGGGTAATTTCTGGCCGCGTATTCGGTATTCTGAAAATAACTGTTCGTGCGACTCCAGGCATTGTAAAACAACGCCTTATTCATCCATTCAAAGTCAAAGGCGAGGGTGATGGCTTCCCGGACCCGGCGATCGCTGAATACCGGTCGTTGAATATTAAACGCCAGCCAGCGCGTATCCTGGGCTGATTCGTTCTTTTGCTCATCTTTGATAATGTATTTTTTATCGAAATTCTTACCGGTATAGCGCGTGGCCCAGTTTTTGGCGTCGTTTTCCATGCGTAAATCAAAGGCGCCAGCTTTAAACGCTTCGAAGGCAACATTATCGTCGAGATAATAATCGTAGCGAATGGTATCGAAATTCCAGCGACCACGATTTACCGGTAAATCGGCCGCCCAGTAATCTTTCACGCGGGAATAGACAATATTTTGCCCCATTTTCCAGGATGTAATGCGGTACGGACCACTGGCAAGCGGAGGCGTAGAGAGCGGGTCGCTAAGTTTATGATCCTTCCAGTACTTTTCTGGAAATACCGGCAGCGAAAACAGACTCAGCATATCTTCTTTGCCTGGTTTGGCTAATTCAATACGCACGGTTAATGGCGCTATGGCTTTGACCGTTGTGCCTTTGTATACCAGGCGAAACTGCGGCACGCCCTCGGTCATAAATTTTTGAAAAGTAAACTCAACGTCGCGCGCGGTAATCGGCGAACCATCATGAAAACGGGCGCGCGGATTGATAGCGACTTCTACCCAAGAATAATCGTCAGCATAGCGTGCGCTTTCGGCAATCAGCGGGTAATAACTGCCGGGTTCGTCATCGGAAGTGGTAAATAGCGTGTCGTACAGTTGCTCGGTGCGTGCGCCGGGGTTTCCGCGTAGTGCATAGCGGTTAAAATTATCGAAGGTACCAATGGAGGATAACGTTATTTGCCCGCCCTTCGGCGCAGCGGGATTCACATAATCAAAATGGTTGAAATTAAAAGCATACCGGGGTTCTCCCAGCACCGCAAAGGCATAGCTTTCCTTGATAGCTTGCGCCTGCGCACCGAAGGTGAACAGGGTGATAAACAGCAGCAGTATGCGCACAATCATCTGCAACGGATTTCCTTTTACTCATCATTAGCCGCAATCCGGCATGCTTCAACTATGAATAATAAGGGACACAAGCACACCTTACCACTGCGGCGTATGCGGTTTCTCCAGCCAGCGGACAAAATCATCTATCGGTAAGGGGCGGCTAATCCAATAGCCTTGCAGGAAATTAACACCGCGCTCACGTAGCCAGCGCGCCTGTTCCGGTGTTTCGACACCTTCAGCAACCGTCAGCATATTGAGACGTTTCGCCAGCGTGAGCACCGCGTCAAGCACCGGAGATGTGACCGTTTCCGTACCTATAGCATTGATAAATCCACGGTCAATTTTCAGATACTCGAGCGTGAAGCGTTCCAGATAGATAAGCGCGCTGTGTCCGGTGCCGAAGTCATCAATAGCAATTTCCACGCCGACAGAGTGCAGCCAGGCGAACAGTTTTGTGGCCTCATGCTCTTTCAGCATATCGCGCTCGGTTATCTCCAGTACAATCTGGAAATGGTGCGCGGGTAGGGAGGCGAGCAGCCGATGTATATCCGCTTTAAAGCTCTCGCTGTGCAGATGTTCCGGTGCGATATTAATGCCAAACTTTATGCCCACCGGCAGTACGTTTTGTAATTCAGCCGCATCACGGGCTATAAGCTCAAACAGATGCTGGGTCAGCGGCACGATCATCTTTTGCGATTCGGCATATTGAATGAAGGCATCCGGCGGGATTTCACCTGCAACAGGGTGACGCCAGCGTAGCAGCACTTCCAGGCCCGTGACCCGCAGCGTTGGTGTATCAACCACCGGCTGATACACCAGGTAAAATTGCTCACGTTTGATGGCAGCCATAATTTCTCTGCCAGGGCGCATACGCACACTCATCAGGTAATAGCAGAGCAGGCCAACGACAGTTCCACTCATACCGCCCAGTAAAAACGCATACCACACATCGTTCCATGTCCAGTCATCAGCATAAAGACGCACAGTCAGCGGAATGCCTGTTATTTTGGTTTCGCGTACTGGTTTGCCGGATAACTCACGGACGTTCATCAAATGCGACGAAAATGTCGAAAGCACGGTATCGCCAATAATGAGTGCGATCCCGTCGAAATCTTGCTGACGAGAGCTATAGAGAAGATATGGCGTCAGGTGCAGGTTTAATGCTGCAAAAACGCCGCTATTTTTCAATAAAGGGTTGCGATACCAGATGACGATAGCGGGTTTGTTGGGCACCATTGGCGTACCAGGCAACATCGCCATATCGACGTCTTTGTTAATATCGAGCGCCGGGATCAACTCATTGAGCGGTATATCCATCTCCCCCGTTGCTGATGAACAAAAGCTCTTTTTATCCTTCACCAGCACAAATGTGCGAACATTCATGCTAAACGCCGCGCGGGCAGTCAGTTCAGGGTTAGCCTGCTGACAGGTATCTAAGGTGAGCGGCTGTAGGCGGTCAGTGGTTAATTTCAGGTCGGCGAAGTAGGTATCGAGATACTTTTGTACGTCGGTAATCAGTGTGTCGTATTTGACTTCGTGTTTATGCCAGGCAACCAAAAACTGAAGACAGCTGACCAGTATTGCGATCATCACGCCCGCAATAATGCAGGTAAGCAGGATCTTACGTCCGGAAGAGGGAGCGCGTATGAACATGGTTCCGTTAATATTCCCGAGATTACGACAACGCTGAAGTGGAAGAGAATGACGGGACTATAGCCTGGTTCAAGGCACGGAAACATCATTTTCTATGATGAATGAAAACAAAAAAGCACTGCTTAAGCAGTGCCTTCAGTTAACTCGTCAGGATAGCCAAGGGATTGCATCCAAACGGTTTATTAGCTGCGGCTAAGAACCCGACGTGCTTCGTTGTAACGCTTTTTCCAGTACGGTTCATTCATGCTGGAAATAATAACACCACTGCTGGTGGAAGCATGAACGAACTGATTGTTGCCGATATAAATACCGACATGGCGTCCAGTTGAACCAGCACGGAACAGAACTAAGTCACCTGTACGCAAATTACTGCGGGAAACTGACTTGCCCATTTCCTGCTGTTCATAAGTTGAACGAGGAAGTTCTAAGCCAAATTGTTCGCGGAATGTACGCTGTACGAAACCAGAACAATCGATACCTTTTTTAGTGCTGCCACCCAGACGATAACGTACGCCTTTCCAGTCAGCATACTGATCCATAATTCGCGATTTTACGTCGACATTACGAACCAGATTTTCAAATTCATCCTGAGAAGCTTGCAGTGATGATGTTTCACTACCCACTGCACGTGTCTCAGGATGCATATTCTTTGCGGTGTTATTTGCACTACATGCAGAAAGCAGAACCGCTACTGCAATCGCGGGAATCCCGCGCAAGATATATCTCAAAATCGGTTGAGATTTGACCATGTTGTTTGTTTTCCCTTGAAGTCCTTAACGACAAATATCGTTATAAAAAAATGCCAAGCGACACGAGACTAATTACCTGGGCACGTTGAAACAATTCCTTAAGGCCAAATCTGTGGACTAACGCACAAAATTATATGCTGTGAGGATAATCTACCGCCGAGGCAAAACGTGTTCGAGATTACCCGATTGACGCGGTCTTGGCGAGCGGTTTTACATGATTTTTTATAAGAAAAAGTGATACAGAAAGTTAATAAACGGGATTGGTCAATTAAAACACTATTGTCTAAAAGATGCGCAATCCATTCATTTGCTTAGAGAATGATCATTTCACTTAATGAACGAGAGCAAAGTCGCACATCATCAGGATTATCCCGACTATGAAAATAAACCTGATGATGTTAATTACTGTGAGTTATTTGTTTTATGAATGTTTATTTTTTCCAGGCAGTGATTTGTCAAAAAAGGCGATTAATTGATCACTTAAAGGTGTCATTAGCCACCAGGGCAACCCAATCAATATCACCGTCATGGAACCGACAATGATATCGGTAAACCAATGTGCGCCAATCATCACTCTGGGAAATGCAAAAACCACAAATATAATAAGGGCGATTACTCCTGCGACTTTTCCGAAATATCGCCACATAAAAGTGGAAAAAATAAGCAGCATCATGCCATGATCGCCGGGAAAACTATCTCGTGAGGCATCTTTCGTTGGAACAGATAGCAGTTCGCTGACGCGGTTAATATCTGTAAAGGTCAATGTCGGACTGGCCCGTTTTACCGGAATAAATGCCTGGCCCAACTGGTTTAATACCACTGCGGTTAACAGCATGACCAGACCAATAATCACAATACGCCGTCTGCCGGGTGCGTTTTCTTTCAGCCAGAAACTCAGCATCAGTATTCCCATCGCCAGCAGTGAACAACCGTCGAAGGCGCGATTATTAGTCAACGCAACCAGCCATAAAAAAGTCTTGCTTTCGACCAGTTTCTGATTAAAAAAATAAAAAATATCCGCGTCAATCGGCAACCAGAATCCATGATTGACGGGAATGTACCAGGAAAGAAACAGCGCGAGGCCGACAATATTTAATAGCACTATTTGCGGCAAATTTTTGATCATATTTTCTCTAATTATCTTACTGAAAAACGCAGGCAACCTTACGCGTTGGTCGCTAAACGAAGCTTCAACAGCGCGCTCTGTAAGGCATTCCAGTCAGTTTCGTTGCTGGAAATCAGCTCAATGCGGCTATCTGGTGGTGCAACGTTTTGCGTTTCAATGTGCAGGTCATCGCCCTGACGGTTGATGCGCACAAGACCTTCTGGTATCCGCATCACGCCCTTTACGCGTCCGACCGGCGCAAGTCGCGCCCATTCCAGAATGCCAATGGTGTCGAACACGGTATCAGCGTCGAATATCCAACCGCAGGCCTGGTGTCCTTGTCCGCTATTCAGACTGCGACGCCAGCGTTGATGCTCTGGCAGGCTTAATGCCGCTAATCCTTTTTTCTCGTTATGTTGATGCGAATGGGCTGCGCTGGCGGGCAACTCAGTTAAATTTCGACGAGGTAAATCCAGAAGATGACCTTCAATTTGCCCATGATCGCTGTGAATTAATTGCCGTTCGCCACCGTTTTGTTGCCACCAGCGTTGTAACGCTTGCTCGCTTTCTGGCGTAGCACGGTCGGATTTATTGGCGACAATGATGTCTGCGGCAGCCAGTTGATCACGGAAGTTTTCATTACCGACGCTTTTTTCGTCCAGCAGCAGGCGCGGATCGAGAATGCACAACGTGGCGCGCAGATCGATCCACGGTTCATAGACCGGCGCGGTTAACAGATCGAGGATCTGTTTCGGATGACCCAGTCCGGTCGGCTCTATCAGCAAGCGGTCTGGTTTTCCCTGGCGCAGTAAGGTATTCAACCCTACCTGCATGGGTAAACCATTAACGCAGCACATGCAGCCGCCGGGGATCTCTTTCAGCAATGCGCCGCTATCGGCGAGCAAAGCACCATCAATTCCGACTTCCCCAAATTCATTAACCAGAACCGCCCATTTTTCGTTGGGATCTTTGTGGGCTAGCAGATGAAGAATAGAGGTTGTTTTCCCGCTGCCGAGAAAACCGGTGATGAGGTTGGTCCTGGTCACAACGGCTCCGCAATAATCAGATGAGTTAACTGTGCGTTAATCCTGGCTAAAAAAGGCGGAAAAGAGAAGAGAGAGGGCGGACGAAGCGATGCTCCATCCGCTTTAACCGCAGAAATCGTTAAATTTTGAGGGTGTTTAATAGCGCCTGATGCGCGCCGAACTGCGCGATTTGTTGCCAGGCTTGTTCGATGGCCTGCACAAAATGCGGGTTATCTGGTAGGTCATCACCGAATACTTCACGCAAAGAAAGCAGGGTGGTGACGCGTTGTTCACTGCTACTGCCCGCAACGAGGTTGTGAATTTTATCGTAAAGCGGATCGCGGACATCGATAGCTTTTCCGGCATCATCTACGCCGCTCACATAGCGCATCCAACCTGCGACGCCTAATGCCAGTAACGGCCAGTTTGTCTCGCGAGCCAGATGAATGCGAATCCCTGCCAACATGCGTTGCGGTAATTTTTGACTGCCATCCATCGCGATTTGCCAGGTCTTATGTTTCAGCGCCGGATTGGCAAAACGTTCAATTAACGTATCCGCATAGTATGTTAAATCGACATCTTTAATCCGTAGCGTTGGCGCTTGCTCATCCAGCATTAATGTTCTGGCGGCATGGCGAAATGCGCGGTCCTGCATGCAATCACTAATATGGGCGAATCCAGCCAGGTAGCCCAGATAAGCGAGAAAAGAGTGGCTGCCATTAAGCATGCGCAGTTTCATCTCTTCCCACGGCAGGACATCATCCACCATTTGTACACCTGCGATTTCCCAGGCTGGGCGCCCTGCGACGAAGTTATCTTCCACCACCCACTGGATAAACGGCTCGCAGCTAATTGCACAGGGATCATTCACGCCCAGATATTGGCTAATTTCTGCCAGTGATTCTTCCGTTGCTGCCGGGACAATGCGGTCGACCATGGTTCCCGGAAAGCTGACGTGTTCTTTTATCCACTCGGCAAGTTCTGGAGAGCGTTTTTCAGCCATCCCCAGCATCGCATTTTTCACCACATGACCATTGTCGGGAATATTATCGCAGGAAAGTACGGTAAACGGCGCAAGGCCACGTTCACGACGGCGTTTCAGCGCTTCGACAAGAATGCCTGGCGCGGAGTGAGGTTCTTCCGGGCTTTGTAAGTCATGAATAATCCGCGAATTATTGGTATCAAGCGCACCGGTGGCCGGGTCGATACAATAACCTTTTTCGGTAATGGTCAGGGACACAATTGCCACCTGCGGTTCGCAAAACTTCTCAATAATCGCCGCTAAGGAATCCAGTTTTGCATTCAGGCATTCATGAACGGCCCCGACAATAATCGCCTGATTGCCGTCTGCGCCTTTCTCCAACACGGTATATAAATGATCCTGTTCGCGAAGTTGGCTCATTAGCCGATCGCCGCTGAACAAACTGATTTCACAGATCCCCCAATCGCTGCACTGGGCATTCAGCACACGGTCGGTCAGTAACGCCTGATGTGCGCGGTGAAAGGCTCCAAAGCCAAAATGAACGATACGGGATTTCAATTGCTGGCGATCGTAGCGTGGAGTGTGAATGTGAGGCGGGAACGTAGTGGAGGCAATTGTGTTCATAGAAGTCACGTCTTAGTAACGATTGATTAACAATGATAGTGTAAAGTTATATGACAGCAATTGAAATTGGTCTGGATTGTTAATGCGATGAAGTGTGAGGACGATCAATTTACAAGTGAATATTGCAGGCGAAAGGTGTTCAGGAAGCGCAAAATGAAGGATTGGTATAATAAATTAAAAAAGGGACAGCCTGAGCTGTCCCTTTTCTGAATGTGGCTGAAGTTAGTCAGCACGCCCCATATAACGGCGTTCTTCGATATGGATACGAATTTTTTCGCCCGGGCTTAAGTATTCTGGTACCTGAATCACCAGGCCGGTGCTCAAGGTCGCCGGTTTGTTACGGGCACTGGCAGAAGCGCCTTTGATGCCAGGAGTGGTTTCAACGATTTCCAGATCAACGGTCTGCGGCAGTTCAAGCGCCAGCAGTTGACCGTCCCAGGTCAGAACCTGCATGTCTGGCATGCCGCCTTCCGGCATAAACAGCAGTTCTTCTTCAATCTGATCTTTGGTGAAGGTATACGGGGTATAGTCTTCTTTATCCATAAAGACATATTCGTTGCCATCGACGTAGGAGAAGTCAACGTAGCGGCGGGTCAGCGTCACGGTATCAACGATATCATCGCCTTTAAAGCGTTCTTCCACTTTCAGCCCGGTACGGACGTCTGAAAAACGCATTTTGTACAGCGTAGCGGCACCGCGGGCGGTAGGCGACTGAATATCAATGTCCTTAACCAGCAGCAGTTTGCCGTTGTAATTCAGTACCATACCTTTTTTAATTTCGTTCGCTCTTGGCATCGAAAAATTCCTGTTGTCGAAAATGTCAAAAATATCGCGACAAACTACTCGCGACGGGCCTTTCAGGCAAGTGGTATTCGCACTTTTGCTGGTGCCAAAAAGGTGGTAATGTGCGCGCTCCTCAATCCGGTGGTTAACCTTAAGAGAACAACGTATGGAATGCCGTCCGGGTTGCGGGGCGTGTTGCACCGCCCCCTCAATCTCCAGTCCTATTCCCGGTATGCCAGATGGCAAGCCCGCCAATACGCCCTGCATTCAGCTTGATGAACAGCAACGCTGTAAAATTTTCACCTCGCCACTGCGACCGAAAGTTTGCGCAGGCTTACAAGCCAGTGCTGAAATGTGCGGTAACTCGCGTCAGCAGGCCATGACCTGGCTTATCGATCTGGAAATGTTGACCGCGCCTTAAACATCTTTAATCCGTAGCAAGCAAAACAGGGTGGCGATAATCATCACCATCGCAAACCAGAACACCGCGTGATAATTCCAGATCTCGGCGACGATGCCCGCCACTGAACCTGCGATGATCCAGCCTACGCGCGACGTATTGGTATAGAGCGTGGTGGCTGAACCTGCCTGACCGGGCATCAAATCCTGAAAATAGAGCATCCCGATGCCGCCCAGAATGCCAATAAAAATAGCATTTAGCAGCTGCAAGCCCAACAGAATGACAGGTGAATGCGCCATCAGCATTCCTGCGTAAAAACAGACGCCACCCACGGCGGCAACGCGCATTAAGAAGCGCTTACCCAGACGTTTGGCAAAATATCCGGCAATCAACATTGTCGGGATTTCCAGCCCGGCGGCGGTCCCCATCATCACACCGGCCAGTTTCTCGGGAAGATGCAGTTCGTTGATAATAAATAGCGGCATGTTGATGATGTACAGGCTGTTCGAGCCCCACATCAATGTACAAATGACAAACAGCAGCAGCGTATCGCGACGGTTACGGCGCGGCGCTTCAACCGTGCCGGTCGCCAGCGGAAGCTCTTTTTGCATCGACGGTAAAAACAACCACACCATCACGCCGCAGACAATAAACGCCACCGCCGCGCTGAGATACATTACCGTAAAGCTGAATCCCATCGCTAAGGCATACGCCAGCGGCGGGCCAATGACCCACGCTAACGAAACCTGGGCGCGTAAAAAAGAGCTGAACATCACCGCTTCACGCCCGGTTTTGTCGGCATGTTCACGAGCAAGAGCAAACATTTGCGGGTTGGCGGTAGAGCCAAAGCTGCTAAGAAAGACGCCAACGAATAGCAAAACAAAGTAATTGCGATTCCAGGCAAAAAGGGTACAGGCCAGCATGCCTAACAGGCAGCAAAAGACAATCAGCGATTTACGATCGCCGCGTTTATCAGAGCGTCCGGCGAGAAACTGACTGACCAGAATTCCGATAACGGCGCTGCCGGTAAAGAAGAATCCCACCATCGCCGGGCGCGCGTGCACTTCATCAGTGAGGAAAATACTTAGCGTCGGGGTTTGCAGGGCGCCTGCAATACCGGTGAGAAAGGCAACAATTAAAAACGCCGCTGACGTCAGGTCAAACGATTTCGCGCTGGAAACTGCGGGGGAGTTATGCATGCTGGTCGATCAGTGAAAGATGAAGACGCGGAGTTTACGCTGCCTGTCAGAAAATAAACAGTCAGTGAAATCAAACTCGCTACGAATAATCAAAATGGCATTTCACTCTTGCTGATCCTCAGCTGACGCCGTCGAAATGCTAATGCTGACGGCTAATTTCACGGTCAGCATTTCAGATTTTTGGCAAAAAAATGTGCAGCACATCAAACTTTTGGACATAATTTAGCGGCTTCCCTTGCGTGCTGAAGAAGAAGTATTATTCTTGATTGAAACGTTTCAGCGCGATCTTGTCTTTAATCCTAAGCCAGGTTGGCGCTTTTTTTCTCATAGAAGCTGAATCGTTTCAATTCAGCAAGAGAGGAGAACTATGTTCCAGTTATCCGTACAGGACATCCATCCGGGCGAGAAGGCCGGAGACAAAGAAGAGGCTATTCGCAAGGTCGCCGCGGCGCTGGTGCAAGCCGGTAATGTAGCGGAAGGCTACGTCAATGGCATGCTGGCGCGCGAACAGCAAACCTCAACCTTCCTCGGCAATGGGATTGCTATTCCACACGGTACTACCGACACCCGCGATCAGGTGCTGAAAACCGGCGTTCAGGTATTTCAGTTCCCGGAAGGCATTACCTGGGGTGACGGTCAGGTAGCGTACGTGGCGATCGGTATTGCTGCCAGCTCGGATGAACATCTGGGCTTGCTGCGCCAACTAACCCATGTACTGAGCGATGATTCCGTTGCTGAACAACTGAAGTCAGCAACAACAGCCGAAGAACTTCGCGCATTGCTGATGGGCGAAAAGCAGAGTGAGCAGCTGAAGCTCGATAACGAAATGCTGACGCTGGATATCGTTGCCAGTGATTTGCTGACCCTGCAAGCGTTAAACGCCGCTCGTCTGAAAGAAGCGGGCGCAGTTGACGCTACCTTCGTCACCAAAGCCATCAACGAGCAGCCATTAAATCTCGGGCAAGGCATCTGGCTGAGCGATAGCGCCGAAGGTAATCTGCGTAGCGCGATTGCGGTAAGCCGTGCGGCAAGTGCTTTTGATGTGGACGGCGAAACGGCAGCCATGCTGGTGAGTGTGGCGATGAATGACGATCAGCCCGTCGCGGTTCTTAAGCGTCTCGCCGATTTGCTGCTCGACAATAAAGCTGACCGCTTGCTGAAAGCAGATGCGGCAACGCTGCTGGCACTGCTGACCAGCGATGATGCGCCGACCGACGACGTGTTAAGCGCGGAGTTTGTGGTGCGCAATGAACACGGCCTGCATGCCCGTCCAGGCACCATGTTGGTCAATACCATTAAACAATTTAACAGTGATATTACCGTGACAAACCTTGATGGCACCGGCAAACCGGCAAACGGACGTAGTCTGATGAAAGTTGTAGCACTTGGCGTTAAGAAAGGTCATCGCCTACGCTTTACCGCCCAGGGACCAGATGCTGAACAGGCGCTGAACGCCATTGGCGACGCCATCGCCGCAGGTCTTGGGGAGGGCGCGTAATGAGCAGACGTGTTGCTACGATCACCCTTAATCCGGCTTATGACCTTGTTGGTTTCTGCCCGGAAATTGAACGCGGCGAAGTGAACCTGGTGAAAACCACCGGTCTGCATGCGGCAGGTAAAGGTATCAACGTTGCCAAAGTTCTGAAAGATCTGGGGATTGATGTCACTGTTGGCGGCTTCCTCGGTAAAGATAACCAGGATGGGTTTCAGCAATTGTTCAGCGAGCTGGGCATTGCCAACCGTTTCCAGGTTGTACAGGGGCGCACCCGTATTAATGTCAAGTTGACGGAAAAAGACGGCGAAGTGACCGACCTCAACTTCTCGGGTTTTGAAGTCACTCCAGCCGACTGGGAACGTTTTGTGACGGATTCTCTGAGCTGGCTTGGTCAGTTCGATATGGTCTGTGTCAGCGGCAGTTTACCATCAGGCGTCAGCCCGGAAGCCTTCACCGACTGGATGACTCGCCTGCGTAGTCAGTGTCCTTGCATTATCTTTGATAGTAGTCGTGAAGCGTTAGTGGCAGGTTTGAAAGCGGCACCGTGGCTGGTGAAACCTAACCGCCGCGAGCTGGAAATCTGGGCTGGCCGTAAACTGCCTGAAATGAAAGATGTGATTGAAGCTGCGCATGCGCTGCGTGAACAAGGTATCGCGCATGTCGTTATTTCACTGGGTGCCGAAGGCGCGCTTTGGGTTAATGCCTCCGGCGAATGGATCGCCAAACCACCGTCAGTCGATGTCGTAAGCACCGTTGGCGCAGGGGATTCTATGGTTGGTGGTCTGATTTATGGCTTGCTGATGCGTGAATCCAGTGAACACACTCTGCGTCTGGCGACAGCTGTTGCTGCCCTGGCGGTAAGTCAAAGCAATGTGGGTATTACCGATCGTCCGCAGTTGGCCGCAATGATGGCGCGCGTCGACTTACAACCTTTTAACTAACAGCAGGAGAGGCATAATGAAAACGCTGCTGATTATTGACGCTAATCTCGGTCAGGCACGCGCCTATATGGCGAAGACCCTGCTGGGCGCGGCGGCGCGAAAAGCAAAACTGGAAATCATCGACAATCCGAACGACGCTGAAATGGCGATTGTTCTCGGTGATTCGATCCCGAACGACAGCGCGCTGAACGGTAAAAATGTCTGGCTGGGCGATATTTCCCGGGCAGTTGCGCACCCTGAGCTGTTCCTGAGTGAAGCCAAAGGCCATGCGAAACCTTACACTGCGCCGGTCGCTACGACAGCACCGGTTGTTGCGAGTGGTCCGAAACGCGTAGTTGCGGTGACTGCTTGCCCGACCGGGGTGGCGCACACTTTTATGGCGGCAGAAGCCATTGAAACCGAAGCGAAAAAACGTGGCTGGTGGGTGAAAGTTGAAACTCGTGGCTCTGTAGGCGCGGGTAATGCCATCACCCCTGAAGAAGTGGCTGCGGCGGATCTGGTGATTGTGGCGGCAGATATTGAAGTCGATCTGGCGAAATTTGCTGGTAAACCGATGTATCGCACCTCTACCGGTCTGGCGCTGAAGAAAACCGCGCAGGAACTGGATAAAGCCGTTGCTGAAGCGACGCCTTACGAACCAGCAGGCAAAGCTCAAACGGCGGCGACTGAAGGCAAGAAAGAGAGTGCAGGCGCGTATCGTCACTTGCTGACGGGCGTTTCCTACATGTTGCCGATGGTGGTTGCTGGCGGTCTGTGTATCGCGCTTTCTTTTGCTTTTGGTATCGAAGCGTTTAAAGAGCCGGGTACGTTGGCAGCGGCGCTGATGCAGATTGGGGGCGGTTCAGCCTTTGCGCTGATGGTGCCGGTACTGGCAGGTTATATTGCCTTCTCTATTGCCGACCGTCCGGGCCTCACGCCTGGCCTGATTGGCGGTATGCTGGCGGTCAGCACTGGTTCTGGTTTCATTGGCGGTATTATTGCGGGCTTCCTGGCAGGTTACATCGCGAAGTTAATCAGTACGCAATTGAAACTGCCGCAGAGTATGGAGGCGCTGAAACCGATCCTGATCATTCCGCTGATTTCCAGTCTGGTGGTTGGTCTGGCGATGATCTACCTGATCGGTAAACCAGTTGCTGGCATCCTCGAAGCTCTGACTCACTGGCTGCAAACGATGGGGACTGCGAATGCGGTTCTGCTGGGTGCGATCCTTGGCGGCATGATGTGTACTGATATGGGCGGTCCGGTTAACAAAGCGGCATACGCGTTCGGTGTGGGTCTGCTGAGTACCCAAACCTATGGCCCAATGGCAGCGATTATGGCGGCAGGTATGGTGCCACCTCTGGCAATGGGGCTGGCAACGATGGTGGCGCGTCGCAAATTCGACAAAGCGCAGCAGGAAGGCGGCAAAGCAGCTATGGTACTGGGACTGTGCTTTATTTCGGAAGGTGCAATTCCGTTTGCTGCTCGTGATCCGATGCGCGTGCTGCCGTGCTGTATCGTTGGTGGGGCGCTGACTGGCGCAATCTCTATGGCGATTGGTGCGAAACTGATGGCACCGCACGGTGGTCTGTTTGTTCTGCTGATCCCGGGCGCTATTACGCCGGTACTGGGTTACCTGGTCGCAATTATTGCCGGTACGCTGGTGGCGGGTTTGGCTTATGCCTTCCTGAAACGTCCGGAAGTGGACGCGGTAGCGAAAGCCGCATAATAAAACGTGAACAACAGGGCAGAAATTTCCTGCCCTGTATCATTTGATGATCGCAAGGTGATTGACAAGTTCTTGAAGGTAACTATATGAATTTATATGGTTTATTTTTAAGTGAAAACCTGAAATCTTCATCGAACATCAACGTTATTTCCTCAAGGGCAGATTAATTTCTGCCCTTTTTTATTGTTCCTGTTCTGTGCATCCCATCACAAATTCCTCGTTTTTTTAATCCATGCATTTAATAGCGTTTTGTGAGCCTGTTCAAATCTGCCCATTTTGCCCATCTGGCGGCAATTTACTTTAAGTAAAACATGCATACTATGAGCACATGTTTAAATATGAACACATGTTTAAACATTATTTGCAGTACCTATATTCTTGTGGATTGACAGAGTTGGTAATTTTTTACCAGGGGACGTGCTATGCGCGAAAAGGAATATGTCGTAATTATAGGTTCGGCGAATATTGATGTCGCCGGATATTCACATGAATCATTAAATTATGCGGATTCAAATCCAGGGAAAATAAAGTTTACTCCTGGTGGAGTAGGGCGCAATATCGCGCAAAATCTGGCATTGCTGGGGAACAAAGTCTGGCTACTTAGCGCTGTAGGCAGTGATTTTTATGGCCAATCGCTCCTGACGCAAACCAATCAATCCGGTGTTTATGTCGAGAAATGCCTGATTGTGCCAGGGGAAAATACCTCGAGCTATTTATCATTGCTCGATAATACCGGTGAAATGCTGGTTGCTATAAATGACATGAATATTAGTAACTGTATTTCTGCGGAATATCTCGCACAGCACCGTGAATTTATCCAGGGAGCAAAGGTCATTGTCGCTGACTGTAATATCAGTGAAGAGGCGTTGGTCTGGATTCTGGATAATGCCGCCGACGTACCTGTATTTGTCGATCCGGTTTCGGCCTGGAAATGTGTCAAAGTGCGCGATCGGCTAAGTCAGATCCATACCCTGAAGCCAAACCGCCTTGAAGCGGAAACCCTGAGCGGGATTGCGCTGTCAGGGCGTGAAGATGTCGCAAAAGTTGCCGCCTGGTTCCATCAACATGGCCTTAACCGCCTGGTACTGAGTATGGGCGGAGACGGCGTTTACTACAGTGAAATCGGCGGTGAAAACGGCTGGTCTGCACCGATTAAAACCAATGTCATTAATGTTACCGGAGCGGGCGATGCCATGATGGCAGGTCTTGCATCGTGTTGGGTCGACGGAATGCCGTTTGCCGAATCTGTTCGTTTTGCACAGGGATGTTCGTCAATGGCGCTCTCCTGTGAATACACCAATAACCCAAATTTATCGATTGCCAACGTTATATCGTTAGTGGAGAACGCAGAATGTCTGAATTAAACATTTCCCCTGAATTATTACAAATTTCCCCGGAAGTTCAGGATGCTTTAAAAAGCAAAAAACCAGTTGTTGCGCTGGAATCGACCATTATCTCTCACGGTATGCCGTTTCCACAAAATGCCCAGACGGCAATTGAAGTAGAAGAAACTATTCGTAAACAGGGCGCTGTACCTGCCACTATCGCCATTATTGGTGGCGTGATGAAAGTGGGGTTAAGCAAAGAAGAAATTGAATTGCTGGGTCGTGAAGGACATAACGTAACCAAAGTTAGCCGTCGCGATTTACCTTTTGTTGTTGCGGCTGGGAAAAATGGCGCAACCACCGTTGCTTCAACGATGATTATTGCGGCGCTTGCCGGAATTAAAGTATTTGCCACCGGTGGTATTGGCGGTGTGCATCGCGGGGCGGAACATACCTTCGATATTTCTGCCGATTTGCAAGAACTGGCGCACACCAATGTCACCGTAGTGTGTGCCGGAGCAAAATCTATTCTCGATTTAGGCTTAACTACCGAATATTTAGAAACTTTCGGTGTACCGCTAATTGGCTATCAGACCAAAGCGCTGCCTGCGTTTTTCTGCCGCACCAGCCCGTTTGACGTCAGCATTCGTCTCGACAGTGCCACAGAAATTGCCCGTGCGATGGCGGTGAAATGGCAAAGCGGGCTGAACGGTGGCCTCGTGGTAGCGAACCCGATCCCGGAACAGTTTGCTATGCCGGAACACACTATCAATGCGGCGATCGATCAGGCGGTAGCTGAAGCTGAAGCGCAGGGCGTTATTGGTAAAGAAAGTACGCCGTTCTTGCTGGCGCGCGTTGCTGAACTGACCGGCGGTGACAGCCTGAAATCCAACATCCAGCTGGTGTTCAACAACGCCATTCTGGCGAGTGAAATTGCCAAAGAATACCAGCGTCTCGCGGGTTAATTTCTGACGGGCAGAAAGCCGTCGCCCGTACTGATCATACATACCGAAACCTGGCGCTGACGCCGGGTTTACTGGCATGAAGGGAAAATCATTATGGATATAATGAGAAGTGTTGTGGGGATGGTGGTGTTACTGGCAATAGCATTTGTGTTGTCGGTAAATAAAAAAAGTATCAGTTTGCGCACGGTTGGGGCCGCGCTGCTGCTGCAAATCGCTATTGGTGGCATCATGCTCTATTTTCCGCCGGGAAAATGGGCAGTAGAACAGGCGGCATTAGGCGTTCATAAAGTGATGTCTTACAGTGATGCCGGTAGCGCCTTCATTTTTGGTTCGCTGGTTGGGCCGAAAATGGATGTTCTCTTTGATGGCGCGGGCTTTATCTTCGCCTTTCGCGTACTTCCGGCGATTATCTTCGTTACCGCGCTCATTAGCCTGCTTTATTACATTGGCGTGATGGGGCTGCTGATTCGCATTCTTGGCAGTATTTTCCAGAAAGCCCTTAACATCAGCAAAATCGAATCTTTTGTTGCAGTTACCACTATTTTCCTCGGGCAAAACGAGATCCCGGCGATCGTAAAACCGTTTATCGATCGTATGAATCGCAACGAGCTGTTTACCGCAATTTGTAGCGGGATGGCGTCCATTGCTGGTTCGATGATGATTGGTTATGCCGGAATGGGCGTGCCGATTGACTACCTGTTAGCGGCATCGCTGATGGCTATCCCCGGCGGTATTTTGTTTGCGCGTATTCTTAGCCCGGCAACCGAGCCTTCGCAGGTGACATTTGAAAACCTGTCGTTCAGCGAAACGCCGCCAAAAAGCTTTATCGAAGCGGCGGCGAGCGGTGCGATGACCGGGCTGAAAATCGCCGCGGGTGTGGCGACGGTGGTAATGGCGTTTGTCGCAATTATTGCGCTGATCAACGGCATTATCGGCGGAATTGGCGGCTGGTTTGGTTTCGCCAATGCTTCTCTGGAAAGTATTTTTGGCTATGTGCTGGCGCCACTGGCGTGGATCATGGGGGTAGACTGGAGCGATGCTAACCTTGCGGGTAGCCTGATTGGGCAGAAACTGGCGATAAACGAATTTGTTGCTTACCTGAGTTTCTCCCCATACCTGCAAACGGGCGGCACGCTGGAAGTGAAAACCATTGCGATTATCTCCTTTGCGCTTTGTGGTTTTGCTAACTTTGGTTCTATCGGCGTTGTCGTTGGGGCGTTTTCGGCTATTTCGCCAAAACGTGCTCCGGAAATCGCCCAGCTTGGTTTACGGGCGCTGGCAGCAGCGACGCTTTCCAACCTGATGAGTGCGACTATTGCCGGGTTCTTTCTTGGGCTGGCGTAATGCTCGATTTATAGTCCGGATAAGACGTATCCGGCAATCGCACTATTGCCAATAATTTTTACTGCATCATCCCGGAGAATTTATTCTCCGGGTCCATTTCCAGCGCCAACCCTAACAGCTGCTTTCTGTTTTTAATTAAATATCCTTTCTGACTTTTAATTAATAAACCGTCGTGAATGAATTGCGCGAGAACATATAACAGGTGCCGATAAGAAACACCCAAATACTCTGCCGCTTGTGTGTGTTTTTCGTGATAAAGATCACCTTCTTGCGAGAGTAATATAAATGCTGCCAGGCGATTCACTAACGGAAATGATTGGTTCTGCGTTAGAGATACAATATTACGATAATTTTTATGACTTAAGGTGACGCAGAGTTTTCGTAAAAATAGCGTGTCGTTTAATAACAGCGGACGGTAATGTTTCATAGGGAGCGCAATACACCAACACTCTTCAATAGCCTGTACCGCACGCGGTTCATGATCTTTATCGATTAACTCAATCTCGCCAATAAAACAGGGTGCGGCAAAGAAATCAATCAGCGACACGCGACCATTAGCTAGCGTGGCGTAAAGTCTGGCACGGCCTCGCGTCAGGTAAAACAGCCAGGATGGCTGTTGCCCTTCCTGCACAATGTAGTCACGCGCTAAAAAATGAAACAGCCGCGTATCGGCTGAAACATCCGTTGAAAAGCAATCCTTAAACGCGGATTCACTCATCAATTGCTGCTTAAGATCATTATTGTGGATTTCTTTCACGATGTTTATCCGCTATGAGATTTCTCATATTTAGCATACGTACGCTGTTGTTAAGATTCAATCATCGGCCCGGTCGAATTTTCTTTGCTGTAGAAAAAATAACGCAACTGGAAACAGAGGAAATAAACAATGGAAAAGAGAAAAATTATTCTGGATTGTGATCCGGGTCATGATGATGCTATTGCCATAATGATGGCTGCGAAACATCCGGCGATTGATTTATTAGGTATCACTATTGTGGCGGGTAATCAGACGCTTGATAAAACATTAATTAATGGCCTGAATGTTTGCCAGAAACTGGAGATTAATGTTCCGGTTTATGCGGGGATGCCGCAGCCCATTATGCGTCAACAAATTGTTGCCGATAATATTCACGGTGAAACCGGACTGGATGGCCCGGTATTCGAGCCGCTGACCCGCCAGGCAGAAAGCACTCATGCGGTGAAATACATCATTGATACCCTGATGGCAAGCGATGGCGATATCACTCTAGTGCCGGTTGGTCCGCTTTCAAATATCGCGGTGGCAATGCGCATGCAACCCGCAATCCTGCCCAAAATCCGTGAAATTGTACTGATGGGCGGCGCTTATGGTACTGGCAACTTTACGCCATCCGCCGAGTTCAACATCTTTGCTGACCCGGAAGCCGCACGCGTGGTGTTCACCTCCGGCGTTCCGTTGGTGATGATGGGCCTCGATCTCACCAACCAGACCGTTTGCACCCCTGACGTGATTGCACGGATGGAAAGGGCAGGCGGCCCTGCCGGGGAGCTGTTCAGCGACATCATGAACTTCACTCTCAAAACGCAGTTCGAAAACTACGGTCTGGCTGGCGGCCCGGTGCACGACGCCACCTGCATCGGTTATCTGATTAACCCTGATGGCATTAAAACCCAGGAGATGTACGTCGAAGTGGACGTCAACAGTGGCCCTTGCTATGGGCGTACCGTCTGCGACGAGCTGGGCGTTCTTGGCAAGCCCGCCAATACCAAAGTCGGCATCACTATTGATACCGACTGGTTCTGGGGATTAGTCGAAGAGTGCGTTCGCGGCTACATCAAAACCCATTAAGTGTTGATAACAAGCCGGGCCAGTATCGCAAAATGCAGGCCCGGCTATTTCTGATGGGCAGAAAGCCGTCGCCCAAAATGACATGAAGAGATAATAACTATGGATGTCATGAGAAGTGTTCTGGGAATGGTGGTATTGCTGACGATTGCGTTTTTACTGTCAGTAAACAAGAAGAAAATCAGCCTGCGTACCGTTGGCGCGGCGTTAGTGTTACAGGTCGTGATTGGCGGCATTATGCTTTGGTTACCGCCAGGGCGTTGGGTCGCTGAAAAAGTCGCTTTTGGCGTGCATAAAGTGATGGCGTACAGCGACGCGGGTAGCGCATTTATCTTCGGTTCTCTGGTCGGACCGAAAATGGACACCTTATTTGATGGCGCAGGATTTATCTTTGGTTTCAGGGTATTACCGGCAATTATCTTCGTTACTGCACTGGTGAGTATTCTCTACTACATCGGTGTGATGGGGATTTTAATTCGCATTCTCGGCGGTATATTCCAGAAAGCATTAAATATCAGCAAGATTGAGTCATTCGTCGCGGTCACTACCATTTTCCTCGGGCAAAACGAAATTCCGGCGATTGTGAAGCCCTTTATCGATCGTCTGAATCGCAATGAATTATTTACAGCGATTTGTAGCGGCATGGCCTCGATTGCTGGTTCGACAATGATTGGTTACGCCGCACTGGGCGTGCCTGTGGAATATCTGCTGGCGGCATCGTTAATGGCGATCCCTGGCGGGATCTTGTTTGCCCGCCTGTTAAGCCCGGCTACGGAATCTTCGCAGGTTTCCTTTAATAACCTCTCTTTCACCGAAACACCGCCAAAAAGCATTATTGAAGCTGCAGCGACTGGGGCGATGACCGGGCTGAAAATCGCTGCGGGTGTGGCGACAGTAGTCATGGCATTTGTTGCCATCATTGCGTTAATTAACGGTATTATCGGCGGCGTTGGCGGCTGGTTTGGTTTTGAGCAAGCCTCGCTGGAGTCCATTTTAGGTTATCTGCTGGCCCCGCTGGCGTGGGTGATGGGTGTTGACTGGAGTGATGCAAATCTTGCCGGGAGTTTGATTGGGCAGAAGCTGGCGATCAATGAATTTGTCGCTTATCTCAATTTCTCGCCATATCTGCAAACGGGTGGCTCTCTGGATGCTAAAACCGTGGCGATTATTTCTTTTGCGCTGTGCGGTTTCGCTAACTTTGGTTCTATCGGGGTAGTGGTTGGGGCATTTTCTGCGGTTGCGCCACACCGTGCGCCGGAAATCGCCCAGCTTGGTTTACGGGCGCTGGCGGCGGCGACACTTTCTAACCTGATGAGTGCGACCATTGCCGGGTTCTTTATTGGTTTAGCGTAGTGCGCGATTTATGAGCCGGATAAGACGCGTTAAGCGTCGCATCCGGCAACATTGTTACACCATTGGTACTAATGAAAGCGCATTATCGGCAGACAGGGTAGGGTTGTTTAAGCTGCCGCTGGCGCGCGAAATTGCCGCGCAGGCCATCGCAAAACGGGCGCTATCACGGAAACTGCATCCTTCCAGAAAGCTATACACCAGGCCCGCCATAAAACCATCGTCAGCACCAAAACTGTCTACCGTCGTATGCGCTGGCGCAGTCAGCAAAAATTGTTCACCATCCTTTTCGCTGCAATAAACTGACTCATCGGGCAAATAAACAAACAGTTGCTGAACACCTTGCTGATGCAACGCATTCACTGCGGCATTACGGTCAGCATCGCTGATGATCGCCTGTCCCCATAAAATTTCCAGTTCCTGTAAAGTGGGTTTCAGGGTGTGAATATGCGCCAGCCAGTGTTTGATTTTGCCCGCTTTGAATTCTGAAACGGTATCGACAAACACCGGGATTTCATCAGCGAGGGTAAAGACCCACTCCAGCGCCTCGGCAGTCAGGTTACAATCTGCCAGCACTACGCCCGCATGACGAAGTAAATCGCGAGACCCGTTCAGTAGTTGCGGTGTCAACTGTTCCAACAGATGGGTATCGTTAATCGCCAGCACGGTTTCATCGTCTCGATTGGCAATTGCCAGATACGTCGATGTGCTTTGACCGTGTAAACGAACGCAGCCGGAGACATTCACGCCGGCGCGGTGCGTCTCTTCCAGGAGCATTTCGCCATAAAAGTCATCGCCAATCACTGAAAGCAAATGGACGTCGCGGCCTAACAGCGCCAGATTGTGGGCGATGTTGCGCCCAACGCCGCCCGCCGAGCAATGAATCGTACCGGGATTCGAGGCCGCTTGCGGATAACGAATATCCGCCATCCCGCGAATATCCATATTGATTGTTCCCACCACCACGCAATATTCCTGCTCGGTGAGAATGTAACCTTTGCCTTTAATCCGCCCTTTGCGCATTAAATCCATAATATGCGCCGCAACGCGCGAACGGCTAATTTGCAGCATGTCCGCAATTTCGTTCTGCTGAATCAGCGGGTTACGCCGTAAAATTGCAAGGATCTCCTTCTCCCGGTTATTCATCTTCAGGCTACCGCTTTTTCAGTTTGTTGCGCTTTCAGCCAGGCGATCTCTTCTGCCCAGATATCCGGGTTGATGGTTTCAAGGATCAGCGGAATGCCGTCGAAACGGTCGTCCTGCATGATCCAGCGGAACGCATCATGACCGATATTGCCTTCACCGAGGCTATGATGGCGGTCAACGCGGCTGCCAAAGGTGCTTTTCGCATCGTTAAGGTGCATCCCGCGCAGATACTTAAAGCCGACAATACGGGCAAAATCTGCGAATGTTTTCTCGCATTCGGCTGGAGTACGCAAATCATACCCAGCAGCGAAAGCATGGCAGGTATCAATGCAGACGCCGACGCGGGATTTATCTTCCACGCCGTCGATAATCGCCGCGAGATGTTCGAATTTAAACCCTAAGTTACTGCCCTGACCGGCGGTGTTTTCAATCACCGCGGTCACACCTTGAGTTTTATCCAGCGCAATGTTGATGGATTCGGCAATACGCGCAAGGCAATCCTCTTCTGAAATCTGCATCAGATGGCTGCCAGGGTGGAAGTTGAGCAAAGAAAGCCCTAGCTGTTCGCAACGCTGCATTTCATCTATAAAGGCATCGCGCGATTTTTCCAGAGCTTCAGCGACCGGATGTCCGAGGTTAATCAGATAACTGTCGTGGGGAAGAATTTGCGCCGATGTGTAGTGATATTTTTCACAGGCGGCTTTGAATTCATCGATGGTTTGCGTCGTGAGCGGTGCGGCACGCCACTGACGTTGGTTTTTGGTGAACAAGGCAAACGCGGTTGCGTCGATTTCGGCGGCGCGAATTGCGGCATTTGCCAGACCGCCAGCAGCACTAACGTGCGCTCCAATGTATTTCATGCGAGGACTCCTGTTAAACCCGCTGGAGGAAAACGGTAATGATAGCGGGTTAACAGGAGCAAGATGTAGTGGTTTATGCGATGACGCTTTGAATCACATAGTTAATTGCACCACCACCAACAATCAGCCAGGCAAACAGTACCAGTGCCATCAGCAGAGGTTTCGCCCCGGCTTTTTTCAGCGCGCTGACGTGAGTGGTCAGACCCAGCGCCGCCATCGCCATTGCCAGCAGGAAGGTATCCAGCGTTACCAGCATGTTCACCACGCTCTGCGGTAACAGGTGGAACGAGTTAAAGATGGCAACTACGATGAACAAGATGGCAAACCACGGAATAGTGATTTTGCTTTTCTCGCCGCTGTTCGCCCCAGACAGCTGTTTAACACGCGCCGCCAGCAGGATGAGGAACGGAGCCAGCATCATCACGCGCAGCATTTTGGAAATAACTGCTGCGTTTTCTGCATCCGGGCTGATGGCATGACCTGCCGCCACCACCTGCGCCACTTCGTGCACAGTAGAACCAATGTAGATACCGAAAGTTTCCGGGCTAAACCATTGAGACATCAGCGGATATATCGCCGGGTAGAGGAAAATCGCGACGGTCCCGAAGATAACAACGGTTGCAACAGCCACGGTTACTTTACTGGCTTCCGCTTTCACTACCGGCTCAGTCGCCAGTACCGCTGCAGCACCACAGATACTGCTACCGGCACCGATCAACCAGCTGGTGTGCTTATCCAGACCAAACACTTTCTGCCCCAGGAAGCAAGCCAGCAGGAAGGTACTGGACAGCGTCAGCACGTCAATGATGATCCCACTGATACCGACATCGGCAATTTGCGAGAACGTCAGACGGAAGCCATAAAGAATGATACCCAGACGTAATAAATATTGCTTGGCAAACAGCACGCCACCGTCACAGCTTTTCCAGATGTGCGGATAGATGGTGTTGCCTAAAACCATCCCCAACAAGATTGCGAGGGTGAGGGCACTAAACCCGGCACCCGCAATCGCGGGAATGGAACCACCCCACAGGGCGACCCCGGTGATAACTGCACTCAGGGCTAACCCCGGAATAAAATGCCACAGTGTACGATGTTGTTTCTGTAAGGTGATATTCGTCATAACCCTCTCCTTTAACCGGGCATAAGGTTACGACTAACTGGTTTAAAAATAAAATTGATTATATATTTATAATTAATCTTTATAAGTGGTAAGCGACTATGCACATCACCCTCCGGCAGTTGGAAGTTTTTGCAGAAGTATTGAAAAGTGGATCAACCACCCAGGCGTCGGTGATGCTGGCGTTGTCGCAATCAGCAGTGAGCGCAGCCTTGACCGACCTGGAAGGGCAGCTTGGCGTGCAACTGTTTGATCGCGTGGGGAAAAGACTGGTTGTTAATGAACACGGGCGGCTGCTCTATCCGCGTGCGTTGGCACTGCTTGAACAGGCGATTGAAATCGAACAACTGTTTCGCGAAGACAACGGCGCGATTCGTGTCTATGCCAGTAGTACCATCGGTAACTACATTCTGCCTGCAGTCATCGCCCGTTATCGCCATGATTATCCGCAGTTACCGATTGAACTGAGCGTTGGGAACAGCCAGGACGTGATGCAAGCGGTGCTGGATTTCCGCGTTGATATTGGCTTTATTGAAGGACCGTGCCACAGCACTGAAATCATTTCTGAACCGTGGCTGGAAGACGAGCTGGTGGTTTTCGCCGCGCCGACTTCGCCGTTGGCCCGTGGTCCGGTCACTTTAGAACAGCTGGCCGCTGCTCCGTGGATCCTGCGTGAACGCGGTTCCGGCACGCGGGAGATTGTCGATTATCTGTTACTGTCGCATTTACCGAAGTTTGAGATGGCGATGGAATTAGGTAACTCCGAGGCAATCAAACATGCGGTGCGTCATGGGTTGGGAATCAGTTGCCTGTCGCGAAGGGTCATTGAAGATCAATTGCAGGCTGGCACATTAAGTGAAGTTGCTGTCCCTCTGCCGCGCCTGATGCGTACGTTGTGGCGTATACATCATCGGCAGAAACACCTTTCCAACGCGTTACGGCGCTTTCTGGAGTACTGCGATTCCTCCACTTTGCCGCGTTAATCCGTTGTACAGAAACCTACGGGGGCTGTGTCGATTTTGTGACGCAGCACCACCGGTATACATTCGCCAGAAAAGAGATTGGTTGCTTTACTTATAATCCCTGGGCGATCATGAAGGTGTCTTATAAAAGCGTATTTCTACCGGAAGGATTGCAAATCGTCTGCTACAATCGCGCCTCATTTTTAAGATGGATAGCATTTTCGTATGGTTTCCGAAACTAAAACCACAGAAGCGCCGGGCTTACGCCGTGAATTAAAGGCGCGTCACCTGACGATGATTGCCATTGGCGGTTCCATCGGTACGGGTCTTTTTGTTGCCTCTGGCGCAACGATCTCTCAGGCAGGTCCAGGTGGGGCGCTGCTCTCGTATATTCTGATCGGCCTGATGGTTTACTTCCTGATGACCAGTCTTGGTGAACTGGCGGCATATATGCCGGTTTCTGGTTCCTTTGCCACTTACGGTCAGAACTATGTTGAAGAAGGCTTTGGCTTCGCGCTGGGCTGGAACTACTGGTACAACTGGGCGGTTACTATCGCCGTTGACCTGGTGGCCGCTCAGTTGGTCATGAGCTGGTGGTTCCCGGACACCCCGGGTTGGATCTGGAGTGCGCTGTTCCTCGGCGTTATCTTCCTCCTGAACTACATTTCAGTTCGTGGCTTTGGCGAGGCGGAATACTGGTTCTCACTGATCAAAGTCACTACGGTCATTGTCTTTATCATCGTCGGCGTGATGATGATTATCGGCATCTTCAAAGGCGCACAGCCTGCGGGCTGGAGCAACTGGACGATTGGCGAAGCACCATTTGCTGGTGGTTTTGCGGCGATGATCGGTGTGGCAATGATTGTCGGCTTCTCTTTCCAGGGAACCGAGCTGATCGGTATTGCTGCAGGCGAGTCCGAAGAACCGGCGAAAAACATTCCACGCGCGGTACGTCAGGTGTTCTGGCGAATCCTGCTGTTCTATGTGTTCGCAATCCTGATCATCAGCCTGATCATTCCATACACCGATCCGAGCCTGCTGCGTAACGATGTTAAAGACATCAGCGTCAGCCCGTTCACCCTGGTGTTCCAGCATGCGGGTCTGCTCTCTGCGGCGGCGGTGATGAACGCGGTTATTCTGACGGCGGTGCTGTCAGCGGGTAACTCCGGTATGTATGCGTCTACTCGTATGCTGTACACCCTGGCGTGTGACGGTAAAGCGCCGCGCATTTTCGCTAAATTGTCGCGTGGCGGCGTACCGCGTAACGCGCTGTATGCGACCACGGTAATTGCGGGTCTGTGCTTCCTGACCTCCATGTTTGGTAACCAGACGGTATACCTGTGGCTGCTGAACACCTCCGGTATGACAGGCTTTATCGCCTGGCTGGGAATTGCGATCAGCCATTATCGTTTCCGTCGCGGTTATGTGCTGCAGGGGCATGATATTAACGATCTGCCGTACCGTTCAGGCTTCTTCCCGCTGGGACCGATCTTCGCTTTTGTGCTGTGCCTGATTATCACTCTGGGCCAGAACTACGAAGCGTTCCTGAAAGACACTATCGACTGGGGTGGCGTAGCGGCAACCTATATTGGCATCCCGCTGTTCCTTATGATCTGGTTTGGCTATAAGTTGATTAAAGGAACCCACTTCGTACGCTACAGCGAAATGAAGTTCCCGCAGAACGATAAGAAATAAGTTTTACCCCTTCCTTAATAAAGCCCTCTCAACCGAGAGGGCTTTTTCTTTTCCTTAGCATTCATACGGATATAAAATTTAACATTTGGATTGATAATTGTTATCGTTTGCATTATCGTTACGCCGAAATCAAAAAAGGCTGACAAATCAGAGGCTGTTCAGGCTTTTGGGATGATCACCTGCATACAAAAAAGTCTACCGCGATGCTGCCGTACGCAAGGGGACATGAAGAAGATGTGAGCGATAACCCATTTTATTTTCGTAGTTACCTCATGGAGATATGGAATGTTTAGGTTGAACCCTTTCGTACGGGTCGGGCTGTGTTTGTCCGCAGTTTCATGTGCATGGCCTGTGTTAGCGGTTGATGATGATGGCGAAACGATGGTAGTCACGGCATCTTCCGTTGAACAAAACCTCAAAGATGCGCCCGCCAGTATCAGTGTCATTACCCAGCAAGATTTGCAACGTAAACCAGTGCAAAATTTGAAGGATGTCCTCAAAGAAGTGCCGGGCGTACAACTGACTAACGAAGGGGACAACCGTAAGGGCGTCAGTATTCGTGGTCTGGATAGCAGCTACACCCTGATTCTTGTCGATGGTAAACGTGTTAACTCGCGCAATGCCGTCTTCCGCCATAATGACTTTGACCTGAACTGGATCCCGGTCGATTCCATCGAACGTATCGAAGTGGTACGTGGCCCGATGTCTTCACTGTATGGTTCCGATGCGCTCGGCGGCGTGGTGAACATCATCACCAAAAAAATCGGCCAGAAATGGTCAGGCACTGTAACGGTAGATACCACCATTCAGGAACATCGCGATCGCGGTGACACCTACAACGGCCAGTTCTTCACTAGTGGACCGCTGATTGACGGCGTGCTGGGAATGAAAGCTTACGGCAGCCTGGCAAAACGTGAAAAGGATGACCCGCAGAGTTCCTCTACTACCGACACGGGAGAAACGCCGCGTATTGAAGGATTCTCCAGTCGCGACGGCAATGTCGAATTTGCCTGGACGCCGAATCAAAATCACGATTTTACCGCTGGTTACGGTTTTGACCGCCAGGATCGCGATTCTGACTCGCTGGACAGAAACCGCCTCGAACGCCAGAACTACTCCGTAAGCCATAATGGGCGCTGGGATTACGGCACCAGCGAACTGAAATATTATGGTGAGAAAGTCGAGAACAAAAACCCAGGCAACAGTAGCCCGATTACTTCCGAAAGTAACACGGTCGATGGTAAATACACGCTGCCGCTGACGGCTATCAATCAGTTTGTCACGGTGGGTGGTGAATGGCGCCACGACAAACTTAGCGATGCGGTGAACCTGACCGGTGGCACCAGCACTAAAACGTCCGCCAGTCAGTACGCGCTGTTTGTGGAAGATGAATGGCGGATCTTCGAGCCGCTGGCGCTGACGACCGGCGTGCGTATGGACGATCACGAAACCTACGGCGAACACTGGAGTCCGCGTGCCTACCTGGTTTATAACGCCACCGACACCGTAACGGTGAAAGGGGGCTGGGCGACGGCATTTAAAGCACCTTCGTTATTACAACTTAGCCCCGACTGGACGACCAATTCCTGCCGTGGCGCATGTAAGATTGTGGGTAGCCCGGATATGAAACCAGAAACCAGCGAAAGTTGGGAACTGGGGCTTTACTACATGGGTGAAGAGGGCTGGCTGGAAGGTGTTGAATCCAGTGTGACCGTCTTCCGCAATGATGTGAAAGATCGTATTAGCATCAGCCGTACATCTGACGTCAATGCTGCGCCGGGTTACCAAAACTTTGTTGGTTTTGAAACGGGGGCAAACGGTCGACGTATACCGGTGTTCAGCTACTACAACGTTAACAAAGCTCGTATTCAGGGCGTGGAAACCGAGCTGAAAATTCCGTTCAACGATGAATGGAAGCTGTCACTCAACTACACCTACAACGATGGACGCGATGTTAGCAACGGTGAAAACAAACCGCTATCCGATCTGCCGTTCCATACCGCTAACGGTACGCTAGACTGGAAACCGCTGGCGCTGGAAGACTGGTCGTTTTATGTTTCTGGTCACTACACTGGTCAGAAACGAGCCGACAGCGATACCGCTAAAACGCCAGGTGGCTATGTGATCTGGAATACCGGCGCGGCCTGGCAGGTGACCAAAGACGTCAAACTGCGCGCAGGCGTGCTGAACCTGGGCGACAAAGATCTGAGTCGTGATGACTACAGCTATAACGAAGACGGACGTCGTTACTTTATGGCTGTGGATTATCGCTTCTGATGAGGAGATGCCCGGCGAACCGGGCGAACTTTCACTTCAGTAAATACTGCGCATGGAAGCGCAGATGATCCTCTATAAAAGAAGCAATGAAGTAGTAACTGTGATCATAACCAGGTTGAATACGTAGCGTCATCGGCCACGCTTTCTGGCGCGCGGCTTCTGCCAGTACTGCAGGTTGCAGTTGGTCAGCAAGAAACTGATCATTATCACCCTGATCAATAAGCGTCGGGATCGCATCCTGCGCGTTACTGGCATACATCAGCGCGCAACTGTCCCATTCCAGCCATGCATCTTTGTCCTCACCTAAATAGCGGCTAAACGCTTTGATTCCCCACGGGACGCAGCACGGATTCACAATCGGCGCAAAGGCCGAAACGCTGGTGTACTTGCCCGGATTTTTCAGCGCCATAATCAATGCGCCATGACCCCCCATCGAATGGCCACTAATAGCACAGCGATCGCTGACGTTAAATTGCGATTGAATCAGCGTCGGTAATTCATCGCGCAGATAATCATACATCCTGTAATGCGTCGCCCACTGCGGTTGCGTGGCGTTGAGATAAAACCCCGCACCCTGGCCTAAATCGTAGCCATCATCGTTAGCAATCTGTTCGCCGCGCGGGCTGGTGTCTGGCATTACCAGCACAATCCCCAGTTCTGCCGCTACGCGCTGAGCGCCTGCTTTGGTGGTGAAGTTCTCGTCATTGCAGGTTAAACCTGAAAGCCAGTACAGCACAGGCGGAGGGGCGTTGTCGCGGGGCGGTGGGAGAAAGATGCTGAACGTCATCGGGCAATTTAAGGTACTGGAGTCGTGCCGCCAGCGTTGCTGCCAGCCTTCAAAACAGCGGTGCTCTTCGAGCATTTCCATGCGTGGCTCCTTGTTGTGTTGTTTGCATTTTAGTCATCATACCGTTTATTCAATGCGCTGTGAGTAACTTTCACTTCCGCATATGCATAACGATGTTTTAACATCTAACGCTGAAAGGCAGCGGCAATTACAATAATTATCGCTGTGAATACTGGATTATGTGCGCCACCTCACGCACAATAATCGGGCTGCTAATCAGCTTAATAACTTTGCCCCCACGCAGGGCGGAGGCGTCACACCTGCAGGAGAAAACATAAATGCCATCACTCAGTAAAGAAGCGGCCCTGGTTCATGAAGCGTTAGTTGCGCGAGGACTGGAAACACCGCTGCGCCCGCCCGTGCATGAAATGGATAACGAAACGCGCAAAAGCCTTATCGCCGGTCATATGACTGAAATCATGCAGCTATTGAATCTCGACCTCGCTGATGACAGTTTGATGGAAACGCCGCATCGCATCGCTAAAATGTATGTCGATGAAATTTTCTCCGGTCTGGATTACGCCAATTTCCCGAAAATCACCCTCATTGAAAACAAAATGAAGGTCGATGAAATGGTCACCGTGCGCGATATCACTCTGACCAGCACCTGCGAGCACCATTTTGTCACTATCGATGGCAAAGCGACGGTAGCCTATATCCCGAAAGATTCGGTGATCGGCCTGTCGAAAATTAACCGCATCGTGCAGTTCTTTGCCCAGCGCCCGCAGGTGCAGGAACGTCTGACTCAGCAAATCCTCATTGCGCTGCAAACGCTGCTGGGGACCAATAACGTGGCTGTCTCCATCGACGCGGTGCATTACTGCGTGAAAGCGCGTGGCATCCGCGATGCAACCAGCGCCACGACAACGACCTCCCTCGGTGGTTTGTTCAAATCCAGTCAGAATACGCGGCACGAGTTTCTGCGCGCTGTGCGTCATCACAACTGATTAAAAGGCAGGAACCATGGAGCGCAACGTCACGCTCGATTTTGTTCGCGGCGTCGCCATTCTGGGGATCCTGCTATTAAACATCAGCGCCTTTGGTTTACCAAAGGCGGCTTATCTCAATCCCGCCTGGTATGGCACTATTACCCCGTCCGACGCCTGGACCTGGGCGTTTTTGGATCTCATCGGCCAGGTAAAATTCCTCACGCTTTTTGCGCTGCTGTTTGGCGCGGGCCTGCAAATGTTGCTGCCGCGCGGCAGACGCTGGATCCAGTCGCGGTTAACACTGCTAGTCTTGCTGGGCTTTATTCACGGTTTATTGTTCTGGGACGGCGATATCCTGCTGGCTTACGGATTGGTGGGCTTAATCAGTTGGCGACTGGTGCGTGATGCGCCATCGGTAAAAAGTTTATTTAATACTGGCGTGATGCTGTATCTGGTGGGGATTGGCGTTTTGCTGTTGCTGGGGTTGATTTCTGACAGCCAGACCAGCCGCGCCTGGACGCCAGATGCATCGGCCATTTTGTATGAAAAATACTGGAAACTTCATGGCGGCGTTGAAGCGATCAGTAACCGCGCCGATGGCGTCGGTAACAGTTTACTGGCACTGGGCGCGCAGTATGGCTGGCAACTGGCAGGGATGATGTTAATTGGCGCTGCGCTGATGCGTAGCGGCTGGCTGAAAGGGCAGTTCAGCTTACGTCACTATCGTCGTACCGGTTTTGTGCTGGTGGCAATTGGTGTGCTGATTAACCTTCCTGCTATCGCACTGCAATGGCGGCTGGACTGGGCGTATCGCTGGTGTGCCTTCTTACTTCAAATGCCGCGTGAACTTAGCGCGCCGTTTCAGGCAATTGGCTATGCGTCGCTGTTTTATGGCTTTTGGCCGCAATTAAGCCGCTTCAGGCTGGTGCTGGCAATCGCCTGCGTCGGACGGATGGCGCTAACCAATTATCTACTGCAAACGCTGATTTGTACCACGCTGTTTTACCACCTCGGTTTGTTTATGCAGTTTGACCGCCTGGAGTTGCTGGCGTTTGTCGTTCCGGTATGGCTGGCGAACCTGCTTTTCTCTGTTATCTGGCTGCGTTACTTCCGTCAGGGGCCGGTGGAATGGCTCTGGCGTCAGTTAACCTTGCGCGCTGCCGGACCTGCATTATCTAAAACATCCAGATAACGATCTGGATCACATTCATTAACAAAACGGCTGTAACCGTTTCCATTGCTGTGACTCGATTCACGAAGTCCTGTATTCAGTGCTGACAAAATAGCCGCCAGCAAGCAGTAATCTACTGCAATCTCATAACAGGTAGTGAATATGATCACCATTCGTGATGTAGCGCGTCAGGCTGGCGTCTCTGTGGCAACGGTTTCCCGGGTGCTCAATAACAGCACGCTGGTCAGTGCCGACACGCGTGAAGCAGTTATGAAAGCGGTGAGTGAGTTGGATTATCGGCCAAATGCCAATGCACAGGCGCTGGCAACTCAGGTGAGCGATACCATCGGTGTGGTGGTCATGGATGTTTCAGATGCATTTTTCGGCGCATTGGTTAAAGCCGTCGATCTCGTTGCCCAGCAACATCAGAAATATGTGTTGATTGGCAATAGCTATCATGAAGCGGAAAAAGAGCGTCACGCCATCGAAGTGCTAATCCGCCAGCGTTGTAACGCATTGATCGTTCATTCAAAAGCGTTAAGTGACGACGAGCTGGCGCAATTTATGGACAACATTCCCGGCATGGTGCTCATCAATCGGGTTGTGCCAGGCTATGCCCATCGCTGTGTTTGTCTGGATAATATCAGCGGTGCCAGAATGGCGACGCGCATGTTGCTGAATAACGGTCATCAACGTATCGGCTATCTCTCTTCCAGCCACAGCATTGAAGATGACGCAATGCGTAAAGCGGGCTGGATAAGCGCGCTGAAAGAGCAGGATATTGTTCCGCCGGAAAGCTGGATTGGCACGGGGACGCCGGATATGCCAGGCGGCGAGGCGGCGATGGTTGAACTACTCGGGCGCAATCTACAACTTACCGCTGTATTTGCCTATAACGACAATATGGCCGCTGGCGCTCTGACGGCATTAAAAGATAATGGCATTGCGATTCCGTTACATCTCTCAATCATTGGTTTCGATGATATCCCCATTGCTCGTTACACCGACCCGCAATTAACGACCGTGCGTTATCCCATTGCTTCGATGGCAAAATTAGCCACTGAACTGGCCTTGCAGGGGGCAGCAGGCAACATTGATCCGCGTGCCAGCCACTGTTTTATGCCGACGTTAGTGCGCCGCCATTCTGTCGCAATACGCCAGAATGCGGCGGCGATCACTAACTGAGCAAATCAGAGGATGTAACCGCTTTCAATTTGTGAGTGATTTCACAGTATGTTAACAATGTGGTAGCTATGATTGCACCGTTTTAACGTTGTAACTTGTATGTAACAGTGAGTGATCGCTTTTATCGAAGTTATGGCGTCATAACAACAATTAGAGCCGTTTTATGGAGCGTTACCGGGCATGGACGAACGGATTTTTAAAAATGAGCTTCGGCGTTCAGTAACACTTCATTAACCATACTGGCCCGCCGAGCATTTATCTCAAGCACTACCCTGCATAAGAAAAACCGGAGATACCATGAATAAGAAGGTGTTAACCCTGTCTGCTGTGATGGCCAGCATGTTATTCGGCGCCGCTGCACACGCTGCTGATACCCGTATTGGTGTGACGATTTATAAATATGACGATAATTTTATGTCTGTTGTGCGTAAGGCTATCGAACAGGATGCGAAAGCAGCACCAGACGTCCAGTTGCTGATGAATGATTCACAGAATGACCAGTCCAAGCAGAACGATCAGATTGACGTGCTGTTGGCAAAAGGGGTGAAGGCGCTGGCAATCAACCTGGTTGACCCGGCAGCTGCGGGTACGGTGATTGAGAAAGCGCGCGGGCAAAACGTGCCGGTGGTTTTCTTCAACAAAGAACCTTCCCGTAAGGCACTGGATAGCTACGACAAAGCCTACTACGTTGGTACTGACTCCAAAGAGTCCGGCATTATCCAGGGCGATCTGATTGCTAAACACTGGGCGGCGAATCAGGGTTGGGATCTGAACAAAGACGGTCAGATTCAGTTCGTACTGCTGAAAGGCGAGCCGGGCCATCCGGATGCAGAAGCACGCACCACTTACGTGATTAAAGAGCTGAACGATAAAGGCATCAAAACTGAACAGTTACAGTTAGATACCGCTATGTGGGACACTGCTCAGGCGAAAGATAAGATGGACGCCTGGCTGTCTGGCCCGAACGCCAACAAAATCGAAGTGGTTATTGCTAACAACGATGCGATGGCAATGGGTGCGGTTGAAGCGCTGAAAGCACACAACAAGTCCAGCATTCCGGTGTTTGGCGTCGATGCGCTGCCAGAAGCTCTGGCGCTGGTGAAATCCGGTGCGCTGGCGGGGACCGTACTGAATGATGCCAACAACCAGGCGAAAGCGACCTTTGATCTGGCGAAAAACCTGGCCGATGGCAAGGGCGCTGCTGACGGCACCAACTGGAAAATCGACAACAAAGTGGTTCGCGTACCTTATGTTGGCGTAGACAAAGATAACCTGGCTGAATTCAGCAAGAAATAAGACTGAACGGGCGCAATAGTTTATTGCGCCCTTATTGTATGACCAACAAGGTAAAATTATATGGTCAGCTCAACGACTCCGTCATCAGGTGAATACTTGTTGGAAATGAGCGGTATCAACAAGTCTTTTCCTGGTGTTAAGGCACTTGATAACGTTAATTTAAAAGTCCGACCACACTCTATACATGCGTTAATGGGGGAAAACGGTGCGGGAAAATCAACATTATTAAAATGCCTGTTTGGTATTTATCAAAAAGATTCCGGCACCATTTTATTCCAGGGTAAAGAGATCGATTTTCATTCTGCCAAAGAAGCACTGGAAAATGGTATTTCGATGGTACACCAGGAGTTAAACCTGGTATTACAACGTTCGGTGATGGACAACATGTGGCTGGGGCGATATCCCACCAAAGGCATGTTTGTTGATCAGGACAAAATGTACCGCGAAACTAAAGCGATTTTTGATGAACTGGATATTGATATCGATCCGCGTGCGCGCGTCGGTACATTATCTGTTTCGCAAATGCAGATGATCGAAATTGCTAAAGCGTTTTCCTATAACGCGAAAATTGTGATTATGGATGAACCGACTTCTTCGTTAACCGAAAAAGAGGTCAATCATCTGTTTACTATTATTCGTAAATTAAAAGAACGCGGCTGCGGTATTGTCTATATCTCGCATAAAATGGAAGAGATTTTCCAGTTATGTGATGAAGTCACCGTATTGCGCGACGGTCAGTGGATCGCTACCGAACCGTTGGAAGGGCTGACGATGGACAAGATCATCGCCATGATGGTTGGTCGTTCTCTTAACCAGCGTTTCCCGGATAAAGAAAACAAGCCGGGCGAAGTGATCCTCGAAGTGCGTAACCTGACGTCACTACGCCAGCCATCGATTCGCGATGTCTCGTTTGACCTGCATAAAGGGGAGATCCTCGGTATTGCCGGGCTGGTGGGGGCGAAACGTACCGATATTGTTGAGACGTTATTTGGCATTCGCGAGAAATCTGCTGGCACCATTACGTTGCATGGCAAAAAGATCAATAACCATAATGCCAACGAAGCCATTAACCACGGATTTGCGTTGGTAACTGAAGAACGCCGTTCAACGGGAATTTATGCCTATCTGGATATTGGCTTTAACTCATTAATTTCCAATATTCGCAACTACAAAAATAAAGTGGGCTTGTTGGATAACTCGCGGATGAAAAGCGATACCCAGTGGGTGATTGATTCGATGCGGGTAAAAACGCCAGGGCATCGTACGCAAATTGGTTCGCTCTCAGGTGGTAATCAGCAAAAGGTGATTATTGGTCGCTGGCTGTTAACGCAACCAGAAATATTAATGCTCGACGAACCGACGCGCGGTATTGATGTTGGAGCGAAGTTTGAAATTTATCAGTTAATTGCCGAACTGGCGAAGAAAGGCAAGGGGATTATTATTATCTCATCTGAAATGCCAGAGTTGTTAGGGATAACAGACCGTATTCTGGTTATGAGCAATGGCCTCGTTTCCGGAATTGTCGATACAAAAACAACAACGCAAAACGAAATTCTGCGTCTTGCGTCTTTGCACCTTTAAGATTAGGGGCTTCCCATGAGTGCGTTAAATAAGAAAAGTTTTCTTACTTACCTGAAAGAGGGCGGTATTTACGTCGTTCTTTTAGTTTTGCTGGCGATTATTATTTTCCAGGACCCAACATTTTTAAGTCTGTTGAATTTAAGTAATATTCTCACCCAGTCATCGGTGCGTATTATTATCGCGCTCGGCGTGGCAGGGTTAATTGTCACCCAGGGGACTGACCTTTCCGCTGGTCGTCAGGTGGGGCTGGCGGCAGTGGTAGCGGCGACGTTATTGCAGTCCATGGAAAACGCCAACAAAGTGTTCCCGGAAATGGCGACGATGCCGATTGCGCTGGTTATTCTGATTGTCTGTGCTATTGGCGCGGTTATCGGTTTGATCAACGGGCTGATTATCGCCTATCTCAACGTAACGCCATTTATTACCACTCTCGGCACGATGATTATCGTCTACGGCATCAACTCGCTCTATTACGACTTTGTGGGGGCGTCGCCGATTTCTGGTTTTGATAGCGGCTTCTCCACCTTTGCCCAGGGATTTATTGCACTGGGGAGTTTCCGTCTCTCTTATATCACCTTCTACGCCCTGATTGCCGTGGCGTTCGTCTGGGTGCTGTGGAACAAAACCCGTTTTGGTAAGAACATTTTTGCCATTGGCGGTAACCCGGAAGCGGCGAAAGTTTCTGGTGTTAACGTCGGCCTGAACCTGCTGATGATCTACGCGTTGTCTGGCGTGTTCTATGCCTTCGGCGGGATGTTAGAAGCCGGACGTATCGGCTCTGCCACCAACAACCTCGGCTTCATGTATGAGCTGGATGCTATCGCGGCGTGCGTGGTGGGCGGCGTATCGTTCAGCGGCGGTGTGGGGACGGTGATTGGCGTGGTGACCGGGGTAATTATCTTTACGGTCATTAACTACGGCCTGACGTACATCGGCGTAAACCCGTACTGGCAGTACATCATCAAAGGGGCGATTATTATCTTCGCCGTGGCGCTGGATTCACTGAAATACGCACGTAAGAAGTGATGTGATTGTGGGTATTGCCGGATGCAACGCTGGCGCGTTTTATCCGGCCTACAATGAGCACAATATACTGATTTATATGGTTTTGTAGGCCGGATAAGGCGTTCACGCCGCATCCGGCGACAGGAGCCAAATGCCGGATGAAATGCTGGCGCATTTTATCTGGCCTACAATGAGCACAACATACTGATCTATATGGTTTTGTAGGCCGGATAAGGCGTTCACGCCGCATCCGGCAATCGGAGCCAAATGCCGGATGCAACGCTGGTTTTACAACGTTACCGGGTGTTCTTTCTCTCCTTTCTTAAACTTCACTTCCCCGAGATCGATACAACCCACCGGGCAAACATGACCGCAAAGCAAACAACCAACGCATTTTTCGGTATTACAATGCGGCGTGCGCGTTTTCTCGTTCCATTCCATCGCCTGGTGACCGCCGTCGTAACAGGAAATGTAACAGCGCCCACAGCCAACACATTTATCGAGATTGATATGGGGATAGACGATATAGCTGCGGTCTAAATCTTCTGCCGGAACAATATTATGATTCGCCAGACCTACCATCTCCTGCAACGAATCAAATCCCTGATCGGCAAGATAATGCGACAACCCGCTTGCCATATCTTCCACTATCCGATACCCGTACTGCATAATGCCGGTGGTCACCTGCAAGGTTGCCGCGCCGAGCAATAAAAACTCCGCCGCATCTTCCCAGGTTTCAATACCGCCGATACCGCTGATCGGGAAATCGCGCAGCTCTGGATGCGTGCGCATTTGCTGAATAAAGCGCAGGGCGATCGGTTTCACCGCTTTACCGGAACAACCGGAAATGCTCGATTTGCCGTTAACGATTGGCATACCGATTTTCTGATTAAGATCGATATTGGTGATTGATTTAACGGTGTTAATTGCCGCAATACCATCTGCGCCACCGCGTTTTGCCGCCAGCGCCACTTCGCACATATCACCGATATTCGGCGTCATCTTCGCCAGCATTGGCAGCGTGGAACCACGTTTCACTGCCCGACAATATTTTTCTACCAGCTCCGGGCTTTGCCCGACATCGCTACCCATCGCATGAGAAGTCATTTGCGGACAGGAGAAGTTACACTCGATCATATCGGCGCCAGCTTCTTGCACCAGACGCGCCAGATCTTCCCATTGCTGCTCATTTTCCCCCATGATCGAAGCGATCAATACTTTGTCCGGGTAATCTTCTTTCAGCCGACGCAGGGCAGCCAGATTCTCTTCCAACGGATGTTCAGCAATCTGCTCCATATTTTTGAAGCCGATAAAACCGGTATCTTCTTTCACCAGATGATCAAAACGCGGTGAGACTTCATTAGCGATAAAAAAGCCGATCGTTTTGAACACCACGCCACCCCAGCCGGTGTCGTAGGCTTTGGCGCACATCTCGTAGCAATTGCCAACCGGTGAAGAAGAGAGGCAGAACGGGTTGGGAAACTTCACGCCGCAAAAGGTAATAGAAAGATCTTTCGTTAACATGAGCAAGCTCCCTCTAAATAGTGATGGATCGCCTCGGCGGCTTCTTTCCCGGTTTTCACTGCATAAACCACGGTTTTGTCGCCCTCAACAATATCGCCAGCGGCAAACAGTTGCGGGTCACGGGTCTGGTAATTTTGCGTTTCGATGGTGTTGCGCTGCGGAGCCAGCGCCGCAAACGTGGCAAGTTCGGCATGTTGACCTACAGCGAGAATAATTTTGTCCGCAGCCATCGTCATTTCGCCCGGTAAACGAACATGTTTAAACGTCACTTTATTGCCGTCTACAGCCACTGGCGTAAAGCCATCGATAATCGATACCCCCAATTTCTGAGCGCTGGTGAACTCTTTCTTGCTTGCCGGAAACTCATCTAACTCTTCACGCGCAACGCAGGTCACCGCCTGGCAACCAAGAACTTTCAGCGTGCTGGCAACGTCCATCGCGACATCGCCGCCGCCAATAATTAATGCGCTCTGTGGGATGCTGATATCGCCCTGCGCCTGTCGTGCACGTTGCAAGAAGTCGACGGCAATCTCAACATCGCTATGTTCAAACAGCGGCAGACCAGAACCGCTCGATAACCCCACGGCGACCAGTACCGCTCGGTTTTCCGCTTTCAATTGTTCCAGCGTGAGTGTTTTACCAATCTCGCAATTACACTTTATGGTCACCCCCATTTTTTCGATACGGGCGATTTCTGCATCCAGCACTGAATGCGGCAAACGAAATTGCGGAATGCCATTACGCAGCCAACCACCTGGCTGTGCTTCTTTTTCATAAATCGTGACGTCGTATCCCCGGTTGGTCAGTGTCACACTCGCTTGTAGCCCGGCAGGGCCTGCACCAATAATCGCCACTTTGCCGAGCGTTTTACTGCCGGGCTGATAAATCTCCATTCCGGTTTGCTGTTCGAAATCAGTAACAAAACGCTGTAAGCGGCCAATATCAATCGGGTCGTCGACACCGGCACGGGTACAACCTCGCTGGCATAATTTTTCCGTCGGGCATACTCTGGCGCAAACGGCACCTAAGGCATTATTTTCGCGAATCGTCTCGGCAGCACCTTTAAAATTACGAAAATAAATTGAGCGAATAAATTTTCCCGGATCGGTTTGCGCCGGGCAAGCCTGACTACAGGGCGCGTCGTGACATAATAAACAGCGAGAGGCTTCTTTAATCGCCAGTAAAGGCGTAAAAGCCGGAGTGAGTTCATCCAGATAATTTTGTTGCGGCATGTGATCTTCCTTAATGCTATAGGTAATTAAGGCGAGCGTTTAGTAAATAATAATGTACTGATATTAAGGCTAAGCGTGCGGGGAAATTTAAACTGTGAAAGGATTCACAAATAGCTGCGGTTAAGAATGTGATATCCGCAGCTTATCAGGTGAAGTAATAATTATTCTCAATAATTAACTGGAGAGGGGAATATTAACGATAGAAAATAAGATAAATAATCATGCCAATAGATAAAATTCCGAAACCACAATACGCCGCCATATAAGCAAAGAAGAGCCCCGGATTTTTTTCGCGCCAGACATACACCGGTTCCGGCGAATTTTTAACCCGTTTATCAATCGCGCCAGCACGCCAGCCTTTCCACGCTTCGCGAAAACAAAATACAGGGATTAGGAAAAAAACGGCAACGACAAAAAACTGCTGTACATCCATAACTACTTTCCTTGTTTCTTTTGTAATTCAAGTAACTGCTCGGGCGTGACGGCGGGATAGCCCTGCGCATCTTCCGGCACTTGATGCATTGCCGGAATAGGGACCAATGGACCTAAAAAACGCGGCTCACGTTTAAAAATATAAAGGTCAGCCAGCGCGCCGAAACGGGCGGCAAATTCGCGAATACGGACAGACCACATATCTTTTGGCGATGGTACGGCATAACACTGGGCCTGAATACCCATATGTAAAGCGATAAATAATGCCCGCTCACAGTGAAAACGCTGGGTGATAATAATAAAATCGTTAGTATCGAACACTTTGCGCGTACGTACGATGGAATCCAGTGTTCGGAAGCCCGCGTAATCGAGAACAATATCAGAGGGGTCGACGCCAGCGGCTATTAAATCTTTGCGCATGGTCATCGGTTCGTTATAACTTTGCAACGCGTTATCGCCGCTAAGTAATAGATAGTTCACTTTACCGCTGTTATAGGCATTAATCGCCCCCTGAATACGGTAGCGGTAATACTGATTAATGACTCCGGTGCGATAATACTTTGCTGTGCCAAGCACCACGCCGACCTGACGGTAGGGGAGATCCTGCAACTCGTCGTAGATATAAGGCGCGGTTTTCCAACTCATCCAGCGATCGAGGCCGAGCACAGTCAACAGCAGCAAGCCGATCATGACTAACAGGCTGTAGAACAGACGCTTTAACATGCAGAAGACTCGATCTCGGGAAATTTTTATCAGGCTACTTTACCCGCTGCTTTTGCGCAAGAAACGGTAAACTGTTTGCCGGGATTTTCGACATCAGGAGAGCGCTGGCAAGCCTGATGCAACGCTTATCAGCGTGCCAGACTGTAGGCCGGACAAGGCGTTCCCGCCGCATCCGGCACCAGGCTTAAGCGAGAAGAACGCGGTCGATACTGTGACAGCCGAGAGCTTTCAGCGTTGCTGAGGTTGCATCCCATTGAATCAACGGCGCATCGGCTTTTTCTGCCAGAACCGCGCGCTGGATATCCGGGTAATCATAACCCTTGAGATTCAACAGAATTAACGCACCCTGCAATGGCGGCAGAGTCGGGTTGAATGCGGCGTTTTCAGCGTAGCTGCCGCTGAAAATACGACCGTCTTTGCATTCCAGCGCTACACCGCTTGGTGACTTACTGTAAGGCATGTGCGAACGGTTTGCCGCGGCAATCGCCGCCTGAGAAAGCGCATCACCAGTTAACGCAAAGCCGTGATCCTGCTCGTCCATCAGCAGCGTTTTTATCTCCAGATCTTTTGGTCCAAAGGCATCCGGCAGATAGTCACGCAGTGCGTGCGCCTCGCGACCCGGCAGATGAATACGCAGATCCAGACCGCTGTTCAGTTCATTCATAAACTGACGGCAGTGACCACAAGGCGTGTAGTTAACGGTGATGGCCGCGAGAGCTTTCTCACCGCTTAACCAGGCGTGGCTGATAGCACTTTGTTCAGCATGAACAGTTTGCTGCATTGTTGCACCAATAAATTCCATATTGGCACCGAAATACCATGTACCACTCACGCCGCGTGCAATAGCGCCAACGTTAAAATTCGACAATGGCGTACGCGCGCAGGCCGCAGCCAGCGGTAGCAGTGCGAAAGCCAGCGCGTCTTCGTCCAGCCCGGTTGCGCTCTTAAGCGAAGAGACTTGCTCCCCGGTCAACAAAGCGGGGAAGTACTTGTCTGCCAGAATAGGTTCCAGCGCAGATTGCAAGTTATCCGCAAGTTGGGCAAAAGCAGTTTGAAAACGTGGATGCATGGCGTTGCCTCATAATCATGTAATGGGATAACAGTTTACGAACCTGCTATGGCTTTATATGTGATCTGAATCTCATTAATTATGCAACGCGTGAAACGTACATCAAAAATGCGCGACGCATCGCAAATTTTAGCCCATTACTGCCAGAATAATTGGGAAAAGGAACGGCGCGATCAGCGAAGTTATAATCCCGCATAACACCAGCGCCAGCGAACTAAATGCGCCTTCCTGATAATCCAGCTCAGCACAGCGCGCCGTACCGAGGGCGTGGGAAGCTGTCCCCATCGCCAGACCGCGCGCCGCTTTGGTACGAATACGCATCGCATTAAGTAACGTATGACCAAAGACCGCGCCGAGGATCCCGACGAAAATGACACAAACTGCACTGATTGCCGGAATACCGCCAATACTGCCGCCGACAGCCATCGCAATTGGCGTGGTGACTGATTTCGGTAATATCGACGCAGCAATTTCCGGTGAAGCCCCCATCAACAATGCCACGCAAGTCCCTGTCACCATCGCTACCACGCTGCCGATAAAACAGATGGTGATGATTGATTTCCAGCGGGCGCGGATTTGATGCAACTGTTCATATAAAGGATAGGCCAGTGCGACGACCGCCGGTTGCAGCAGATCGTTTAGCACTTCGCTACCTTTAAAGTAGCTGTCGTAAGAGATGCCGGTCAGCATTAAAAAAGGAATGATCACCACCATTGCCACCAGCAACGGGTTAAGCAAGGGAAACTTATACCGCGCCGCCAGCTTGCGGGCGGCAAAAAAGACAATCAACGTCAGCGGTAATGACCACCAGATATTTGCCATCATTCTTCTGATCCTTTCTGACCTACGACCTTACGTTCACCGTGCACCAGTTGAGAACTCCAGCTCACCACCAGAAAAACCACCAGCGTACTGACTGCACAGGAAACCACTACCGGGCCAAACTGCGCGCGTAGTAAATCAAAATATTGCATTACGCCTACGCCAATCGGCACAAACAATAGCGCCATATAGCGAATTAAAACGTAACACCCCGGATTGACCCACTTCGCCGGAAGAATTTGCAAGGCCAGCAGGACAAACAGGATCAGCATCCCGATAATGCTGCCCGGAATGGTTACCGGTAGCAGGGATGCAATGAAAATGCCTGCATACAGGCAGGCATAAATCAGGACGAAAGCGCGTAAATATTGCCAGATAATGTTCAGTGTCTTACTCATAATCAACACCCCAGATGAGATGGATTCATCATACAATTAATTCATAAAATGTGCTACAGATCACATTAAGAATTCATCGCTATTTTTCGCGCCTGGGTATGACGATGTGAGCAGCGAACTCAGGCAAATCTGCTTTTTCGCAACAGAAAGTGTGTTTGCCATAGATCAAGCATAGAGAGGGATTGCAGCTTTGCCGCAATCTCACTCGGCAGACCTTTAATCCGCTGACCGGAGGCGCTAACATAGCGCCTCATTTTTTTGCGGGTGATGATATGCGTGTGTTACTGGCGCCAATGGAGGGGGTACTTGACTCTCTGGTGCGCGAATTGCTGACCGAAGATAACGACTACGATCTGTGCATCACTGAGTTTGTTCGCGTGGTGGATCAACTGCTGCCGGTAAAAGTTTTTCATCGCATTTGTCCTGAGCTACAAAACGCCAGCCGTACTCCTTCAGGTACGCTGGTGCGCGTACAGTTGCTGGGGCAGTTTCCGCAATGGCTGGCAGAGAACGCCGCCCGTGCGGTGGAATTAGGTTCCTGGGGCGTGGATCTTAACTGCGGCTGCCCGTCGAAAACGGTTAACGGCAGCGGCGGTGGGGCAACGTTACTGAAAGATCCCGAACTCATCTACCAGGGAGCGAAAGCGATGCGCGAAGCCGTACCGGCGCATTTGCCCGTCAGCGTGAAAGTGCGTTTGGGCTGGGACAGTGGCGAGAAAAAATTTGAAATTGCCGATGCTGTTCAACAGGCTGGCGCTACGGAGCTGGTGGTGCATGGGCGGACAAAAGAGCAGGGGTACCGCGCGGAGCATATCGACTGGCGGGCGATTGGCGAGATTCGCCAGCGGCTGAATATTCCGGTAATTGCCAATGGTGAAATCTGGGACTGGCAGAGTGCGCAACAATGCATGGCTATCAGCGGCTGCGACGCGGTGATGATTGGGCGCGGGGCGCTCAATATTCCCAACCTGAGTCGGGTGGTGAAATATAACGAACCGCGAATGCCGTGGCCGGAGGTCGTTGCATTGCTGCAAAAGTATACCCGTCTGGAGAAACAGGGAGATACCGGCTTATATCACGTCGCGCGGATTAAGCAGTGGTTGAGTTATTTACGTAAAGAATATGATGAAGCAACGGAATTATTTCAGCATGTGCGGGTGTTGAATAATTCCCCTGATATTGCAAGGGCTATTCAGGCAATTGATATCGATAAGCTGCGATAATAGTGGAATCGCAGCTTATCAGAGACAATGAATCGCTTATTCAGCTTTATCATCTTGTTGCGCTCCTTTCATGTGCTAAGCCACATATTGCTACTGGTGCAAGGAGCGCGCAGGGGGGGGACAATCGCCTCCTCCCCCTGCACCCCCGGGCTCTGGCGAACAAAATCGCCGCTGCGCGGTACCTTCAGCTTATCCCCTTCGGCTACCGGGTCGGGCGCGAGGTAACGTCCTTGTAAGACGCGCCCTCAGCCCACATCCATGTGGGCTGCCCCGGCCTTCGGGGAACGCTTCAGCGATTTTGACGCCACCAACACCGGAGCTGTTTGCAAATCAAGTACACAAAACATCTAATTACTAGCCTGACAACTTATATGCCATATCTGATTTTTAAAATATCATCTTAAATACGCCAGTCACCACCAGTAGCCCAATCAGGAAAATAATCAATACTGCCCAGAGTATAATTTTCATTGGCGTTCCTTTATTTGTGAATGCTGAATAAGTATAGGAAAAAATGAAACTCTTTGCCGTCATTCATAAGCAATTAAGATAAGTCAGAGGATATCATTCACTTACTGTATATTTTTCTGGATATGTCGTTTTATTTCCGCTGATGTATTGCCACGCGAAACTAAAAAATATATCGCCACACACGGTAATCTCCGCGCACCGTTTCTTACCTGATTATTCCCCATGAATCGTGATTCATTTAATGCAGCAAGCGTCTGTTTTCCGCTTTTAATTTTGTTGGCTGGGTGTGCGCCTGTGCACGAAACTCGCCAGGCGTTAAAACTGCAAACGCCTGCCACGCAAGTGGACACGGCGTTACCTGCGGCATTGAAAAACGGTTGGCCAGACAGTCAGTGGTGGCTGGAATACCACGATAATCAACTCACTTCCTTAATTAATAATGCAATACAGAACGCGCCGGATATGCAGGTGGCTGAACAGCGCATTCAACTGGCTGAAGCGCAGGCGAAAGCAGTAGCGACCCAGGATGGCCCGCAGGTAGATTTTTCTGCGGATATGGAACGGCAAAAAATGTCGGCTGAAGGGTTAATGGGGCCGTTTGCCCTGAACGATCCTGCCGCAGGAACTACGGGGCCGTGGTATACCAACGGTACTTTTGGTTTAACGGCGGGCTGGCATCTTGATATTTGGGGAAAGAATCGGGCGGAAGTTACTGCTCGCCTGGGGAATGTTAAAGCACGGGCGGCTGAGCGTGAGCAGACCCGACAATTGCTGGCTGGCAGCGTGGCACGCCTGTACTGGGAGTGGCAAACCCAGGCAGCTTTGAACACTGTATTGCTGCAAATCGAAAAAGAGCAGAACACCATTATTGCGACCGATCGCCAGCTCTATCAGCGTGGAATTACCTCTTCGGTTGAAGGTGTGGAAACCGATATTAATGCCAGTAAAACCCAGCAACAGCTCAACGATGTCGCGGGTAAAATGAAAATTATCGAGGCGCGATTAAGTGCGCTCACCAACCATCAGAAAAGCGCATTGAAGCTGCATCCGGTCACGTTGCCGAAAGTGGCAAGCCAGCTTCCTGATGAACTGGGATATTCCTTGCTGGCCCGGCGGGTAGATTTGCAGGCGGCGCATTGGTATGTCGAGTCGTCGTTAAGTACCATCGACGCAGCAAAAGCGGCATTTTATCCCGACATCAATCTGATGGCCTTCCTGCAACAGGATGCTTTGCATTTAAGCGATCTTTTTCGTAGCTCCGCCCAACAGATGGGCGTCACGGCGGGGCTGACATTGCCGATATTCGACAGCGGCAGACTTAATGCCAATCTTGATATTGCGAAAGCCGAAAGCAACTTGTCGATTGCCAACTACAACAAAGCAGTGGTCGAGGCGGTGAATGATGTGGCGCGGGCGGCGAGTCAGGTGCAGACACTGGCAGAGAAAAACCAGCATCAGGCGCAAATTGAGCGCGATGCCATGCGTGTGGTGGGGCTGGCACAGGCGCGATTTAACGCGGGCATCATCGCGGGTTCCCGCGTCAGTGAAGCCAGAATTCCGGCGCTTCGCGAACGAGCCAACGGCCTGCTTTTGCAAGGGCAATGGCTGGATGCCTCCATTCAACTCACCAGTGCGCTGGGCGGGGGCTACAAACGCTGAGGATATGCGCCTTCTATACTTAACGTTTAGTCAGCGTTAGGTGGAGAACTCAATGGCGCAGGTCGCGATTATTACCGCTTCTGATTCAGGGATAGGTAAAGAGTGCGCGTTATTACTGGCGCAGCAGGGGTTTGATATTGGCATTACCTGGCACTCTGATGAAGCAGGGGCAAAAGATACCGCCCGTGAGGTGGTTAGCCACGGTGTACGTGCGGAGATCGTGCAGCTGGATCTCGGTAAACTGCCAGAAGGAGCACTGGCGCTGGAGAAACTTATTCAACGGCTGGGGCGCATTGATGTGCTGGTGAATAATGCGGGCACGATGGCCAAAGCGCCGTTTCTTGATATGGCTTTTGATGAGTGGCGAAAGATTTTTACCGTTGATGTCGATGGTGCATTTTTATGCTCTCAAATTGCTGCCCGCCAGATGGTGAAACAAGGGCAGGGCGGTCGCATCATCAACATTACGTCGGTACATGAACATACGCCGCTGCCGGATGCCAGCGCCTACACAGCCGCTAAACATGCGCTCGGCGGGTTAACTAAAGCAATGGCGCTGGAGTTAGTGCGGCACAAGATTCTGGTGAATGCGGTCGCGCCTGGCGCGATTGCCACGCCGATGAACGGCATGGATGACGGCGATGTGAAGCCTGATGCAGAGCCTTCGATCCCCCTGCGACGTTTCGGCGCAACGCAAGAGATTGCCAGCCTGGTGGCCTGGCTATGTTCCGAAGGCGCCAATTACACCACCGGGCAGTCGCTGATTGTCGATGGCGGTTTTATGCTGGCAAATCCGCAGTTTAAGCCGGAGTAGTGCAATGAGGTGAGTGGCTATTTCAATAGGTAATATTTTGTAGGCCTGATAAGACGCGCAAGCGTCGCATCAGGCATGGTGCACCGAATGTCGGATGCGGCGCGGACGCCTTATCCGACCTACAGGCCGCATCATGAGATAACTGCTTTACGCCTGATTATCCGGCTTTTTCTTCCCGCGCCGTTTCAGCCACCAGCGAACACCAACCACCAGAGCCACAACCAGAATCAACCAAACCCAGTGCTTCAAATGTTGGTCAAGTTCGTGCAACCACGGCGCAATTACCTGGCCACCTGCGTAGCCAATGGTGGTAAAAATCAGCGCCCAGGCAAATGCGCCGAGAATATTCAGCGGTAGAAATATTTTCGGCGGTAGCTGACTAGCGCCAATCAGCGTCGGACCAATCACCCGAAAGCCATACATAAAACGTGTACCAATAACAAACAGATACGGATGACGTTGGATCAGCTTCTGCGCCCGTTCAATTTTATCCTGATGTTTTGATAAACGGCGTAACAGCTTGCCGCCAAACCGCCGCCCGCACAGATAAAGCGCCTGGTCGCCAATCATGCCGCCAAGTGCTACGGAAAGTACCACTAGCGGGAATTTCAGCAGCCCCTGATGCGCGGCAACACCACCGAGCAAGGTGACGGTTTCACCTTCAGCCAGACTGCCAAGTACCAGCGCGGCATAACCATATTGTGAAATAAGTGTATTAATATCCATAGGCCAGTCTGTCTCCCTTTGGTTACCTGTAAGCATACACCCAGTAAATTATTCACGCAGAAAAAGCCCCTCAGGGTAGTGCACTAATTTTGTGGTTGAATAAAAAATAATCACAAGCTGACTTATACTTGAACTGTCAGGTTCATGAACTCACAACAAGGGGGCGGTATGAGCCATGTCTGGGGACTGTTTTCCCATCCCGATCGTGAAATGCAGGTGATTAATCGTGAAAACGAAACGATTTCTCATCACTACACCCACCACGTTTTGCTGATGGCGGCGATTCCGGTGATTTGCGCCTTCATTGGCACCACGCAAATTGGCTGGAATTTTGGCGATGGCACTATCCTGAAGTTATCCTGGTTTACCGGACTGGCGTTGGCTGTCTTGTTTTATGGCGTGATGCTGGCTGGGATCGCGGTGATGGGGCGGGTCATCTGGTGGATGGCGCGCAATTACCCACAGCGCCCGTCGCTTGCGCACTGTATGGTCTTCGCGGGATACGTCGCGACGCCGCTGTTTCTAAGCGGTCTGGTAGCGCTTTACCCGCTGGTCTGGCTGTGTGCTCTGGTCGGCACGGTGGCGCTGTTTTACACGGGGTATCTGCTTTATCTCGGTATTCCAAGCTTCCTGAATATTAACAAAGAGGAAGGTCTTAGCTTCTCCAGTTCGACACTGGCGATTGGTGTGCTGGTACTGGAAGTCCTGCTCGCCCTTACCGTCATACTTTGGGGGTACGGTTATCGTCTGTTCTAGAAAGTTCTTTTGCGTTGCATTGCTGGCGTAAATGTCAGCAATGCAGCATTTCCTCACGATTCTCCTTTGACGACCGCACTTTTTGCTCGTTATGATGGCTTCGCTAGCCTCAGTAAATCCTTACTCCGGCGGTGCGCAACCCGTGCGCGTGAACCACTATTTGAATGCTCATCATGCCGAAATTTCGAGTTTCTTTATTTAGCCTGGCCCTGATGCTGGCTGTGCCTTTTGCACCGCAGGCCGCTGCGAAAACGGCAGCCGCTACCACCGCTTCGCAGCCGGAAATTGCTTCCGGTAGTGCGATGATTGTTGATCTTAATACCAACAAAGTGATCTATTCGAACCACCCGGATCTGGTGCGTCCGATTGCCTCAATCACCAAATTAATGACTGCGATGGTTGTGCTGGATGCACGACTGCCGCTGGATGAGAAACTAAAAGTAGACATCAGCCAGACGCCGGAGATGAAAGGGGTCTATTCGCGCGTACGACTGAACAGCGAAATCAGCCGTAAAGATATGTTGCTGCTGGCGTTGATGTCTTCGGAAAACCGCGCGGCGGCGAGCCTGGCACATCATTATCCTGGCGGTTATAACGCATTTATTAAAGCAATGAATGCGAAAGCAAAAGCTCTCGGGATGAACAACACGCGCTTTGTTGAACCGACCGGACTATCAGTGCATAACGTTTCGACTGCCCGTGATCTGACCAAATTGTTGATTGCCACCAAACAATATCCGTTGATCGGTCAGTTAAGTACCACCCGTGAAGATATGGCGACCTTCTCTAACCCGTCGTATACGCTGCCATTCCGCAATACTAACCATCTGGTGTATCGCGATAACTGGAATATCCAGCTAACCAAAACGGGCTTTACCAATGCCGCAGGGCATTGCCTGGTGATGCGCACGGTTTTCAATAATAAACCGGTGGCGCTGGTGGTGATGGATGCGTTTGGCAAATATACCCATTTTGCCGATGCTAGCCGCCTGCGTACATGGATTGAAACCGGCAAAGTGATGCCCGTTCCGGCAGCGGCGTTGAGTTATAAAAAACAAAAGGCCGCCCAGATGGCGGCGGCAGGGCAGACGGCACAAAACGATTAAGTTTGCTTGCCCGTAGGCCGGAGAAGGCGTTCACGCCGCATCCGGCATTCGATGCCCGTGCCTGATGCGATGCTTGCGCATCAGGCATCCAGCCGTATTTACTCCACTTCTTGCCAGTTTTTCCGCTTACTGGTTTTACCGATCCCCGGATTCATACTGTTGGTCGGATCGTTTTCACGATAAAACTTCTGCAACGTCTCCGGTGCTTTATACAAATGACCGACGTTATGCTCGGCAGGATATTGCGCGCCGCGCTGGCGTAACAACTCCAGCATCTGTTCCTTCAGCGCATGCACATCCACGCCTTTCTTAACGATGTAATCCTGGTGGAAGACGTAGCACATAAAATGCCCGTAATAGAGCTTATGCACCAGCTGGCTGTCGATTTCCGGCGGTAGATGTTCATACCACTCGGTGTCATTACGCCGCAGAGCAATATCCAGCGCCAGAATGTCTTCGACTTCATCGGAATGCACGGCCTGATAACGTATCGCTGCGCCTGCCGCCGCGAAACGGTGCAAAAACGCTTTACTGCCTTCTTCCGGCGTACAGACAAAGAAATCGCCTTCGGCCTGTTTGAAAAAATCTACCAGCCAGGATTTTGCTTCGCCCACGCCATCCCCCGCCATTTTTAACAGCAGATGATGTTCATATTTATCGCGCCAGCTTTTCATGCGTGGCGGCAAATGACTGGGGAACAAATGACTGAATTTCTGCATTGCGAGATCGGTAAAGTGTGGTCGGAAGAACTTCACCTTCTCCAGTATCGCATCAGTACGTCCCTTGATATTAAAGAAGAACGGCATCTTGTCGGTGCCTAGCTTGTCGATCATCAGGAAGGTATCTTTGCCGTATTTTTCCGCGATATCGTAGATATCCCGGTGCATGTATTCCCCGGCAACCGGCAGATTTTCAAAATTGGCAAGAATATGGCGGCGGATTTCGGTCAGCACGTCCGGCTGGTTGGTGCCGATATAAAACACCTGCTGGTTTTTTTCCGCTTCAAAGGTATCCAGACGCACTGCGAAAACTGCCAGTTTGCCAGCGCAACCGGAGGATTCAAACAGGCGATCCGGGTCAGCGTTATAACGTGCGGGCGTGTCGGCTTCAATATCTCGTACACGGTGGACATAGTCATAATCATGGGCGTGACGACCATCGTGACGCACATCGTCATCTTTGATGCGATCGTCATCCAGCTTGCTAAGGATCTGCTCCGGCGTTTCACCTAGATCAATTCCCAGATGGTTAACCAGCGTCAGCTTGCCGTTTTCATCTATGCGTGCGAATAACGACATTTCGGTATACGCCGGGCCACGCTGCACCAGCGAGCCACCAGAGTTATTACAGATGCCGCCGATAACCGATGCGCCAATACACGATGAACCAATCACCGAGTGCGGTTCGCGACCTAATGGTTTGAGAGCTTTCTCCAGCGAATAGAGCGTGGTGCCAGGATACGCCAGCACCTGTTCGCCCTTACCGAGAACATGCAGCTTGTCGAGGCGCTGGGTGCTGATGATCACGATATCGCGATCATAATCGTTACCATTTGGCGTGGAGCCTTCGGTCAGACCGGTATTGGCGGCCTGCATCAGAATAATTTTGTCGGCGGTGACGCAGGCTTTCAGCACCCGCCACAATTCCAGTAGCGAGCCAGGAAGAACAACGGCCAGCGCGTCACCCTGACCGGAGCGGAAGCCCTTGCGATAGCGGGCCGTTTTTGCAGGATCGGTGAGCAGGTGTGAATGACCAACCAGACGGGCTAGTTCATTCAAAAAGGTTTTATTATCAGTTGTTGTCATGGAAGACATTTTCCACTCCTTGTGGTGGCGAAAAAACATCACAAACTAGAATAGCGCCTTGTATGACAATTCAGCGAGTGAATATTTTGAAAATTCAGACAATAAACTGAGCTTTCTTTTTCTCTCTCCATCAGGCTTATGGCAAACTACCGCTTTTGCACCATTTTCGCTGCCACGTCGGGCAACAGAGGAAGAATAATCCATATGAAATGGCTATGTTCAGTAGGTATCGCGGTGAGTCTGGCCCTACAGCCAGCACTGGCGGATGATTTATTCGGCAACCATCCATTAACGCCCGAAGCGCGGGATGCGTTCGTCACCGAACTGCTCAAGAAAATGACGGTTGATGAGAAAATTGGTCAGCTGCGCTTAATCAGCGTTGGTCCGGATAACCCGAAAGAGGCGATCCGCGAGATGATCAAAGACGGGCAGGTGGGGGCGATTTTCAACACCGTCACACGCCAGGATATCCGCGCCATGCAGGATCAGGTGATGGAACTGAGCCGCCTGAAAATTCCTCTCTTCTTTGCCTACGACGTGCTGCACGGTCAGCGCACCGTCTTCCCGATTAGCCTCGGTCTGGCGTCCTCTTTTAACCTCGACGCAGTGAAAACCGTCGGGCGCGTTTCAGCTTATGAAGCGGCGGACGATGGCCTGAACATGACCTGGGCGCCGATGGTCGATGTCTCGCGCGATCCTCGCTGGGGTCGCGCTTCCGAAGGTTTTGGTGAAGATACCTATCTCACCTCAATTATGGGTAAAACCATGGTTGAAGCGATGCAGGGTAAAAGCCCGGCGGATCGCTACTCGGTGATGACCAGCGTCAAACACTTTGCTGCTTACGGCGCGGTAGAAGGCGGTAAAGAGTACAACACCGTCGATATGAGCCCGCAGCGTCTGTTTAATGACTATATGCCGCCGTACAAAGCGGGGCTGGACGCAGGCAGCGGCGCGGTAATGGTGGCGCTGAACTCACTCAACGGCACGCCTGCCACCTCTGATTCCTGGCTGCTGAAAGATGTCCTGCGCGATCAGTGGGGTTTTAAAGGCATCACGGTTTCCGATCATGGCGCAATCAAAGAGTTGATCAAACACGGTACGGCGGCAGACCCGGAAGATGCGGTGCGCGTGGCGCTTAAGTCCGGGATCAACATGAGCATGAGCGACGAGTATTACTCGAAGTATCTGCCTGGGTTGATCAAATCCGGCAAAGTGACGATGGAAGAGCTGGACGACGCCGCCCGCCACGTATTGAACGTTAAATATGATATGGGGCTGTTTAACGACCCATACAGCCATCTCGGTCCGAAAGAGTCTGACCCGGTGGATACCAATGCTGAAAGCCGCCTGCACCGCAAAGAAGCACGTGAAGTGGCGCGCGAAAGCCTGGTGTTGTTGAAAAACCGCCTTGAAACCCTGCCGCTGAAAAAATCGGCAACCATTGCGGTGGTTGGTCCACTGGCGGACAGCAAACGTGACGTGATGGGCAGCTGGTCCGCAGCCGGTGTCGCCGATCAATCCGTGACTGTGCTGACCGGGATTAAAAATGCCGTCGGTGAAAACGGTAAGGTGCTGTATGCCAAAGGGGCGAACGTCACCAGTGACAAAGGCATTATCGATTTCCTGAATCAGTATGAAGAAGCAGTCAAAGTCGATCCGCGCTCGCCGCAAGAGATGATTGATGAAGCGGTGCAGACCGCGAAACAATCTGATGTGGTAGTGGCTGTGGTCGGTGAAGCCCAGGGGATGGCGCATGAGGCTTCCAGCCGTACCGATATCACTATTCCGCAAAGCCAGCGAGATTTGATTGCGGCTTTGAAAGCCACCGGAAAACCGCTGGTGCTGGTGCTGATGAACGGTCGTCCGCTGGCGCTGGTGAAAGAAGATCAGCAGGCTGATGCGATTCTGGAAACCTGGTTTGCGGGTACGGAAGGGGGTAATGCGATTGCCGATGTGTTGTTTGGTGATTACAACCCGTCCGGCAAGCTGCCGATGTCCTTCCCGCGTTCGGTCGGGCAGATCCCGGTGTACTACAGCCATCTGAATACCGGTCGTCCGTATAATGCCGACAAGCCGAACAAATACACTTCGCGTTATTTTGATGAAGCTAACGGGGCGCTTTATCCGTTCGGCTATGGTCTGAGCTATACCACTTTCACCGTCTCTGATGTGAAACTTTCTGCGCCGACCATGAAGCGTGACGGTAAAGTGACCGCCAGCGTGCAGGTGACGAACACCGGTAAGCGCGAAGGGGCGACGGTAGTCCAGATGTATTTGCAGGATGTAACGGCTTCCATGAGTCGCCCGGTGAAACAGCTGAAAGGATTTGAGAAAATCACCCTGAAACCGGGCGAAACTCAGACCGTCAGCTTCCCGATTGATATCGAGGCTCTGAAGTTCTGGAATCAACAGATGAAGTATGATGCCGAGCCTGGCAAATTCAACGTCTTCATCGGCACCGATTCCGCACGCGTTAAGAAAGGCGAGTTTGAGTTGCTGTAATGCTTTAGTAAGGGCGCGACGTTTGCGCCCTTTGCCTGATGTTCACATCTTAACTTGCTGAATTTTCGCCCTTTGTAGGCCGGATAAGGCGCTCGCGCCGCATCCGGCAGGAAACGCCGGACCGAATATGCCCTTTAAGTATTTATCTGATTCTGCAACTGAATCCGTCCGCTCAGGCTAACCCTGTTATTATCAACTATGCTTTTCTCTTAATTCGCTGAAAACAACAGTAAAAGAATGAGGAAAGCATCATGCCACTCTCAAAGCTCTGGACAGGTTCACTGGTTATGTTGGCAGTCGTGAGCCTGCCGTTACAGGCGGCTTCCCCCGTTAAAGTTGGTTCGAAAATCGATACCGAGGGTGCGTTACTCGGCAACATCATCTTACAGGTACTCGAAAGCCACGGCGTACCGACGGTCAATAAAGTCCAGTTGGGAACCACTCCTGTGGTGCGCGGGGCGATTACTTCCGGTGAACTGGATATCTATCCGGAATATACCGGCAATGGCGCTTTCTTCTTTAAAGATGAAAACGATGCGGCATGGAAAAACGCGCAGCAAGGTTACGAGAAAGTCAAAAAACTCGATGCAGAGCAAAACAAGTTAATCTGGCTGACGCCCGCACCTGCGAATAACACCTGGACCATCGCCGTGCGTCAGGATGTGGCAGAGAAAAACAAACTCACTTCGCTTGCTGACCTGAGTCGTTATCTGAACGAGGGCGGCACCTTCAAACTGGCAGCCTCGGCAGAGTTTATCGAACGCGCCGATGCGTTACCCGCGTTTGAAAAAGCCTATGGCTTTCAGCTCGGTCAGGATCAGTTGCTGTCACTGGCCGGTGGCGACACGGCGGTGACGATTAAAGCCGCTGCCCAGCAAACCTCTGGCGTTAATGCCGCAATGGCTTACGGAACTGACGGCCCGGTCGCGGCGCTGGGGCTGCAAACCTTAAGCGATCCGCAAGGCGTGCAACCTATCTACGCGCCTGCACCAGTGGTGCGTGAGTCGGTGCTGAAAGAGTATCCGCAAATGGCACAGTGGCTACAGCCAGTCTTCGCCAGCCTCGATGAAAAAACATTGCAGCAACTGAATGCCAGCATTGCAGTGGAAGGACTGGATGCCAAAAAAGTGGCTGCCGACTACCTGAAACAAAAAGGGTGGACGAAGTAATTTCCCGTGACTTATCTACGTATTAATCCTGTTCTGGCGCTGCTGCTGTTGCTGACGGCAATCGCAGCGGCGCTGCCGTTTATCAGTTACGCGCCTAATCGTTTAGTCTCTGGTGAGGGGCGTTATCTCTGGCAGCTGTGGCCGCAAACGATCTGGATGTTGGTGGGCGTTGGCTGCGCCTGGCTGACAGCCTGTTTTATTCCCGCTAAAAAAGGCTGCATTTTTGCACTCATTCTGGCGCAACTCGTCTTCGTGTTACTGGTATGGGGCGCAGGAAAAGCAGCGACGCAGCTGGCGCAAAACGGCAGTGCGCTGGCGCGTACCAGCCTCGGCAGTGGTTTCTGGCTGGCTGTGGCGCTGGCATTGCTGGCCTGTAGCGATGCCATCCGCCGGATCACCACGCATCCGCTGTGGCGCTGGTTGTTGCATATGCAGATTGCCATTATTCCGCTGTGGTTGCTGTACTCCGGCACGCTTAACGATCTCTCGTTAATGAAAGAATACGCCAACCGTCAGGATGTGTTTGATGACGCGCTGGCACAGCATTTGACGTTGCTGTTTGGTGCGGTGCTGCCTGCGCTGGTGATTGGTGTGCCGCTGGGCATCTGGTGCTACTTTTCCACCGCGCGGCAGGGGGCGATTTTTTCTCTGCTCAATGTCATTCAGACCGTGCCTTCGGTGGCGCTCTTTGGCCTGTTGATTGCGCCGCTTGCCGCGCTGGTTACTGCCTTTCCGTGGCTGGGGAAGCTCGGCATAGCAGGAACCGGAATGACACCCGCACTGATTGCGCTGGTGCTCTATGCCTTGCTGCCGCTGGTGCGCGGCGTGGTAGTCGGTTTGAACCAGATCCCGCGTGATGTGCTGGAGAGCGCCAGAGCGATGGGGATGAGCGGGGCGCAGCGTTTCCTGCATGTTCAGTTACCGCTGGCGTTACCGGTATTTCTGCGCAGCCTGCGGGTGGTGATGGTGCAAACTGTAGGCATGGCGGTGATTGCGGCGTTAATCGGCGCAGGCGGTTTTGGTGCGCTGGTTTTCCAGGGGCTGTTAAGCAGTGCCATTGATTTAGTGTTGCTGGGGGTGATCCCGGTAATTGTTCTGGCGGTGCTTACCGACGCGCTGTTCGATTTGCTTATCGCACTGCTGAAGGTGAAACGTAATGATTGAATTTAGCCATGTCAGCAAACGGTTCGGCGCACAAAAAGCCGTTAACGATCTCAATCTCAATTTTCAGGAAGGGAGTTTTTCGGTGCTGATTGGCACATCTGGCTCCGGCAAATCCACCACCCTGAAAATGATTAACCGCCTGGTGGAGCATGACAGCGGAGAGATCCGCTTTGCCGGAGAAGAAATTCGCTCGCTGCCAGTGCTGGAGCTGCGCCGCCGGATGGGCTATGCCATTCAATCTATTGGCCTGTTTCCCCACTGGAGCGTGGCGCAAAACATCGCCACCGTGCCGCAATTACAAAAATGGTCGCGGGCGCGGATTGACGATCGTATCGACGAACTAATGGCGCTACTGGGGCTGGAACCGAATTTGCGTGAGCGTTATCCGCATCAGCTTTCCGGCGGTCAGCAGCAACGTGTGGGAGTGGCGCGCGCGTTGGCTGCCGATCCGCAAGTCTTGCTGATGGATGAACCTTTTGGCGCGCTGGACCCGGTAACGCGCGGCGCGTTGCAACAAGAGATGACGCGCATTCACCGTTTGCTGGGGCGCACCATTGTGCTGGTCACTCATGATATTGATGAAGCACTACGGCTGGCAGAACATCTGGTGTTAATGGATCACGGTGAAGTGGTGCAGCAGGGCGATCCGCTGGCGATGCTGACTCGTCCGGCAAACGATTTTGTCCGCCAGTTTTTTGGGCGCAGCGAACTGGGTGTGCGCCTGCTTTCGTTACGTAGTGTGGCGGATTACGTGCGCCGCGAAGAACGGGCAGAAGGTGAGGCGCTGGCAGAAGAGATGACGCTACGCGATGCGCTCTCCCTGTTTGTTGCGCGGGGATGCGAAGTGCTGCCGGTGGTCAACACGCAGGGCCAGCCTTGCGGCACGCTGCATTTTCAGGATCTGCTGGTGGAGGCGTAAGCGTATGAAGATGTTGCGCGATCCGCTGTTCTGGCTCATTGCTCTGTTTGTGGCACTGATCTTCTGGCTGCCTTACAGCCAGCCGCTGTTCGGTGCTTTATTTCCGCAACTGCCGAGGCCCGTTTATCAGCAAGAAAGCTTTGCAGCCCTGGCGCTGGCCCATTTCTGGTTGGTGGGAATTTCGAGTTTATTTGCGGTGATCATTGGCACTGGTGCTGGAATTGCTGTCACTCGCCCGTGGGGCGCGGAATTTCGCCCGATGGTGGAAACTATTGCCGCCGTTGGGCAGACTTTTCCGCCCGTCGCGGTGCTGGCGATTGCCGTTCCGGTGATTGGGTTTGGCCAGCAACCGGCGATTATCGCGCTGATCCTTTACGGCGTGCTCCCCATCTTGCAGGCGACACTTGCCGGGCTGGGAGCGATTGATGCCAGCGTGACCGAAGTTGCCAAAGGCATGGGAATGAGCCGTAGTCAGCGACTGCGCAAAGTCGAGTTACCGCTGGCAGCGCCGGTGATTCTGGCGGGCGTGCGGACTTCAGTAATTATCAACATTGGCACGGCGACGATCGCCTCAACGGTTGGGGCCAGTACGCTGGGTACGCCCATCATCATCGGGCTTAGCGGATTTAATACCGCTTATGTGATTCAGGGGGCGTTACTGGTGGCACTGGCGGCGATCATCGTAGACCGCCTGTTTGAACGGCTGGTGCAGGCGCTTAGCCAGCACGCAAAATAAAGGTATAACCTGCGAGCATTACGCCACCGATACCGCCTAACGCCATAAACAGGAACAGGGTGATAACCCCAATTTTAGCTATGCGCATAATGCACTCCTTATGTTAACGAAAGGATTGTACAGTAAAGCGCATTTGTTAACGAATCATTAAATGCCGAGTGAGAAAATATCATGCCCTTGTTCCTGCCAACTGGTGAGTTGCTGCTGTTGGGCGGAGGTTCGATTTTCGCCGCACCACACCAGCAATGTACGGCCTTCGAACAGTTCAGGGCGTAGTTGATTGAGCGAGTGGGCGAGGACATCAATGCGCCATCCTTGTTGACTGGCAATCCAGCCCTCCAGCCACAGACGAGTGGTATCCTGAATATTCCAGCCAACCACCAGCGCATCTTTGCCCTGTTTTTTACGTGCCGAAGCCAGGCAAATGGCGATGTAGTTGATCAGTACGCCGTCCAGAATCGCCAGCAGTGCCTGGAGAGTCGGTTGTTGGCACTGAAGCCGTCGGCGCAGTGGAATGAACAGATGTGTGGTGAGCGTCTGGGCGGGATAATCCTGACCACGCTCTTTGATCCACATTCGCAGACTTTGCAGGTTGCCACTTTGCAGGTAACTAAGCAGAGTTTCTTGCTGATCGCGCCAGCCGTTCTGCACATCAACATTCTCATTACTGAGTAGCATTTTAACTTTGCTGACCTGCACACCGTTGTCGATCCAGCGTTTGATCTCCCGGATCCGGTCGATATCGGCATCGTTGAACAGGCGATGACCGCCGTCTGTGCGTTGCGGTTTTAACAGCCCATAACGCCTCTGCCACGCGCGTAACGTGACAGGGTTGATATCACAAAGCAACGCCACTTCACCAATCGTGTAAAGCGCCATCGTCCCACCCTTGCTTGCGAGGTCCCAGCATAACTGTAGACGTTCTTTTATGAACCAGGTAGTTTTGGCAGTTTTTTGATCTCGATTAGGATGATTTTGTTTTTGCCAGGTTGTTTTGAGTGATCGTACTCACGATTTTTCATTTTTCTGCAACAGTTCAAAGAAAGTTGAACGCGAGCAATGTATGTTACGCGTTTTAAAGGGACGTGTGGTTTGCGGGTATGTACGATTTTAATCTGGTGTTGCTGCTGCTTCAGCAGATGTGCGTTTTTCTGGTCATTGCGTGGTTAATGAGTAAAACGCCATTATTCATACCATTAATGCAGGTCACAGTTCGTCTGCCGCACAAATTTCTCTGCTATATCGTCTTTTCCATCTTCTGCATCATGGGCACCTGGTTCGGGCTGCACATTGACGATTCTATTGCCAATACCCGGGCCATAGGTGCGGTAATGGGCGGCTTACTCGGTGGTCCGGTAGTGGGCGGACTGGTTGGTCTGACCGGCGGTCTACATCGATATTCGATGGGGGGCATGACTGCGCTGAGTTGCATGATCTCGACGATCGTCGAAGGATTGCTCGGCGGGCTGGTACATAGCATCCTGATCCGCCGCGGGCGTACCGATAAAGTCTTTAACCCCATTACCGCTGGTGCCGTCACATTCGTCGCGGAAATGGTGCAAATGCTGATCATCCTGGCGATTGCCCGACCTTATGAAGATGCGGTGCGTCTGGTGAGTAATATCGCTGCGCCGATGATGGTAACCAACACCGTGGGCGCGGCGCTGTTTATGCGCATTTTGCTTGATAAGCGCGCGATGTTTGAAAAATACACCTCAGCTTTTTCCGCTACCGCGCTGAAAGTTGCGGCCTCGACGGAAGGCATTTTGCGCCAGGGCTTTAACGAAGTGAATAGCATGAAGGTGGCCCAGGTGCTGTATCAGGAGCTGGATATTGGCGCGGTAGCGATTACCGATCGCGAGAAACTGTTGGCTTTTACTGGTATTGGTGACGACCATCATTTACCAGGTAAACCAATTTCTTCGGCTTATACCTTAAAAGCCATTGAAACCGGAGAAGTGGTCTACGCCGATGGCAACGAAGTGCCTTATCGTTGCTCTTTGCATCCGCAGTGCAAGTTAGGCTCAACGCTGGTGATCCCTCTGCGTGGTGAAAATCAGCGGGTGATGGGTACCATCAAATTGTATGAAGCTAAAAATCGGCTGTTCAGCTCGATCAACCGCACGCTGGGTGAGGGGATTGCACAACTACTTTCGGCGCAGATCCTCGCCGGGCAGTATGAGCGGCAAAAAGCGATGCTCACCCAGTCAGAGATCAAACTGCTTCACGCCCAGGTCAATCCCCATTTTTTGTTTAATGCACTTAACACCATCAAAGCCGTGATCCGCCGTGACAGCGAACAGGCCAGTCAGCTGGTGCAGTATCTTTCCACTTTTTTCCGCAAAAACTTAAAGCGGCCTTCGGAGTTTGTTACTCTCGCTGACGAAATTGAACATGTGAATGCTTATCTGCAAATTGAAAAGGCGCGTTTCCAGTCGCGGTTGCAGGTCAACATTTCTATTCCGGAGGCGTTATCTCAGCAGCAGTTACCCGCATTTACCCTGCAACCAATAGTGGAAAACGCCATTAAACATGGGACATCACAACTCCTGGATACGGGGAGAGTGGCAATTAGCGCCCGACGTGATGGGCAACATTTAATGCTGGAGATCGAAGACAATGCTGGTTTGTATCAACCGGCAACCAATGCCAGCGGGCTGGGGATGAATCTGGTGGATAAGCGTTTACGTGAACGGTTTGGCGATGACTATGGGATAAGCGTCGCCTGTGAGCCTGATAGTTACACCCGAATAACGTTACGACTGCCATGGAGGGACGAGGCATGATTAAAGTCTTAATTGTTGATGATGAACCGTTAGCACGGGAAAACCTGCGTGTGTTTCTGCAGGAGCAGAGTGATATTGAAATTGTCGGCGAATGTTCAAACGCCGTAGAAGGGATCGGCGCGGTGCATAAACTGCGCCCGGATGTGTTGTTTCTCGATATCCAGATGCCGCGTATCAGCGGTCTGGAAATGGTTGGCATGCTTGACCCGGAACATCGCCCGTATATTGTTTTTCTCACCGCATTTGACGAATACGCTATAAAAGCCTTTGAAGAACATGCCTTTGATTATCTATTGAAGCCGATTGATGAAGCGCGGCTGGAGAAAACACTGGTGCGTTTGCGACAGGAGCGCAGCAAGCAGGATGTTTCGCTGTTACCGGAAAATCAGCAGGCGCTGAAATTTATCCCTTGTACCGGTCATAGTCGTATTTATTTGCTGCAAATGAAAGATGTGGCGTTTGTTAGTAGTCGAATGAGCGGTGTTTACGTTATCAGCCAGGAAGGGAAAGAGGGCTTCACAGAATTAACTTTGCGCACGCTGGAGAGCCGCACCCCGCTACTGCGCTGCCATCGACAGTATCTGGTTAACCTCGCGCATTTACAGGAGATTCGCCTGGAAGATAACGGTCAGGCTGAGTTGATTTTGCGTAATGGATTAACCGTCCCTGTCAGCCGCCGTTATCTGAAAAGTTTAAAAGAGGCGATTGGCCTGTAAAAGACTGCTAAAATGGCTTTTTGCCTCATTAACACCCGAAGGCCTCATGCTAAGTAACGATATTCTGCGCAGCGTGCGCTACATTTTGAAAGCCAACAATAATGACCTGGTGCGTATCCTGGCGCTGGCTAATGTTGAAGCCACCGCGGAACAGATCGCCGTCTGGCTACGTAAAGAAGACGAAGAGGGTTTTCAGCGTTGTCCGGACATTGTTTTGTCTTCATTCCTGAATGGTTTGATTTACGAAAAACGCGGCAAGGATGAGTCTGCTCCGGCACTGGAGCCGGAACGACGCATTAATAACAACATCGTGCTGAAAAAATTACGCATCGCGTTTTCACTGAAAACCGATGACATTCTGGCGATCCTCACCGAACAACAGTTCCGTGTTTCGATGCCGGAAATTACTGCGATGATGCGTGCACCGGATCATAAAAACTTCCGTGAATGCGGCGATCAATTCTTGCGTTATTTTCTGCGTGGACTGGCAGCGCGCCAGCATGTGAAGAAAAGCTAAGGCGAGATGGCGGCCATGCAAGAACATGGCCGCCGACAGATTATTTCACTTCTTTAAAACCAGCAGCAGCCATGACCAGTTCAATCTGCTTCATGCTGACACCTTTGCTGGTATCTTCATCACCCATCTTGATACCGGAAATGCCCTGCAGGGCTTTCAGATCAACTTTTTCCATATCGATATTTACATTTTCCTGCGCGTAAGTATCGGTATAGGTTAATTTTTCCTCAACGCCCGGAATGTTTTTGTATTTGGCGCTTAATGGCTCAAGTTTCTTAGCTGCATCTTCTTTGGTGGTTGCACCAATGGTTGCAAACTGAATTTTGGTTTCTGAAGATTGCTTAATCACTTTGTCGCCTTTGTAGACATAAGTAATGGCAATTTCAGTACCGTTCAGATTAGCGCTAAATTTCTTAGATTCTTCTTTGTCACCGCAGCCTGCGAGAGAGAAAACCAGAACAGATGCAACTACGAGGGAAAACAGCTTGTTGAAAGCCTTCATGTAAAACTCCATTTTATCAAAATCAGGAAACTGGTGACTCTCACCAGGGCGCTATAGGATATGCCTAATATAACGGCTTGAGCAGTCCGGAAATGGAGTAGAACTCTTAATAAAAAGCATTTTCTCCTTCCAGGTACTCAAGCAACGGTAATAATTGTTCGCAAAGTAAAACGCAACTATTCAATGTTTCTATTAGTGTCTCACCTTCCGTATGACGCCATTGATTCAACACATGCGCCAGCCGATAAAACCCCGCCGCGGTTAAATCTATTGCCAGCAACTCAGCCTGGCTAATGATGCTCTGTTCCTGATAGCGCCAGCCGTTGTGTAGCAATTGAATGAGCAACGCCTGACAGCGCATCAGCAACTGATGAGCGGTGGATGGCGCAGGAAGAACGCACGCTGAAGGTAGTGCTGCAACAGGCGCAGTTTCAGCATCCAGAGCCCAGGCTCTGGTTTGCGTCATCATGACTCGAGGTTCCAGCGTTAACTGTCCTTCAACAAAACTGACGAATCCAGAAACCAGACACACAGGATCATCCTGCTGTTGTAAAAGTGCCGACATACGTTCAGTGGCAAAGGGCGCGCAGGCAGAGGCTGGCAGCGATAACGTCAGCACATTATTTTCACCTTCGCCGCTAATCACCTGCGCATCCAGCGTCTGGCGGCTGCTGTCCCATCCCAGCGAAATACACTCCGCCACCGGCAGAATAAATAAATTATCCACCTGATTAAGCGGCCGGACGCAGACTGGCGGACGCTGGCGTAAGTATTCCCGCAAAGCCACAATGCCGGGCTGGCGCAACGGTGCACTCAGCATTTGCCAGGCATCGGGCGACAGTGGGACAACGCTACTTAAGCGGTTGCGAGTAGCTAACAGCAGCTCACCTTCGGCACTGCGACGCGCGGCTTGTGAAACAATTTGCCCACCTGCCAGTGCGCCAGCCTGAAAACTAAACAGCCGACGTGTGGCTGCCGGTGAGTTTTCCTGTTCGCTTCTCGGCCAACTGCGCGAAAGGTGCAAAATACTGCCGGTGTCGGGATCGGTGAACCAGATGCGTAAACCATACTGCTCATTATCCTGCCAGCAACGCATACCTAAAGACACCAGCCGCAGATGATCAAGCTTTGCTTCTCCGGCAATGCCTGCGCCAACCACCGTGCGCCACGGCATGGGAGGAATTTCACCAACACTGTCGCGGCGTGCCATTTCTTGTGCACTGTTCAAGCGACTGTTTAATGCCGCAAGCTGACGTAAGCATTCTCCGGCATGGTAGTGGCTGGCGCGGGCGTGGAAGGCATCAACGCTGGCGCGCAGTTGCCGTAGCGATTCACTCACCCATCGCCAGTTGCAGGTCTCTGCCGCCTGCAATGCACGGCTGAATGCGGCCTCGTAATGGATGAGCGGCTGGCTGATGCCGCCCAGCCATAATACCTGACTTAATTGCTGAACATATTGATGACACGTTTTGCCTTCTTCGCTGGCAAATGGATCGTCAGATGATGCAGCGTGTTCGCTGCGCATCTGCCAGATCAAATGGTTAAATTCCGCTTGCTGAGTTTTGGCCTCGACGAAGGCCTGCACAGCCAGTGCTACATGTTCACACAGCGTGCCTTCAATACAATCACAGCGTGCGAAACGAATGCTGCTGCGGGAATAAAAACGCACATCACTCATCGGCAATCGGGCAGAGGGAATTTCGCCCGGCGCACAGAACAACTCGATGCTGATGCCTTTAGCGACAAGGGCTTGTGCACGTTTACGGGTGGCATCGGGTAGGGTTGCCAGCTCTCCCAGCCAGATTGCTGGATCCCACTCTTCTTCTTTTTCTGTGGGCTGGGCGGTAGCGCAAAGTCGTTGATAACTTAACACCAGCATCACGCGATGACGGCACATGCCGCTGGCCCCGCAAGTGCACTGAGCCTCTTTCAGTGCCTGACCGTTCGCCAGCTGGGTACGGACACCGTCACTGAACGTGGCGAGTAAAACACCGTTCTCATGGCTGATTTCCGGAATGTTGCCATTTTCCAGTTCCTTAAGACTGCGCTTCACAAAACCGGCATTGCTTAACGCCGTCAGGGCCTGCGGTGTCAGTTCTAATAATTCCGGACGTAGTGAATTCATGACTGAAGATTCTCCGCAAGCCATGATGCCAGCTCGCCCGGTGTCATCGCGGCTATTTGTGCACCGACATTAACCAGCGCCTGGGCCGTATCGCGGTCATAACATGGCGTTGCTGTGCTATCGAGCGCTGCCAGTCCCAGCACTTTGATACCGCTCTGGACACACTTTTTCACCTGATGCGTCAGCAATGATGATGAACCCCCTTCATAAAAATCGCTCACGAGGATAATGATGCTTTTTGCTGGTTGTTCAATAAGTTGCCGACCATACTCCACGGCACTGGCGATATTGGTCCCACCGCCTAATTGTACTTTCATTAATAACTCTACCGGATCGGCAACGTCTGCCGTGAGATCAACCACGCTGGTGTCAAAAGCGACCAGATGGGTACGAATGCCGGGTAACTGCCATAAACAGGCCGCCATCACCGCAGAGTGGATCACCGAATCGACCATCGATCCGCTTTGATCAACCAGTAAGACCAATTGCCATTGTTCACTGTGGCGCTTAATACGGCTGTTAAAGCGGGGGGATTCGATATACAACTTGCCATGTTGCGGGTGCCAGTGTTGCAGGTTGGCGCGCAGAGTACTTTTGAAATCGAAATTACGCGCCAGTGGAATAAATGAGCGACGGCGGCGATCGCGGACACCAGAAAAAGCCTGGCGAACTTCCTTTGCCAGTCGCGCCATAATTTCTTCCACTACCTGGCGCACTATCCGGCGGGCGGCAGCCAGCACTTCAGGATTCATCAGATGTTTGGTGTGCAAAACGGCGCGTAGCAGGCTTTCAGAAGGCTGCATACGTTCCAGCACGTCGAGATTCGTCACCACATCTTCAATTCCGTAGCGCAGTACGGCATCGCTTTCCAGTCGCTCGATCACCCGTTGCGGAAACAGTGTGTGAATACTGTTGATCCACTCAGGTGTAGTGAGATTTGAGCTACCTAATCCACCGGAGCGTTCACCACGCTGGAGCCGGTCAGGATCGCGCCCGTACAGCCACTCCAGCGCGTGGTCTATCTGCCGGGCATTGTCATCCAGTCCACAAAGCGTCGTTTCTGCCGCTTCGCCAAGAATCAATCGCCAGCGTTGTAGCTCACGGGTGGTCAGAAGATCGTTCAGTTCAGACATGGAAAACTCCCCAGTGTTGCAGCGATGCCAGTGCCTGCTGTTCGAGTTGTTGATGGTGTGCAATGGCTTGCGGTGGACAATGCAACGGCATTTGCAGCGCCGAAACGGGAAGTTGCGCCAGTTGATAATGCTCAAGCACCTGATGCGCCAGCGTCCCGCGTTCTCGTGGCGGTAGCCAGGCCATCGCCGCGCGTAAATCGGGCAGGGCGTTAATAAAATCGGCATCACTCAGTTGATTTAAATGACTGCTGAAACCGGCGATAAATGCCGGCTGACAGGCCAGTTGATGGCGGGCCAGCGCCAGCAAACCGTGCAGCGCTTCGCCGGATTGTGCCGGGGATAATTGCGCCAGCATCGTCAGCGCCGCTTCGGCACTGGCGTTGGGATGTTCCAGACGCATCAGTGCGCCAAGAGCCGCGCCGCGATCCAGTGCCGGGGCATGAACCGCCTGACTGCGGCGCTCCAGTAAGGCCACCGCCGCAGAAAGAGAAACGCCGGGGAGCTGCACACCGCTATGCAGATCGCGCAGGATATGACACAACGCTTGCCAGCTATGCAGGTGAGCGTGAAACTCCTTTTCATCCGGTCTTCCGTTAGATTCACACAGCCACAGCGTGCGATCGATAGCCGCGCATAACGTCGTTTGTAATATCTGCGCGCCTTGCATACCGCTAATTTCATCCAGCCGCCATAAGGCATATAGCACTTCCAGCGCCTGGCCCATTTCGGCAAATTGATTTTCCTGGGCGATTAATAATGTGAGTTGCTCCAGTAATTGTTGACTGAAAGACGCCAGACCCGCTAACGCCGCCTGGCTAAGACATGTGGTGATACTGCCGATTCCGCCCGCGTCCAGCATATCGGCTTCTAATTTATGGCGTGCGGCTTCCTGGAGTGTGGCACCAAAACAGGCGGCCTCAATCAATGCCGCATGTTGGCTAAGCGGGCGAGTTAATTTCCAGCGTTCTTCACCGTTACCTGCAAGTGTCAGTGTACTTCCCTGCTGGCGCACAATCCCTGGGATCTCCAGTATTGCCAGCCGATGTAACACCTGACTTTGCGCTAGTCCATTGGGGTTAAAGCGATTTAAGGTAAGCTCCGCCGGAAGAGAGATTGCGGTACGTTCCAGTTCGCAGGTGACATCTTTTGGCAGAGGCGGTTGTGGCGTGGAGGGGGCAAGTTTACCGAATCCGTCACCCGCTAATGTGTCTATCAACGTTAGCAGAATCGGATCGGTATCGGGATGAATAACGCCGCGATAGCTCCACGGCAACGGCGCATTCAGGGCTTCTTTAATCAGTGATCCTGCTATGGCATCCAGCCAGTCAGTGCGTAACGGTAGTGTATGACCGCGCAACTGTGCCAGTGCCATCGCATGCAGATGAGCGGCAGCCATATCAGCGGTTGAAGCAGGCAAGTGATGCTGGCGCAAACGGGTAAGAACCGTTTTTAGCAGTTGTTCTCCTGCCTGCCGCAAGCCCCACTGCCAGCACCAGTTTTGCCAGACCGGGGCAGGCATACCGGAAAGGTATCCAGCCAGCACATCAAGGCGCTTTTCGCTGTATGGCGTGAGATAGCAACCTGTAACGGCCCCATCCTGTGCGGGCAATTCTGGCTTGTTAATTTCCTGCGGACATTCGCGCCACATTTTTGCCAGTGCCGGAGCGTGCCAGCCGCCGCAGACGACTAACACGTCACCATTATTTTGCTGCATCGCCCATGTAATCCAGCGGGCCATAAAGGCTTCGCGCTGACGATTGAGTGCATCGCAGGGGGAGTCGCCCCGCAGTTGGGCAAAATAGTGCGCCAGTGCAGAGGGTAATGCAGTTTGCTGGCTTTCATCTTCGAACAAGTGATCCCACAGGGTGTCGCTGTTATCCATGCGGGTGGCACGCAGCAGCAAGGTCTGGCTTTCCTCTTGCGTATCAGGCGAATCGTCCTCTTCTTCACTCTGCGCCCAGCAAGGCAAATCGACGAAGTAAGCTTGTGCCTGAATACGACGTGCGGCTTGTAGCGCCTGCCACTCCGGCGAAAATTCAGCAAATGGCGTCCAGGCACCACGCCCGGGGGCCGCACCGTCCTGATACTGGCAATAACTGTAAATAGCTACCGGAAGCTGGTGGGCTAAAAACAGTTCGTCTACCCGGTCATTAAAATCAGCCGGGCCTTCAATCAACACGTATCGTGGCCGCTGGCTTTCGATTAACGATTTCACCAGCCGGGCGCAGGCCGGACTATGATGCCGGATGCCGACAATTAACGGCTCGCTCATGCATCTTTCCTCACGGCAGGCGGTGGCGGGCTTGATAATAAGCCTGCCAGTGAGCTTCTTTATGTGTGGCGACACGCTGTTCGAAGTAACGGCGCAGACGAGCGCGATCTTCTTCGTTATCTTTGACGATGGTTCCGGCAATACAGTCCACCAGATCGGCTGGCTCACCTGCGCGATTCGCTAAAAACCAGGCGCGGACGCCCACGGCGTGGGCCACGTTCACGGCTTCAGCGGTGGACATAATCGCTGTTAGTGTATCCATTGACGTTTTCTTTTCGCCGTTGGCACGCAGATCGCGGAAGGTGCGTACCAGTAACTCCAGTACCGCGTCAGGCACTTTATGCGGAATACCGCTATGGACCAGCAAACGCGCCGAAGCACTGGCGACCAGTTCCAGCTCCTGGGCGAAATCCATAATCGGAAAGACAGTTTCAAAATCGAAGCGACGCTTTAGCGCGGCACTCATCTCATTGACGCCGCGATCGCGGGTATTGGCAGTGGCAATAATATTAAAGCCTTCCCGCGCATAGAGCTGACTGGCTTCACCGGTGAGTTCCGGCACCGTCATAACCCGGTCAGAAAGCATACCTAACAGACAGTCTTGCACTTCCAGCGGTGTACGCGTTATCTCTTCAAAACGGACAATTTTGCCGTCGCGCATTCCCTGGTAAAGCGGGGCTGGGACCAGCGCTTCCGTTGACGGACCATGATTGATAAGCAGGGCGTAGTTCCAGCCGTACTTGATTTGATCTTCGGTGGTAGATGCGCCGCCCTGGATGGTTAACCCGGCATCGCCGCTAATAGCGGTTGCCAGTAATTCAGACAGGAGAGATTTTGCGGTACCCGGTTCCCCCACCAACATCAAACCGCGTCCGGTGGCAAGAGTGACTAACATACGTTCGACAGCGGAGGGACTAATCACGACTTTACGGCTAATATTTTGCGCTTCGTCGCCAAGGATAAAAGCACGGGCTGCAGGCAAACTTAACTGCCAACCGGGCGGACATGGGGCGTTATCATTTTGTTTTAATTTTGCCAGTTCATCGGCGTATAACACAGCAGCAGGCGGACGCTGCAGATGATTATTCTGTGGTGACATATATTCATCCCTGAAATGTATTAATGAAATAAACGATATTTTACGCGAAATAAATGTTTGGCGCATTAGTTGTTTGAGCGAAAAATATCTGGAAAGCAGATCACAGTAAATAAAAAAACCTGCTGGTGAGGCAGGTTTTTTTATTTACTACAATGACGCTAACTTGCTGATAGTGCAACATTTCGTACCAACGAATAAATTATAACCATATCCACACTCCATTGCAATTCAGTGAATGATATTTATAATCCTGCCCGTTGGGAGGTTGTGCCGGATCGGACCAATTTTAAGTCCTGGCTGCCGGACGGGTGGTGCTGCAGGCGGTGTCCTGATCCGGAGAGCAACGTTTCGTACCAACATACGTAAACCAGTATCGACAGGCAGTGTAAGGGTAAGGTGCTGGTGTTGCGCTCCTTAATAAGGAGAGCGGATGGACACGCTGACACAAAAGTTAACCGTGCTCATTGCCGTACTGGAGTTATTAGTGGCTCTGTTACGGTTGATTGATTTGTTGAAGTAACGGGCAAATTGAAACGCATCTAAGGGGGAATACCGTTTCCCCCTTTAATAAACTATTATTATATTTCTTGGTTGAATATATTCTGTAGTTCGCGATTAAAAATTGCTATTACCGTTTCAGGTGATTCACCTCGTAATTTTCGCTCATCAATACACTCATCTCTTATATAAATCAACGCATCATTTATTAGCGGGTCGGCATCATTAAATGTTGGAAGTAGCCGGAATCGTTCCAGTCGATAGACAGAACCTGTAAATAATTCAGAGCATTTATGGATATCAAGACTGAAGGAAAACGGATCTTCAGGTACAGGGACCTCATAATCGTAAATAGCGATCAGCTCTTTTTGCACGATCATCGCTTTTCCCGGTGGTAAGTCGTGTTGATAACGGGCAGTCGCATCACTGCCCACTGTGTTTTAATGGAAAATGACGTCGGGTGCGCTTAACGCCTCACTCAAATCAAACACATCAAGTTCGGCAAAAGTGACGGATTTATTGTCACGGTACACTCGAAGAGAACGGAAGCTCATTAGCGCTTTGCTATCAACATTGTAGTGGTTAAAACCGGGTGAAAACTTAAGGACCAGCCGGTACTCGCCCAAATTATAGACAAATGCGTCCTCATAGCCTGACTCCCAGCCTTTGTATCGCATTCCCATAAGTTGCCCAACGGTAGCGGATTTACCTTCCCAGCGAGTCAGGCTGTTACTGGTTGACTCGTCAGGTGTGAGCAGCACCGTGCGCCGCGCCAACTGGCGAAAAGGCGGCATAATTTCGTAATCGGCAAAAAGCTGTGCAAATTCACTGCGCATTTCTGCTGTCATTTCTAACGGGTGGGCAATGCCAATCAGAGCGTCCGCAGGCAGGTCAATTGGCTCATCTTGTGCATTGCAGAATTCCCCCTCTGCGGCCACACGAAAGGCGTTGAGTAAACGTCGCGGTTCATTTGCCAGATAAACGCCCCATATCAGTCGCTGGGTAACCAGGCGAGTAAATGGATGATTAACAAAGAGAGAATGAAAATCTGCCAGCGACCAGCGTCGGGTGGTGCGCAGGGCAGTTTCAAGACGCGGGAGCAGGTTTTTGCTCACCTGAGTGGCATCTTTTTTTAGCCCTTTTAATCGGGCCAGTGCCTCGGGCGCTTTCAGTTGATCGTCATCGGCTCGCAACCGGGGAACACTTTTCTGGCGAACGTTTTGCTGATCGTAGATAACCGGGTTGAGGTTTTCATCGAAGCGAACGGTAAACTGCCGGGGACCAAAATCAAAAATCAACGCCTGCGGGTCATCAAGGCCCAGTGATGGGACTAATCTGTCCGCTAACTCTTCCTGGCTTAGCCCGCGATTTTCTGCGACCACCTGAAGGAATTCCGCCGCGTTATCACGTAAGGGGCGGGATTTCGCCCGTTGCGATATATGATGCAGCTGTATCAGCGCCATATCATTATTCATCAGGGTGAGTATATTCAGACCACTGACAGCACGGGCAGATTTGCCTTCTTGTGGCCAGGCGAGGATCTGTGTCGTCAGATCCCGTGCCGTGCTTTCGTCGCCAAAGAGACTTAACGCCAGAAATGCCCAGTTGTCTTTTGCGGGGGCGCCAGCTTGTTGCCATGCGGTGAAGAGATCCCAGGCAAAAGTGGCCAGCGTTTGCGGTTGGCAGAACGTTTTCAGTTGTTCCAGCCCGCTATAAAAACGTCCACCCTGGGTAAAGCGCAGCATTTCGCCGATAATTTCCAGAGCGTCATCGGTAACAGGCTGATTATTAGTGATAAGGCGCGGCCTGGACCACATTGTCGGATTCCAGAAATCAGGAGCTTTTGGAATGCGTGCTGGGTAAATCTCTATTGGACTCTGTTTAAGTAATTGCTCCAGGGCAGGCCATACATCTGTACGCTGCCAGCGGTTTGCCACGGTTTGCAGTAATTCACCATATCCCTGTTCATACAGGAAACGAAGGGCTAGTAATGCCGCTTCGCTGTTGTCGTTGGGTTTATCAAAGACAAGTGGAATAAGGGCGGTTGCCGTATGTTCCGGCCATTGTAAAATCCACTGGCAAGCCAGATCACGCTGTGCCGCGAAACGTCGCCAGACGCGAGCAACGGGCAGGGCCAGTTCGGTGGCGCCGAAATTTAACACTAACGGAAATGTTTCTTTTGGACGATGCGAAAAAGCCAATAACAAACCGGGTAGCGCATCCAACCCGAGGATACTGAGAAAATAGTCTTCGCCAGCGAACAGGAATTTTTTCTCATTGATACGCAGCCAGAACGTTAGTGCCATCTCTCGTGGCAACTGTGCCAGCAAATACAGGTTCCAGACACTCTTTTCCGGACGATAACGTGAGTAGTTGTCATTTTCCCATATGTTAATTAACGCTTCTACGTGACCGCTGCGAAGCGCCTGTTCTGCTAATTGTGCTTCCGGGGAGTTCCAGCCATTCAGGATCTCTTCAACCCGCCCCTGGTAGTAATGCCACTGAACAATGAGTGAATTGCGTGCAGCGTCCAGTTTTCCGGGGAGTATATAATTCAGAAACAGCCATACATCATCCCCAAAACCCAGTTCCTGTAATACAACTCGTCCACTTTTTTGTTCCATGCGTTCCGCAAGAGATTCCGTGCTGAAATAACGGGCAGACTCAGTGGCCGCAAGCCTCTCTTGTTCGCCTGATTGCCAGTAAACTTGCGGAGTTAATTCGAGCGGTGCCAAATCAAGACGTGAAGCTGTCATTTTTTTCTTACTACGCCACGGTGGTGAAACGAGGATTTCAGGCATTTGGCTGTTATCGGTGCTATCAATAACCGGTTTTGGAGGTGCCGATAAATAACTATTCAGCACTGCCCGAGCTTGAGTACTTAACCACGGCATGACGTCTTCTGCCAGTTGTGGCTGCGATGCCATCAGCGTTTGTAACAGCGTATGCCAGAACTCATCTCGAACTTTTTGCTGTGCAGGCAGCTTTTTGTCTTCGATGATTGGATAACCAGGGCGCGCAGGTGGTTCTTTTAACGCCAGCAGTTCTGCCAGTGCGGCGAGCGTCGCATGGGGGAAGTTTTTACTGTATTTAGCCACACGTTGCAGGCTGGGTTTGTTTTTATCAGCAACTAACAGCAAGGTGCGGATGACTTGCGGATGGTTAATTTGTACCAGCAGACTGCCGCAATCTTCTTTATGGGCATATATCGCGAGGCGCGGAACGGCTGCCAGTCCTTGTTCGCGCAAAAGGGCAGCGCAGGCCGCGTAGCCGAAGTGGTTTTCATGCGACATGTAGCTGGCTTCTCGATCGCTAAATATATCCTGGCTCCAGTAGCGTTCGAGTTTTCTCACCGCTTTGGGGTCAGTAGCAACAACTTTTAACCACTCTTTTGAGCGAAAATGAGTTTGCGAACATTCAAGGCTTACCAGCTCGTTGGCGATTTCGGGTTTTTCCGGGAGGTTCAGCGCAATAAAAGGGCGGCGAACTTTGGTTATTCCTGGCAGTGCGGCAATGAGTTTGTCGGCGCAACGCTGCCAGCAGCTTTCCTCTGCCAGAGAGAGATGCTTACGCAATCGGAGATCGAATTCGTTATAGGTTTCTGAGCGATAACCATAGCCATAGTCCTCGTTTTGATATTGCAATGTGACTACCAGAGGATCACTCTCATAACACCGTACAATAAACTGGCGTGCAATCACCACCTCAGTTGCATATTCCAGCCCCTCTTGTTGGACGATTTCGTCGAGCAACTGTTGGCTATCATTTTGCGCGATACAGGCTAGCGCCGCCATTGTCCGGGCCGTGATTGAGGGTTTGTGTTCGCCGATCAAGTTGATGGCCTGCGTGATGGCGGACTGCCACTCCAGTGAAAAGTTTTCATAACGCCAGACAATGTTTTTTTTCTTCTCTGCTTTTTGTAGCAATTCATCACCCAGTGTCTGAATGATGCTTTCAGTGATAACAGGCACCGGTTCGCCTGGCCAATTGCGATGGCTGAGTGGTGTTTTGCCTTTTTTATATTTCAGTTCCAGTTGGGCGTTATCCGCCAGCCACGGTAATTCCTTGTCCATGCTCTTTCCTTATTCAAACAGGGCTTCAATATCGTTAATTAGCTCGCTGGCGGTGATGGCATCGAGTACGGAGAACTGCGCTTCCTGTGTTGAATTACTCCCCCAGCCATAGCTTTCCGCTTTGCCTTCCCATAGCCACAGCTTGCTTAAGAGTTGCTCGGCACTCAGTTCGGCTGGCGACATGCCTACCGCAAAACCTTCATCGATTTCCATGACTAACGACCAGCGGCCCAGGGGTTTGATCATCCAGCCGATCCAGCCTCCATCCTGCGGGGTGCCCTTTATCCAGCCTTTATTTGCCAGCCCCATTACCCGACCACTCGGGCATTTTCTGCCTGCCCAGCGTGTCAGTTCGCTGGCATTGCGCTCGGCTTCTGTCAGCGCGTAACTGTTACGATCAAGCTGGCGGAACGGTGGTAACAGTTCGTAGTCGGCAAAAAGCTGCCCGAAGGCGGCAGCATCCGTCGGTGATATTTCCAGAACGTGAGGAATACCAATAGAGATATCGCCTTCCGGCAAGGTGAAGAGGTCATCATCAGCGGTGCTGTAGCTGTTATCTTCCGCCACGCGGAAGCACGCCAGTAGCTGGTTTTCGGCGCTATAAACGCCCCAAATCAGACGGCGGGTTAAGTGGCGTACCAGTGGATGTTCAACCAGGAAGAGTTGAAAGTTTTCAGCCGACCAGCGGCGTCGCAGGCACATGGCGGATTCCAGCCTTGCCACCTGCTGGGCAGCAACGGTACGCGCATCTTTTTTCAGCAGTTTGTAGCGGTTAACAGCGTCGTCTGCCAGTGTTTCATCATCGCTTTTATTGGGTTTAGGTAAGTCTTTCAGGCGGCTGCCGGAAACATCACGCACAAAAGGTTTTAAGGTTTCATCAAAGCTGACGGTGAACTGGCGTGGGCCAAAATCCAGCAGCAGCGAACCGTTATCATCCAGACTGAGATCCGGTGCTAACCGATCTTCAAGCTCCGCCACTGTCAGTTCGCGACTTTCGGCAATGTCGGCAATTTTCTCTTTCGCCCGCTCCTGTAATGCTTTGAATTTCAGTTTCTGGGCGATGCCGTTAAGCTGCATCAGGGCGATATCGCTGCCGATAGCAGCGAGAATATCCAAACCAACGGTGGCGCGTTTATGCTGGGATTCACCAGGCCAGGCGCGTATTAATGGCGTCAGTTTGCGGGCGGTGTCTTCGTTGCCGAGAACACCTAACGCACTGAACGCCCAACTCTCTTTCGACGGCGCGCCAGCGGTCTGCCAGGCGGTAAACAGATCCCAGGCAAATTCAGCCAGTGAGTCGGCGGTACAGGCATCTTTCACCTGCAATAATCCCGGATACAGAGCCTCTTCCTGAGGGAAGCGGAGCATTTCGCCGAGGTGGAGGAGGGCGCTATCTGGCAGTGATTGGGCGTTTGCTTTTAATACCGGGCGCGTCCAGAGCGATGGCTGATAAAAGGCCGGAAGAGTGGGGATTTTTGTCGGGTGATTATCTAAGGCATCGAGCGCAAGCAGAGCGTTCACCGCATCGGTTACTTCCGGCTGGTTATAACGCCGGGCGATTTCTTGCAGTAATGGCTGATGACCGTTTTCGGTAAGCATTCGCAAGGCAGCGCGGGCGTTATCCTGGGCTTCACCGGCTTTGCCGAGCGCCGCAGGCAGTAGGCCGGTAATGGCATGTTCCGGGTATTTCAGCAGCCAGGTGCGGGCGTTTTCGCGTAGCGTTTTGAGTTTGTTGAAGGCACGGGCGACGGCAGGTGCCAGCTCACTCGCTGCGAAGTAATTCGTGATGGGCAAGGCTTCCTGTGGATAGCGTGCAAGTGAGTTTACTAACCCAGGTAACCCTTTGAGTCCAAAATGTAACATGGCGTATTCGGTATCGGTATGTGGAGATAGGGTAAGGGCATTCCATGCTTTTACTGCTTTCTCCAGCGGCAATGTTGTCAAAATCCCCAAATGCCAATAATGCCCGGTAGGTGAATGAAACACCTTAAATTCACTTATTAAGGTTGAATAATCTTCATTTAGCCATGCCTCAACTACCGCTTCGGGAGCTTTAATATATGTACCAGCGATCCGTCGTTGAAAACCCATTCTTGCCAACAGGTTGGCAGTACTTTCTTCATGGCTAACCGTGATGTGTTTTGAATACCAGATATATTTCGCCAAAAGTTGATTACTGATTTCTTCTGTCAGATAACAGATTGGCTCAATGCCTAATGGCGCTAACTCCAGCACCGGAATCGTCGCTTTTTTCTTTTTCGAAAGCCATGGTGGGGAGACTACTATGGCTGGCAGTAGATCGGCGCTGGCATGGTTTGAGGGCTGTGTCAGTTGTTGCAGGCATGATTTCAGCACTGCAACTGCGGGTGTCGAAAGCCAGGGAATGACCTGATCTGCCAGTGTCGGTTGCGAGATAAGCATCGTCATCAGCATAATGCGCCAACTATTCTCTTCTTTTTGCGCAAGAAGTTCCGCCAGTGCTGCCAGTGCTGCGTGTGGGAACGCAGCGCAGGCTTTCGTCATTCGATCGTGACAGCGTTTAGTATGCCCGGCTACACGTATAAGCAGTGTTAATGCGAACGGATGATTAATATGACGCAACACATCGGCGCAGTAGTCACTTGCAGCATAGGGAGCAAATCGGGGCAGGGCTGCAACACCTTGCTCCTGTAATACGGTGGCTGACCATATCGCACCACAATAGTAATCATCAAAAATGGCATATGGCTCGTGATATTTTTCTAATGAGGCAAGAATGTGCTCATCAGTCGCCACTATTTTTAGCCACTCAAGCGAGGGTGATTTTTTTTGCCCCAGTAGACGCTGGGCAATTTCATGTGCAATTTCTGGTTTTTCGGGTAATAACAAAGCAATTAATGGTTGCCGCCATTCTGGAATATGTGGAATTGCGGCAATAAGTTTTTGTGCACATTTTTGCCAGAGAAACTCTTCCGCCAGTGATAAATGTTTACGTAGGCGTAATTCAAATCTGGAATATTGCTCCAAGTAGTTAGGTGCAATGCCAGACGGCAGAATAATAATGACATTATTCGCATAATCCCATTCAATATCAATCTGTTGAAGGTGTATTATTACATCAGTAGCATATTCCAGACCGCCTTCCTGGACGATCTGATCCATAACATCCTCACGCACTTTATATCTTGTGCATTTCATTTCAAGTGCCGTGAGTACAGCCATTACTGGTGATGGTAACAGTGTTGTTTTCAGGCCGTCGATCTGACTGATCGCCTGGGCGACGGTGTTTTGCCATTCTAAAGAACAGGCGCTGAAGTCAAATGTGGCTGTTTTATTATCCCGTTGCGACACACTACAGGCTAAGCGACGTAATTGGGTCAATTTGTCTGCTTGCTGAACAGGAACTCCGGGAAAGCGGCGATGACTTAACGTGGTGTGTACAACTTCGGGCGGAAAAACGACAGCAATATCTTTCGCCAGCCACGGTAAAACAGCATCTGTATTTTTGTCAGCCGCACGGGTTTCTGCTACGAAAGAGGGTTGTTCCTGAATAATGGTGGATAAGTCCGCTACCTTGAGAGAGTCCGTTACCGTTTGGGAAGGTTGCAAAGAACTATCCTTCGCTTGCTCCACATACCCCTTCTTTACTTTCTCCGCAATCAGCTTCAGTTCCGCTTTTTCCGCCGCCGCAGCATCGGCAAAGCCTTTTACCTGACTTTGCCCGTTAGTGCCGACTTTGCCCCAGTTGATATGCAGCTCGTTGTCTTGCTGCTCCACCGCCCAGAATTTATGTGATTTTTCGTCCTGATAAATATAGGTTTTCATTGTTAAATCCTTTTAATCAAACAGTGATTCAATATCGTTAATCAGCTCGCTGGCGGTGATGTCGTCGAGCGCGGAGAAAGTGAGTGAGGATTGTTTACCGTAGCGATTATCAGGCGAGGTGATTTTTACGCTTTCAACCGGTAGCTGGTCGCCATACCCCGTTTCACCATAAATTAATGAAAAAGGTTCTGTTTCAAGTTCGAGATCGCCATAAGGAGTAGATTTGCGCATCGCGTAAACGCTGCCGCTTTCTTCCAGACGTTGCCAGCCTCGGCGTTCCAGCCCGACAATGCGCCCGGCCTGGCAAAGACGTCCTTGCCAGCGTATCAATTCATGGGAATCACGTTCATTATCAGCAAGGTGGTAATAACCACGATCGAGTTGGCGGAACGGAGGAAGCTGTTCGTAATCAGTATAAATTTGCCCAAATGCAGCGGCGGATTCAGGAGATATTTCCAGCACATGCGGAATACCGATGTTTCCTGCTGGTAACGTGAATAGCTCTTCCTGCGCATCGCTGTAAGTGCTGTCTTCTGCGACCCGGAAGCAGGCAATCAGCGTGTTTTCCTCAGTATATACTCCCCATAACAGCCGTCGGGTTAAGTGACGTACCAGCGGATGCTCCACCAGAAACAGGCGGAACTGCTCTGCCGTCCAGCGTCTGCGTTGGCACATAGCCTGCTCCAGACGATCAATCTGCTGGCTGGCTATGGCTCGCGCATCTTTCTTCAATTGTTTAAAGAGGTTAACGGCGTCAGTTGCCAGTGTTTTATCATCGCTCTGGTTTGGTTTAGGTAAATCTTTCAGGACGTTGCCGTTTGCGTCGCGAACCACGGGTTTCAAGGTTTCGTCAAAACCAACGGTAAATTGACGTGGGCCGAAATCCAGTGTCAGCGAGCCACTGCTATCAAGTCCTAAATCCGGTGCCAGGCGGTCTTCCAGTTCAGCCATAGTCAGCCCACGGTTTTCAGCGACCATGTTGATTTTGTCACTCGCATGTTCCTGCAATGCGGCGAATTTAATTTTTCGCGCGATGCCATTAAGTAACATTAGTGCAATATCGCTGCCAATATCAGCTAATACATCCAGCCCGGAAACCGCGCGTTTATGCTGGGATTCACCCGGCCATGCGCGGATAAGTGGGGTTAATTTACGCGCGGTGTCGTCATTGCCTAAAATCCCAAGCGAGGTAAATGCCCAGTTTTCTTTTGCGGGTGCGCCAGCTTCTGTCCAGGCGGTATACAGATCCCAGCCAAAGTCAGCCAGTGATTCGCGGGTGAAGGTTTCTTTGATGATCGCAAGCCCAGCGTAGGGGGTAATGTCGCGAGGAAAGCTCAACATTGTGCCGAGGTGGCGCATAGCGTCATCGGACAGAGGCAGGTTATTACTTTTCAGCCGTGGCCTGCGCCATAAGGTGAACTGATAAAAGCCGGGCAGTGGGGCGATTTTTGCGGGATATTCTTCCAGTGGGTCGCTATCAAATAATGTTGCCAGCGCAGCTAAAACATCAGGTTGGTTATATCCTTGCGCGATTTCCTCAATTGTTTCTCGCTGGTTTAATTTTACTAGCAGGCGGAGTGCCTGGCGGGCATATTCCCGATTTTGACAGGATTTGCCTAGCGCCAAAGGCAGTAGCCCGGCGGCGGCATGGCGCGGGTTATTTGCCAGCCAATTAGCGGCATCCTTGTAAGCCATTTTTTTCTGTAACCGCTGCGCCATTGGTAAGGCTAGTTCACTGGCCCCAATAAAAAGGGTGAATATCCACAGTCGTTGATGATCTCTTTGCAAGCAAGTCATGAACGCAGGAATGGCAGTACTACCAAAAACCGCCAGAATCTCTTTCTCACCTGAATATCGCTCTTCAATGATTATTTGGTTGAGAAATGAAATCGCCTGTTGTCCCGGTAAGTAACAAAGCGCAGATAGATTCCAGCTTTTGTTTGCATTGTTGTGATATTTCGCAAACTCAGCTTTTAGTGTTGGAAAATCAAAGCGCAACAAGGCATCAACGGCGCTTTGCGGTATATATTTTTTTTCATGCAAGTCATCCTCGCAATGCCGCCATTTATTAAAACCTAATTGCCAAAGGATTTGTTGTTCTGGTGTAAAAGGAATGAAAGATGTCTCCCAACTTTCTTTTTCAATTAGTGGCAGGTCGGTAAATAAGGTTTGCTGGGATGCCTGATATTGCGCGATTTCACTGAATCTGGATATGTCAGTATGACTGATTAACTCTGTAATTCCAGGTGTGATATCCGTGACGGCAGGAACAGGAAGCACAGGTAAATCAAATACGGGTATTACATTTTTCTTTTTATTTATTACCCACGGTGGAGCGACAAACAGCTCCGGCAACATATCCACAGTGGCATATTGACATTCTTCAGCTACTGACTGAGGACGACATTCAGATAAGATGTCTGCCGCTTTAGCATTAACCCAGGGAATGACGTCAGTGACTAACTCTGGCGTGGCGGTAATCAGTTTGACAAGTGCTTTATGCCAGTCTTTATCTTCATGTATTGCCAGCAAAGTTGCATAAGCGGCAATAGCCGCAGCGGGATGTTTTTGGCAGGCTTTGCTTAAGTATTCCAGGTGCTTTTTCTTGCCAATTACACCGAGGATCAGAATTTGAATCGCATCCGGGTGATTCGTTTTCCATAGCCATTTGACAAGATCTTCAGTCTCGCTGATGCGCTCGAAGAGATAAGTGGGATTGTCAGAATGCTCTTCCGTAAACTCAGTAAGTATACGGCCTGCACCGCGAATTCCATTATTTGCCAGCAACATTGCCAGATAAGCGCGAAAATCACGATGTAATGGCGGGAAGTCGTATTTTTCCGCTGTAGTCAGAGCGGTATCATCGGTTACCACCAGTCTTAACCAGGTCATCGCCGGAACGTTTTGATCTGCATAACGTAGCTCCATAGCATTGGCGATATCCGGGCGTTCAGGGATCAATAACGCCGCAAAAGGTTGCCGTGCGGGGGAGAGCGAGGGAATAGCCGCAAGTACTTTATCTACACAGCGTTGCCACTCATTTTCTGAAGCGAGTGAAAGATGATGACAGAGACGTTGATGCCAACTCGGTAGCGATTCTGCTTCGTGATTAGGTGGAATGATGGTGGTTACTGCACCTTTTACTGGTTTATACCTAAGTTGAAGAGCGAGAAGGGCGATTTCAACGGCACTTTCCAGACCACAGCGAATGACTAAGTCATCGACCAGTTCATCTGTAGAGTAAGAGTTCCAAAAACTCCAGAGCAATGCTGCATCAGATTGCGCACTCCCTGTCTGTTGATTACCCTGAACTCGCATTTGTAACTCAGCAAAAGCCTGCTGCCAGTTTTCTGGATAAGAACGGTATCTGTTGTCGGGGTCATATGCCCTGGTGTTATTCGCAATGCGCTTCCATATTTGACTATCTTTGTGCAGATAGTTGATCTCTCTGGGGCGAGAGCGATGAGGAAAAGCAAATCGATTAATATCGTCAGTGACCGGAATGACTGCATCATCAGCCAGCCATGGGCGTTTATTTTGACTCACAGGGGGAGTTTTAACTTCAGGAGTGGCTTTGGTGACTGGAGGGATATATACGTTTGCCGAATCGCCTTCCACATAGCCTTTTTTCGTTTTCTCTGCGATAAGCTTTAGTTCCGCTTTTGCCGCCGCAGCAGCATCAGCAAAACTTTTTACCTGGCTTTGCCCGTTGGTGCCGACTTTGCCCCAACTGATATGCAACTCGTTGCCTTGCTGCTCCACCGCCCAGAATTTATGTGATTTTTCGTCCTGATAGATAAAGTGTCTCATTCTGCATCCCTGTAATTTTATCCAGTTGAATGCAGATGCTACCAGTATTTATGCGGGTTAGAGAGAGACAAAATCGCAAGAAAACAACTTTAGGAATTTATAAAGAAAAGGCGCTGTCGATGCAGCGCCTTGAAGGGGGATTATTTCACCTGATGGCCTGGTTTAGCACCAGCATCCGGGCTTAGCAGGAAGATATCTTTCCCGCCAGGACCGGCAGCCATCACCATGCCTTCAGAGATACCAAAGCGCATTTTACGCGGCGCCAGGTTAGCCACCATAATGGTGTGACGACCAATCAGTGCCTGCGGATCCGGGTAAGCAGAACGAATGCCGGAGAAAACATTACGTTTTTCACCGCCGAGATCCAGTGTCAGGCGCAGCAGTTTGTCAGAACCTTCAACAAACTCTGCGTTTTCAATCAGCGCCACGCGCAGGTCAACTTTGGCGAAGTCGTCAAAGGTGATGGTTTCCTGAATCGGATCATCTGCCAGCGGGCCAGTAACTGGTGCGGCAGTGGCTTTTACTTCCTCTTTGGATGCTTCCACCAGTGCTTCAACCTGTTTCATGTCGATGCGGTTATACAGCGCCTTGAACGGATTCACTTTGTGGCCCAGCAGCGGTTGCTGGATACCATCCCAGGTCAGTTCCGTATTCAGGAATGCTTCTGCACGCTCGGTCAGTTTCGGCAGTACCGGCTTCAGGTAAGTCATCAGTACGCGGAACAGGTTGATGCCCATTGAGCAAATCGCCTGCAGGTCAGCATCGCGACCTTCCTGTTTTGCGACTACCCACGGAGCCTGTTCATCGACATAGCGGTTAGCCAGGTCAGCCAGCGCCATGATTTCGCGCACTGCTTTACCAAATTCGCGGCTTTCCCACGCTTCACCAATCACTTCAGCGGCATCAATGAAGGTTTTATACAGCTGCGGGTCAGCCAGTTCGCTTGCCAGCACACCGTCAAAACGCTTGTTGATAAAGCCAGCGTTACGGGATGCCAGGTTAACCACTTTGTTCACGATATCGGCATTTACGCGCTGAACGAAATCTTCCAGGTTGAGATCGATATCATCAATACGCGAAGACAGTTTTGCGGTGTAGTAGTAACGCAGGCTGTCGGCGTCAAAGTGATTCAGCCAGGTGCTGGCTTTAATAAAGGTGCCGCGAGACTTGGACATTTTCGCGCCGTTCACCGTCACATAGCCGTGAACAAACAGGTTGGTCGGCTTGCGGAAGTTGCTACCTTCCAGCATGGCAGGCCAGAACAGGCTGTGGAAGTAAACAATATCTTTGCCGATGAAGTGGTACAGCTCAGCGGTGGAATCTTTCTTCCAGTATTCATCGAAGCTTACGCTGTCGCCGCGCTTGTCGCACAGATTCTTGAATGAACCCATATAGCCAATCGGCGCGTCCAGCCAGACGTAGAAATATTTGCCCGGCGCGTTCGGAATTTCAAAACCGAAGTACGGCGCGTCGCGGGAGATATCCCACTGTTGCAGGCCGGATTCAAACCACTCCTGCATTTTATTTGCCACTTGCTCCTGCAACGCACCGCTGCGGGTCCATGCCTGCAACATTTCGCTGAAAGAAGGCAGATCAAAGAAGAAGTGTTCGGAATCACGCATTACCGGCGTAGCGCCAGAAACCACCGATTTCGGTTCGATCAATTCCGTCGGGCTATATGTTGCGCCGCAGACTTCACAGTTATCGCCATATTGATCAGGTGCTTTACATTTCGGGCAGGTGCCTTTCACAAAACGGTCCGGCAGGAACATGCCTTTTTCCGGATCGTACAACTGAGAGATGGTGCGGTTTTTAATAAAACCGTTCTCTTTCAGGCGGCTGTATATAAGCTCTGACAGCTGACGGTTCTCTTCGCTGTGCGTAGAGTGGTAATTGTCGTAGCTAATGTTAAAGCCTGCGAAATCAGTCTGATGCTCCTGACTCATTTCGCCAATCATCTGCTCCGGTGTGATACCAAGCTGCTGGGCTTTCAGCATGATTGGCGTACCGTGGGCATCATCGGCGCAGATGAAGTTGACCTCGTGGCCGCGCATTCGCTGGTAACGGACCCAGACATCAGCCTGGATGTGCTCCAGCATATGGCCGAGGTGGATTGAGCCGTTGGCGTACGGCAGTGCGCACGTTACCAGAATTTTCTTCGCGACTTGAGTCATAGTAGGCATTACTTCTTTGTAGTGAAAAGGGCTTAGATAGTACCAAATGGGGCATGGTTACGTAAGTCCTGTGCAAGCATCTTATGATGCATTATTAGGTAAGTACTTAGCTGTTAACTTCAGGTAAACTAATAGCGATAAGTTATCTTTATAAATAAGGAGTCGGGATGAACGAACAATCCCAGGCCAAATCACCAGAAGCCCTGCGCGCAATGGTCGCCGGGACACTGGCCAATTTTCAGCACCCAACCCTCAAGCATAACCTCACTACGCTAAAAGCGTTGCACCATGTTGCCTGGATGGACGACACGTTGCATGTGGAACTGGTTATGCCGTTTGTCTGGCATAGTGCGTTTGAAGAGTTAAAAGAGCAATGTAGCGCCGAATTGCTGCGTATCACTGGGGCGAAAGCTATCGACTGGAAATTGTCGCATAACATCGCCACTCTGAAACGCGTGAAGAATCAGCCGGGTATTAATGGCGTGAAGAACATTATTGCAGTCAGTTCCGGTAAGGGCGGCGTGGGTAAATCCTCCACGGCGGTAAACCTGGCGCTGGCACTGGCGGCAGAAGGGGCGAAAGTGGGTATTCTGGATGCCGATATCTACGGCCCATCAATCCCAACCATGCTGGGGGCAGAAAATCAGCGTCCAACTTCGCCGGACGGTACCCATATGGCACCGATTATGTCTCATGGCCTGGCAACCAATTCAATTGGTTATCTGGTCACTGACGACAATGCGATGGTGTGGCGTGGCCCGATGGCGAGCAAGGCGTTAATGCAGATGTTGCAAGAAACCTTGTGGCCGGATCTCGACTATCTGGTGCTCGACATGCCGCCAGGAACTGGTGACATTCAGCTGACGCTGGCGCAGAACATTCCAGTAACCGGTGCAGTAGTGGTAACAACGCCGCAGGATATCGCGCTGATTGATGCCAAAAAAGGCATCGTGATGTTTGAAAAGGTCGAAGTTCCTGTGCTCGGTATTGTCGAGAACATGAGTGTGCATATTTGCAGTAACTGTGGTCACCATGAGCCGATTTTCGGCACTGGCGGCGCAGAGAAACTGGCAGAGAAATACCACACGCAACTGCTGGGGCAGATGCCTTTACACATCTCCTTACGCGAAGATCTCGATAAAGGCACGCCAACGGTTATCAGCCGTCCGGAGAGCGAATTTACCGCTATCTACCGCCAGCTGGCAGACCGTGTTGCAGCCCAACTCTACTGGCAGGGCGAAGTCATCCCTGGCGAGATTGCCTTTCGCGCCGTATAACGCGTATTAACCTTTCTGGTTATTCTTCATTCACCGCATCAATGTTAAATTGATGCGGTGAATTTTTTTGCAGCCTTAATAACCCCTTTTTTAATGCTGCGAATATTCAGTGGATCTTAGTCCGAAACTGTACAAAGGCGATTGATTGTGCAAACACTGTCTCTTTATCATCCCTCGTGGCTGTGTAGCGGATGTACAGCTATAGTTTGTTATGCACTCAATCTACCCGGCATAACCTTTACTACAGGGATAACGTTCAATGAATAAGTATTGGTTGTCAGGAGTTTTTTTTCTTGCTTATGGACTAGCATCACCCGCGTTCTCTTCTGATACTGCAACATTAACCATCAATGGCAGGATTAGTTCCCCTACATGCAGTATGGATGTTGTTAATAATCATCTTCAGCAACGTTGTGGGCGGTTGCTACAACGAGTTGAAACCAACTATCGCGCTTCTTCTACTGCAAAAGGCGTTACGACAGAAGTGGTTGCTGTGGGTAATAATGACAAACGCAAAATCGTGTTAAATCGTTACGATTAATTTGGCAACACCGTTTTAAGCATATTTAGAAAGCCAAAATCATTCTCGTGAATGATTTTGGCTTTTTTATTTATTTAATAAATGTTATTTACGGTAATTTGCGGTAATCAATCAGTTTCAAATATGTTTGTTATATGGAATTATTGTTGTGATTATATTGTATTAGTTAATTTGTTTTAAATCAATAAAACAATATGTTTACATTGAAGCAACCTTTTTGGTGTGAGAAATTTGTTTCCAAGAGATACAGACTCTTAACAAAACAAAATAAACCTATTAAGGAACACATTATGAAACGTTCAATTATTGCTGCCGCTGTCTTGTCCTCTGTATTTATGAGTGCTGGTGTATTTGCTGAAGACGTCGACACCGGAACTTTAACCATTAAAGGAAATATTGCTGAATCTCCATGTACATTTGTTGCTGGTGGTGATTCAGTCAGTATTAATATGCCGACTGTACCAACCACTGTATTTGATGGTAAAGCGAAATATTCAACTTATGATGATGCGGTTGGTGTAACCAGCAGTATGCTGAAAATTAATTGTCCGAAGACTATTGATGGCGTAAAACTTTCATTGATCACCAACGAGAAAATTCTTGGTAATGATAAGGCAATATCCAGTAGTAATGACACAGTTGGATACTATCTCTATTTAGGGGATAGCAGTGACGTACTGGATATTTCCGCACCGTTTAATATTGAAAGTTATAAAACTGCTGACGGACAATATGCCATACCGTTTAAGGCAAAATATCTGAAGTTGACTGACAGTGGTGTTGCATCTGGTACTGTTAACTCTTCATTGGTTATGCGTGTTGCCCAGGATTAAACATTTAAAATAATCACCTTATTTTTTCAGCAACTTAAAATGGCCGCCATATTCATGGCGGTCAGCATAAATATAAGAGGCATTAAGATGAAAGGATTATTATCTTTACTCATCTCTTCTATGATATTTCCTGTGCATGCCGGAATGGTTATTTTCGGGACACGTATCATTTACCCGGCAGAGCAGAAAGAAGTCATGGTACAACTGATGAATCAGGGAAACCGCTCTTCGCTGGTGCAGGTATGGATTGATGATGGTGACACGTCTCTGCCGCCAGAAAAGATTCAGGTTCCTTTCATGTTAACGCCACCAGTAGTGAAAGTAGCGGCCAATTCTGGGCAACAAATAAAAATTAAAATCATGCCTAATAAATTACCTGTTAATAAGGAGAGTATTTTCTATCTAAACGTTCTGGATATTCCACCGAATAGCCCAGAAGATGAAGGAAAGAATGCGTTAAAATTTGCCATGCAAAACAGAATCAAGTTGTTTTACCGACCTGCAGGTGTTGCCCCAGTAAATAAAACGACCTTTAAAAAATTGCGGGTGAGTCGTAGCGGTAATGACGTAGTCATAAAAAATGACTCGCCAAATTGGGTAACGATTTCTGACGTTAAGGCTAATAACGTCAAAGTGAATTATGAAACTATCATGATTGCACCACTAGAAAGTCAGAATGTCAGTGTAAAAAATAATAATACGGATGGCTGGCAACTGACCATTATCGATGATCACGGCAACTATATTAGTGACAAAATTTAATTGCAGGAGCTTCCTATGTTGAGAATGACCCCGCTTGCATCAGCAATAGTTGCGTTATTGCTCGGCATTGAAGCACATGCAACAGAAGAAACCTTTGACACCCATTTTATGATGGGCGGAATGAAAGGTGAGCAAGTAACAAATTTGCGTCTTGATGATAATCAGCCTTTACCCGGCCAGTACGACATTGATATTTATGTCAATAAGCAATGGCGTGGAAAATATGAAATTATCGTCAAAGATAACCCAGATGAAACTTGCCTGACGCGTGAAATTGTCAAGCGGTTAGGTATAAATAGCGATAATTTTGCACGCGACAAACAATGTTTAACATTTGAGCAACTTGTACAGGGTGGAAGTTACGCCTGGGATATTGGAATTTTTCGTTTGGATCTTGCTGTCCCGCAAGCCTGGGTCGAAGAACTGGAAAATGGTTACGTTCCGCCAGAAAACTGGGAACGGGGAGTTAATGCGTTTTATACGTCTTATTACGTAAGTCAGTATTACAGTGACTATAAAGCCTCGGGTAATAGTAAGAGTACCTATGTGCGTTTTAACAGTGGGCTAAATTTGCTGGGATGGCAGCTGCATTCTGATGCCAGTTTTAGCAAAACGGATAATAATCCAGGGGAGTGGAAAAGCAACACACTGTATCTGGAGCGTGGATTTTCTCAAATTCTCGGTACGCTGCGTATTGGTGATATGTACACATCAGCCGATATATTTGATTCCGTTCGCTTCAGCGGAGTTCGGTTATTTCGTGATATGCAGATGTTGCCAAACTCGAAGCAAAATTTTACCCCGCGGGTACAGGGGATTGCCCAGAGTAACGCGTTGGTAACTATTGAACAGAACGGTTTTGTCGTTTATCAGAAAGAGGTTCCACCAGGTCCGTTTTCGATTAGTGATTTGCAGTTAGCGGGCGGAGGTGCGGATCTTGATGTGAGTGTTAAGGAAGCCGATGGTTCAGTTACTACATATCTGGTGCCTTATGCGGCAGTACCTAATATGTTGCAACCTGGCGTATCAAAATATGATTTTGCAGCGGGCCGTAGTCATATTGAAGGTGCGAGCAAGCAAAGTGATTTTGTCCAGGCAGGTTATCAGTATGGTTTTAATAACTTATTGACGCTGTATGGCGGCACGATGGTTGCTAATAATTACTACGCGTTTACCCTGGGAACAGGCTGGAACACGTGCATTGGCGCAATTTCAGTCGATGCAACTAAATCGCACAGTAAGCAAGACAATGGTGATGTATTTGACGGACACAGTTATCAAATTGCTTATAACAAATTTTTGAGCCAAACATCGACACGTTTTGGTCTGGCGGCCTGGCGTTATTCGTCGCGTGATTACCGCACGTTTAACGATTATGTGTGGGCAAATAATAAAGATAATTATCGTCGTGATAAAAACGATGTCTATGACATTGCCGATTATTACCAGAATGATTTTGGTCGCAAAAATAGCTTTTCCGCCAATATGAGTCAGTCAATGCCAGAAGGCTGGGGATCTGTGTCATTAAGTACTTTATGGCGTGATTACTGGGGGCGCAGTGGCAGTAGTAAAGATTATCAACTGAGTTATTCCAATAACTGGCAACGGATAAGCTATACCCTCGCGGCAAGTCAGGCGTATGACGAGAATCATCATGAAGAGAAACGTTTTAATATTTTTATATCAATTCCCTTTGATTGGGGTGATGACGTTACGACGCCTCGTCGGCAAATATATATGTCTAACTCAACGACGTTTGATGATCAGGGTTTTTCCTCAAATAATACCGGATTATCGGGAACCGTTGGTAATCGCGATCAGTTTAACTATGGGATCAACTTGAGCCATCAACACCAGGGAAATGAAACGACAGCTGGAGCGAATTTAACCTGGAACGCGCCGGTGGCAACAGTGAATGGCAGCTATAGTCAGTCGAGTACTTATCGACAGGCTGGAGCCAGTGTTTCAGGGGGCATTGTCGCCTGGTCGGGTGGCGTTAATCTGGCGAACCGTCTTTCCGAAACGTTTGCTGTGATGAAGGCGCCAGGAATTAAAGATGCTTATGTCAATGGGCAAAAATATCGCACAACAAACCGTAATGGAGTGGTGGTATACGACGGAATGACACCTTATCGGGAAAATCACCTGATGCTGGATGTGTCGCAAAGCGATAGCGAAGCAGAATTGCGCGGTAACCGGAAAATTGCCGCACCTTATCGCGGCGCGGTTGTACTGGTTGATTTTGATACCGATCAGCGCAAGCCCTGGTTTATAAAAGCGTCAAGAGCGGATGGGCAACCATTAACGTTTGGTTATGAAGTCAATGATATCCATGGTCATAATATTGGCGTTGTCGGCCAGGGAAGCCAGTTATTTATTCGCACCAATGAAGTACCGCCAGCGGTTAATGTGGCAATTGATAAGCAACAAGGGCTTTCATGCACAATCACCTTCGATAAAGAGATTGATGAAAGTAAAAATTATATCTGTCGGTGAGAGGTGGAATATGATTTTCAGAAATGGAATGTTACTAATTTTTATTTTATGGGCTAATTTTACCTGGGCTGGATGTCGTACCACTGCATCATTAAATATTACTGATAGTATTAATGTGGGGGAGATTTTAGTGAATGAGGTTTCCTTTAGTAAAAGTGTTGTGTTTACTGGGATATCTTGTGATACGAGCACGGATAAAATAGTCTATAAAAATATCCAAAGTGATTGGGTTGAAGTCGGGCCTTTTGGTAATGGCGAAAAGTTAAAGGTTAAAATAGAGTCTTTAGGTAAAACCAGTGACACGATTGGGAAATCCAGCAATGCGCAGGCAGTATTACCCTATGTGGTTAAAATATCTAAAGGCACACCTGATTTTACTGGAGAAAGAAAACCTACCTGGTTTCTTTCAGATACTGTGATTGCAAATATTGGCGGTGAGTCATCTTCATCCATTGACTTTTGGTTGAGCATTTGTAAGACATTGAAGATTAACTGGTGTGTAAGTTATCTCACCAGTAAACTGGCGGGGGATACATTTACGCTTGGATTAAGTATTTCCTATTATCCTAAAAATACGACCTGTAAGCCTGAAAACACAATAATAAAAGTAGATGATATTGCCTTGTCCCAACTCAGAAGTCAGGGAAAGATTACGGCGAACAGTAAGGAAGGAATAATTACGTTGAAATGTGATAATCTTTTTGGCGACACAAAACAAGCATCGCGGAATATGGTCGTATATCTTTCCAGTAGTGACTTAGTTACAGGAAGCAATACAATTTTGCGCGGCAACATAGATAATGGTGTAGGATTTGTGTTGGATCTAAAAGAACCACCCAAAGGGACTGAAGCAGCCATCAAAATTTCTGCTAGCGGCGATCAGGGCGCGGCGACATCATTATGGAAAACAGATAAACCCGGGGCTTCTTTAAATAGTAATATTATTAATATACCTGTCCTGGCCAGTTACTATGTTTATGATAAAAATAAAGTAAAATCTGGCGCACTACAGGCAACCGCATTAATCAACGTGAAATACGACTAATAACAAGTAAGACGAGCAAGTGGCTAATAATAAAAAATAATAAGGTGTCTGCATTTCCCCCTCTCTCCGAGGGGGCTTTTTTTAGCGATGGTAAAAAATCTCACCGTCGTAGGCTTTAATGATTTTTCCGTCGGTATCATTGATCAGCACATATGCACCGCCCATATAGGTCCAGTGGGTTCCGGCGTCAGGTGCGGGCAGGTTACGCAACTGCCACTGCTTAATGTTGTACTCATCGGTACGGTACATTTCTGGTACGGTGTCACCTGGTTTGAAATGCTTGAAGTCAGCAATGAAACTGCTTAACTCATACTTCGAAATTCCCGAGGCATTGGTCGAACCCGCGGTGGCTGGTGCGGCCCATGCTGCGCTGGTTACCAGCAAAAGCGCACCCAGCAACATCTTATTTTTTATGGTCATATACTCTCCACTTTGGGGATCAGTAAAATCAGTCGCATATCTTTCCTGCCATACAATATAACCGACAAGAGATATTTTGTTAGTGATCCCATGATTTCGTAAAAAGTGTAAATGAAAGGATGCAGCAAAAGCATCCTCATTGAGCGAGAAGTGAGCGGAATAAGCTGATTTAAGAATCATCCTGGGCTAAAGGGATAACGAAGCCCAGGTGATTGTTTTATCTCATAATACCCATCAAGCCATGCACTCCCATATACAACCCGACTAAACCAATCAACAGACTGGAAAAATAGGGGGCGCGTTTAGCGAGAGTGTTAAATCCACTCCAGCGTTTTGCAACCTGCTGAACACTGATTGCTGCGCCAACGCCTACGGTGACCAGCGTTAACGCCAGGCCGATGCTGAAACTGACGACCAGAGTTGCACCCAATGTGAGGGCTTTCAACTGAATACAAATCAACAATACTGTTATTGCCGCAGGGCAGGGGATAAGCCCGCCGGTTAAGCCAAACAGCAAAATTTGCCAGTTGGTGACCTCTCTACCATCAAAGCGTCGTTTAATGTCATTGGCATGGGCTCGTGCATGGGCATCCTGATACTCGCCATGTTCGTGATGGTGATGATGTTCATAGTCGTGGTGATCTTCGTGATCGTGGTGATGATGCTCATGATCATGCTCGTGCATATTCTCCAGCCAGTTTTGTTCACCTCGCCAGGTGCGCCAGAACATCCAGAACGCGGTGCCAATAATGATCACTGCGGAAATCAACTGGAGCCACGGCTCCGCTGACTGTGCAGTAAAGCGTTTGCTGATCACCATCCCACCAAAAGCAATCAACCAGACTACTGCCGTATGCGAAATGGTTGCCGCCAGTCCAAGCATCACCGCCTGTTTAATGGTGCCTTTAATGGCGATGATAAACGCCGCCATCATCGTTTTTGAGTGTCCTGGCTCCAGACCATGTAGTGCACCAAGTAAGATGGCGCTGGGGATGAAAAACCAGGCGTTTCCTTGCTGAAGAAGAGTTGTAAATTCGGTCATGATAATAATTCTTAGTATTAAGTCGGCGGCCTGATTCTACTCCCCCCCAGTACATGATACTACCCCCCAGTAGATTAATAGTGCTATGATTTTCCATGATCTTGTTAACCAGGTGTTGCCATGTCTCATACCATCCGTGATAAACAGAAACTGAAAGCGCGTGCCAGTAAGATTCAGGGCCAGGTTGTTGCGCTCAAGAAAATGCTCGATGAGCCGCATGAATGCGCTGCAGTTTTACAGCAGATTGCCGCTATCCGTGGCGCGGTAAACGGTCTGATGCGGGAAGTGATTAAAGGTCATCTGACGGAACACATCGTTCACCAGGGGGATGAGCTAAAACGTGAAGAAGATCTGGATGTCGTTCTGAAGGTGCTGGATTCTTATATCAAATGAAAGTGCCTAATATGGCCATAGTTGAGGCAATAAATAGAGGGACAAGTGACGTTAAGCTGAATTAGGGTAAATGGCGTGAGGACACACGCCATTAGAGGTTATAGTTTGATTAATTTTCGAAAAATTGCTTCACAGCCCAGCCACCATGACCACCAGGAGTTATGAATGAAACAAAACCTTTGTCATCGACGCTCTGGATTTCTACCGTCATTGATTCATCTAACACGCGACATTTATTGGATGTAATGAGACTCAGCATAGCCTGTTGGTCCTTGTCTTGGATGTAACTGATCATCTCGTAAAAGTCGGTTAACTTTTTACAGTTAAATGTACCTTCTTTAAGTGTTGCGCTGTCTCCGTGACTTAGTGCGAATGCATTTGGCATCATTGCCATAAAGATGACGGTAACGAGTAGTTTTTTCATTTTAGCCTCTTATAATTCAGAACATTCACTGATGTTGTAAGTGCCTTTTCTACCATCATCGTTTACGAGATGTAGCACGAAGATGATGGGATTGGCATCAATGAAAGATACAGAGACGTTACCGCTTTCGGTGCTATACATCTTTGCAATCTGTTTTTCACCAATATATGAGAGATCCCAACTCACTCCGTTCAAGCTAAAATGCATCTGTTTGCCGTCAATGTCGATGGAGGATCGTGCCGTAACAGTTTTCCCATTGCTGCCAATTTGACCCTGCTGAAGAGCATCACATTTATAGGAGCTTGCATAAGTAGATAGAGGTAGTAGCAGAAGTGCAGCAAAAATTTTACTCTTCATATTTTCCCTTTGCTTGGATTTGAGTTACCTATTTTGGGGTAGTCATTATAAAACTATTAATTAGTAAAACGAACAAGTTTTCATTTGTTTAGTAATGGTATTGTTTAGGTTTGAAATTATTACGTACTTTCATAGCAATAGGTTGGATAAACAGCAGTTCAGGGAACAAGTTGCACTATCTACATACTTTTCCGCTTTCCATTGTATGTTAGGTAATAGATAGCCTTTGCCCGCAAGACTAAAAATATTAGAAATGACTCATTCGAATACCTTCTACTCACCTTTATATAGGTTTGATTATTGTAATATTTTAATGTGTCTTATGGATTTTTTCCCAACTTTTCATATTGCATAATATAGGGGGCACTGCATTCTCTTGAAATTAATTATTAAAATATTTAAGTTTTACAGCACACAACTATTTTTCGTTGTCTTATGTGTTGAACGTACTTCGAGTATAGGTAGGGTTGTATACATATTACGCGGGTAGAATTAGAATAGAGGAAGCATCATTTATAGAATATTCAAGGCCGTTAGCCTGTGATTAACAAATAAAAATATCAAATGGTATCGAGGCATATTTATCTATGAAAAATCCAGCCATCTATGATGAATTTTTAGATCGATTTTAATTAAAGTACGATTATGATCCAATATTTAGTAAAGAATGGTGGTATAGAGCGTATCCCATGACACCGGAAAACGAATCTATGAAGTCCTTGTTTATCTCTATAAGAGGAAATCAACACCAATAAAATATAGTGATGTAACACATCGAGCAGGTTGCTCTGATGCTGGTCTTCAATTGTGGCTTAAACAGCTATCAAACTTCGTTGTTATTGAGATGAAAGAATTATCTTTCTCAACTTTCAATCTCAAAAGGCTAGAGCAAATAGACCTTAATTATTCCACTCTCTAAACTTATCTCTTTATTTAAAGTAAAAATGAAAATATTATGGTATCAGCTACGTGGTGGTAACTGGTTTTTATGATCATAGGTACATATACAGGGAAACCTAGAAAACGAAAGTAATATATTGATGACTTCGTTTGTTATAACTTTGTGGTATCAAGTCCGGCGGCTTTGAGTCGCTCGGTAAGATTTCTCATTTTGCTGAACTCTGTACCAAAGCTGGCTTTAAGTCCTACACCTTCGCAAAACTCTTTTGCCGTGACGTTTTTCAGATGGTCAGCGTATTTGATCATCTGGAGGTGCATTTCCATTGTTTGGCTATTTCGTGGTGCGCTGCTAATGGCTTGCTTAATGTTCTCGTAGATCTGGGTTTCTGTCATTTTTTATCTCACCTATCAAATTTAGATAAATAATATAAATTAGCTAATTAAGATAGTCTATAGTTTTTACCATCTGAATGATGGGTGTGAATTGCTTCTTTTTCATTACTGATATGGGGTACACAGTGAAGAAGTAATGAATGGAGGTGAGCTTGCATCTGCAAGCCACTTCCCCTAATCTGGCACAAAATATAGAGATTCAACCAAACGACTCGGGGTGCCCTTCTGCGTGAAGGCTGAGAAATACCCGTATCACCTGATCTGGATAATGCCAGCGTAGGGAAGTCACAGACCATCAGGTCATTGCTTCTTCACGTTATGGCAGGAGCAAACTATGCAAGTCGACCTGCTGAGTTCCGCGCAATCTGCGCACGCGTTACACCTCTTTCACCAACACTCTCCCCTTGTGCACTGCATGACCAATGATGTGGTGCAAACCTTTACTGCCAATACCTTACTGGCGCTCGGTGCATCGCCAGCGATGGTTATCGAAGCCGAAGAGGCCAGTCAGTTTGCGGCCATCGCCAGTGCCTTGTTGATTAACGTTGGCACACTGACGCAGCCACGTGCGCAGGCGATGCGGGCTGCCGTTGAGCAGGCAACACGATCACAAACGCCCTGGACGCTTGATCCGGTTGCGGTTGGTGCACTCGATTATCGCCGCCGTTTTTGTCTGGAACTCCTGTCTCTTAAACCAAACGCCATACGCGGTAATGCTTCGGAAATCATGGCATTAGCTGGCATTGCTAATGGTGGACGTGGTGTGGATACCACTGACGACGTAGCTAACGCGTTGCCCGCCGCTCAAACTCTGGCACGGGAAACTGGCGCAGTCGTCGTGGTCACTGGCGAGGTAGATTATGTTACCGATGGACATCGTATCATTGGCATTCACGGTGGCGATCCGTTAATGACCAAAGTGGTAGGAACTGGCTGTGCACTATCGGCGGTTATCGCTGCCTGTTGTGCGCTACCAGGCGATACGCTGGAAAATATCGCATCTGCCTGTCACTGGATGAAACAAGCCGGAGAACGCGCAGTCGCCAGAAGCGAGGGGCCAGGCAGTTTTGTTCCACATTTCCTTGACGCGCTCTGGCAGCTGACGCAGGAGGTGCAGGCATGAAACGGATTAACGCTCTGACGATTGCCGGTACTGATCCGAGTGGTGGTGCGGGGATTCAGGCCGATCTTAAAACCTTCTCGGCGCTAGGTGCGTATGGTTGCTCGGTAATCACTGCACTGGTGGCGCAAAATACCCGTGGCGTGCAGTCGGTGTATCGCATTGAGCCTGATTTTGTCGCCGCCCAGCTCGATTCGGTGTTCAGCGATGTGCGAATCGACACCACTAAAATCGGTATGTTGGCGGAAACCGATATCGTTGAAGCGGTGGCAGAACGGCTGCAACGTTATCAGATCCAAAACGTGGTACTCGACACCGTTATGCTGGCAAAAAGTGGCGATCCGCTGCTTTCACCTTCGGCGGTTGCCACGCTGCGCGGTCGATTATTGCCACAGGTTTCATTAATAACGCCAAACTTGCCCGAAGCTGCCGCCTTGCTCGACGCGCCACACGCGCGTAACGAACAGGAAATGCTGGAACAGGGACGTGAATTATTGGCGATGGGCTGTGGCGCAGTGCTGATGAAAGGCGGTCATCTGGATGATGAGCAAAGCCCGGACTGGCTGTTTACTCGTGAGGGAGAACAACGATTTACTGTACCGCGCATTATGACCAAAAACACCCACGGCACTGGTTGTACGCTCTCTGCGGCGCTGGCTGCACTACGCCCGCGCCATACAAACTGGGCTGACACCGTACAGGAGGCAAAAAGCTGGCTTTCTGCGGCGTTAACGCAGGCAGACACGCTGGAAGTTGGCCACGGGATTGGTCCGGTTCACCACTTTCACGCCTGGTGGTGAGCACCGTAGTATAGCTGCTTTGGCATTTTTCAGCTTTTTCGCGCTGAAATTCAGGGATGAAACCAATGCAGCTAAGAATCGGCAGTCGAAAAAAATTCACCGCTTTGATATGCGCTCTGGGGCTAATTTCCATCGTTGCGATTCATCCCCGTCAGACGGTGAATTTTTTCTATTCGACAGCAATTCAGATTAAAGACTATATCCACTTTTATGGTTATCGCCCGGTCAAATCTTTTGCTATTCGTATCCCTGCCAATTACACCATTCATGGTATTGATGTTTCACGCTGGCAGGAGCGGATCGACTGGCAGCGTGTAGCAAAAATGCGCGACAACGGTATCCGCTTACAGTTTGCTTTTATTAAGGCTACGGAAGGCGAAAAGCTGGTTGACCCGTATTTTTCGCGCAACTGGCAAAGAAGCCGTGAAAATGGCCTGCTGCGTGGGGCGTATCACTATTTTTCTCCGTCGGTATCCGCTTCAGTTCAGGCCAGATTATTTCTGCAAACAGTGGATTTTGCCCACGGCGATTTCCCTGCCGTGCTGGACGTAGAAGAGCGAGGAAAATTATCGGCAAAAGAATTACGCAAGCGGGTAAGTCAGTGGCTAAAAATGGTCGAAAAAAGCACGGGGAAAAAGCCGATTATTTACTCCGGAGCCGTGTTTTATCACACGAATCTGGCGGGGTATTTCAATGAGTATCCGTGGTGGGTGGCGCACTATTATCAACGTCGTCCGGACAATGACGGCATGGCCTGGCGCTTCTGGCAGCATTCCGACCGTGGACAGGTAGATGGCATTAATGGTCCGGTGGATTTTAATGTGTTTAATGGCAAGGCGGAGGAGTTGCAGGCTTTCGTTGATGGCATTAAAGAAACGCCTTAAATAACCAGCAGTGATATACTCCTACCAGACTCCCCGGCAGGAAAAAGACAAATGGAACAAGCGCATACCCAGCTTATCGCTCAACTGAATGAGCGTATTTTAGCGGCGGACAACACGCCGCTTTATATTAAGTTTGCCGAAACGGTAAAAAATGCCGTGCGCAGCGGGGTGCTGGAACATGGCAATATTTTACCCGGCGAGCGTGATTTAAGTCAGTTAACCGGCGTTTCGCGTATTACGGTGCGCAAGGCGATGCAGGCGCTGGAAGAAGAGGGCGTGGTGACACGTTCGCGTGGCTACGGCACGCAGATCAACAACATCTTTGAATACTCGTTGAAAGAAGCGCGAGGATTTTCTCAACAGGTGGTGTTGCGCGGGAAAAAGCCCGATACGCTGTGGGTTAACAAGCGAGTGGTTAAATGCCCTGAAGAGGTGGCGCAGCAACTGGCGGTCGAAGCGAGCAGTGATGTCTTTTTGCTTAAGCGTATTCGCTATGTCGATGAAGACGCGGTATCCATTGAGGAATCGTGGGTTCCGGCGCATTTAATTCATGATGTTGATGCCATCGGAATTTCTCTTTATGACTATTTCCGCAGCCAGCACATTTACCCACAACGTACGCGTTCCCGCGTTAGCGCCCGAATGCCGGATGCTGAGTTTCAGTCACATATTCAGTTAGATAGCAAAATACCGGTGCTGGTGATCAAGCAAGTGGCGCTTGACCAACAGCAACGGCCTATTGAGTACAGCATCAGCCACTGTCGCAGCGATCTATACGTTTTTGTGTGCGAGGAGTAGTTCCTCGCGCGTTGGCGCACAATCACCGCCGCGATGCCCGACAACCCACGATGCCACTGCATTGCCCAGTAATACGGCATCCGCCAGTGGCAGACCAGAGGCCAGCCCGGCAAGTACGCCACCTGCATGACTGTCGCCCGCACCAATGGTGTCTACAACTTGCGTTGGAAATGCGGGAGCGCAGCCTGACGTGTTGTCGCTGAAATACCAGGCACCTTCTTTATCGAGACGAGCGATCAACGACGCGGCAAATTTCTCCTGCCATTGCTTGCCAAGCGTTGTTATCTCTGCGGATAAAGCAAAACGTTCGGCGGCAATCTCAGCCTCTTGACGATTGAGTGACACGACAGGTCGACAGGCCATGATCCGCGCAAGTAATGCATCCGGGATATCGCCAATACGTGGGCCAAAATCGATAAACGGCGTCACGTTTTTCAGCCCTTCCAGCCATTCCACTAACAATTCGCCGCAGGGCGAGGCCAGTTGATAACCGGAAAAATAGAGCAGGCTGCCAGGCGCAACGGTTAATCGCGCCAGCCATTGGCGATTCCACTGATTTTCCACACCACTGAACGACATAAACGTGCGTTCACCATCCGGCTCAACCAGCGCCAGACACCATCCGTTATCGCCTTCGGCGTTATCGATCAGGCTGATTAACCCCTCTTTCGCCATCCGGTTGCGAATAATCTCCGCCCACACGCCCTGACCGAGCGGCAGGGCATTACCCGCTTCGATGCCGAGGCGCTTTAACGCCACGGCAATATTCAGTGCGCAGCCGCCAACGTTAACGCTCTGCTGTTTCAGTTCGATATCGCACCCACGCCAGGGCAGAGCGTAAGCGTCGGCGATCACATCAATGACCGCCGCGCCGACGACCATCACCGGCTGACGCGTGGTTAATTCAGGCAGCAGCGTGTGTAATCGAGCGCCGCTCATACCGCCTCCCGTTGTTGGCGATACTTCGCCAGCGCTGTGGCATAGCGGTTGAAATCAAGCTGATTTACCGCATCCAGTTCCGCCTTTAACGCAGGATCGATAGCATTTACACCATGCAACGCGCCACAAATCGCCGTCGCCATAGCACCGATGGTGTCTGTGTCGCCGCCAAGATTGGCGCACAGGACGGCGCAACGGTTCGGATCGGTTTGTGCCAGCTCAACCAGCGCAATGGCGCACGGCACGGACTCAATGGTGCTGGTGCCTGCGCCAACGACCTGGTAAAGCTGTTCGCTGGCGGATTCGGTGCCGTCTGCATTGCGCACAATTTTCAGGGCAATCTCCAGCCGCGCCGCCAGTGAGGCGCTGAAGGTGGTGATGCGTTTTTGCTGTGCATGTCGCGCAATTGAAGGCAGTGAATCAACAATCGCTGACCAGCTTTCGCCGTCAATGGCACGAGAAATCGCCCATGCAATAACCACCGCCCCCGCAATCGCCAGATCCGATTTATGAGTCGGGCTGGACGCTAGCGCCACATCATCAATAAAGGAATCAACATCACGCGCCGGAAGTAAACACCCCAATGGTGAGACGCGCATCGCCGCACCGTTAGTCACGCCGTTGTTTTCCAGTTCAGCCACGGGTTTACCGTCGCGAATGGCGTTAAGCGCAATCTTCGAGGTTGGGCCTAGCACGTTTTTGTTAAAGGCGTCGAAACGCAGCGCCCAGTCGAGAATATTACGCCCAATCAGATCCGGATCGATCTTGCCTTCACGTTCCAGCAACGCATCCGCCAGACACAGCGCCATCGAGGTATCGTCGGTGAATTCGGCGCGGTTAAAATAACAGGCCGCGTTATTCTCCTTTGGTCCAGGCAGAAAACGGTCAATCCAGCCAAAGTGTGCTTTAACGCGGCTGCGTGGCCAAAGCTCGGAGGGCATCCCCATCGCATCCCCTAACGCCTGCCCATAAAGAGCACCGAGAATACGTTCTGTTTTCATTTTACTTCCCCTTGTGTCAACGCAATATCGCGATCATCGACCTTGATAGCCGTAATTTCGTTGTCGGATTCGCGGAAAAAAATCATGAACAGCACGGCGATAATGGCAATCATCACCGCGCCAAAAGTCCACATCCCGGCCCAGTTGAAGGTCAGCCCGTTTACCGGTTCCTGATAAGCAAACATCTTCTCCATCATCACTCCGCCAAGACGATAACCGAGCAAACTGCCGAAGCCCTGGCAGCAGAGCGTGATCAGCCCCTGCGCGGCGGTACGCATATGCACGGGGGCTTTTTTATCGACATAGATGTAAGCGGTAACGTAGTAAAAATCGTAACTTACGCCGTGCAGCAAAATGCCGAGGAACAGTAACGCGTAGGTAAAATATTCATCCGCACTACCGTAAATAAAGAAGCCATAACGGATCGCAGCGGTGACCAGACCAAGCAATAATACCTTTTTGATACCAAAGCGTTTGGTGAAAAACGGCAATGCCAGCATAAAGAAGATTTCAGAGAACTGGCCGAGCGTCATCCAGCCGGTGGCGTTTTTCATGCCGACTTCAGTCAGATAACCGTTGGCAAAGATGTAATAGAACGCCAGTGGCATCGCAAACAGGAATGAACAGAAGAAAAAGACGAGGAAATTTTTATCGCGCAGCAGAATAAGCGCATCCAGGCCGAGCATGACTTTAATGTCCATTTTGCCGGTGCTTTTTGGCGGCGTGTCTGGCAGGAATAAGGCAAACGCACCGAGCAATGCGGAGCTTCCTGCGGTAATTAACAGCGGAATATTGGTCGGTGAGATATCGGCATAACCCAGCATTTGCGGCAAGAATCCGCAGACCAGGCCAGAGGCAATCCAGCCTATAGTCCCCAGTACGCGAATGCGCGGAAAATCACGCTCCACATCCGGGACGTTAGCAAACGCGATGCTGTTAGTCAGCGCAATGGTCGGCATATAGGTCAGTGAGTAGGCCAGCAGTAACGGGAAGAACCCGGCAAAGGTGGTCTGTTGCGCGGCGAAATACATCAGCACCGCACCGGCGAACATCAATACCGCCAGTACTTTCTGCGCCGAGAAAAAGCGGTCAGTGATGGAGCCAACCAGAATAGGTGACAGGATCGCCGCAATGGCGGTACATGCATAGGACCAGCCAATTTCTCCGGCACTGAAACCGCTTTTACTTAGCCACAGCCACAATGGCACAAACCACGCGCCCCAGATAAACCATTCAACAAACATCATGAACGACAGCTTTGCTGTTGTTTTCATCTTTTAATTCCTTCATGACAGGTAATGTAAGGTACGCGCTGACAATACCATTTTACAATACCTTTTAAATACCTTTGCGGTGAAAGCTTGACCGCTGTAACACTTTTTCTGATGAATCGTGCCAACAGAAAACGCTGAAAAAACATCCAAAAGATGGAAAAACCAGCCCGTAACGACCAGGATTATGATTGCCCGCAAAAGGTGGGCCAGGACAATCCATAGCCGATATCCAATCGGAATTTACGGGAGCATAGTAATGACAGATATTGCGCAGTTGCTTGGCAAAGACGCCGACAACCTTTTACAGCACCGTTGTATGACTATTCCTTCTGACCAGCTTTATCTCCCCGGACATGATTACGTAGACCGCGTGATGATTGACAATAATCGTCCGCCAGCGGTGTTACGTAATATGCAGACGCTCTACAACACCGGGCGTCTGGCTGGCACAGGATATCTTTCTATTCTGCCGGTTGACCAGGGCGTTGAGCACTCTGCCGGAGCTTCATTTGCCGCTAACCCGCTCTACTTTGACCCGAAGAACATTGTAGAACTGGCGATCGAAGCGGGCTGCAACTGTGTGGCGTCAACTTACGGCGTGCTGGCATCGGTATCGCGGCGTTACGCGCACCGCATTCCATTCCTCGTCAAACTTAATCACAACGAGACGCTAAGTTACCCGAACACCTACGATCAAACGCTGTATGCCAGCGTGGAGCAGGCGTTCAACATGGGCGCGGTGGCGGTTGGCGCGACTATCTATTTTGGCTCGGAAGAGTCACGTCGCCAGATTGAAGAAATTTCTGCGGCCTTTGAACGTGCGCACGAGCTGGGCATGGTGACAGTGCTGTGGGCCTATTTGCGTAACTCCGCCTTTAAAAAAGATGGCGTTGATTACCATGTTTCCGCCGACCTGACAGGCCAGGCGAACCATCTGGCGGCGACCATCGGTGCAGATATCGTCAAACAAAAAATGGCGGAAAATAACGGCGGCTATAAAGCGATTAATTACGGTTACACCGACGATCGCGTGTACGGCAAGCTGACCAGCGAAAATCCGATTGATCTGGTGCGTTATCAGTTAGCTAACTGCTATATGGGGCGCGCAGGGCTGATTAACTCCGGCGGTGCAGCAGGCGGTGAAACTGACCTTAGTGATGCGGTGCGTACTGCGGTCATCAACAAACGCGCTGGCGGAATGGGGCTGATTCTCGGACGTAAAGCGTTCAAGAAATCGATGGCTGACGGCGTGAAACTGATTAACGCCGTGCAGGACGTTTATCTCGATAGCAAAATTACTATCGCCTGATACGCTTCATACGAACAGCACTGCCCCGTAGATCGGATAAGGCGTTTACGCCGCATCCGGCATAAAATAACGCGCACTTTGTTACGGCTTCCCCCCCGGGAGGCCGTTTTTTTGCCTTCATTCCTGTATTGGTTTTCATATTGTCGTTTTTGTGATCGTTATCTCGACATTTAAAAACAAATAATTTCATTATGTTTTGAAATCGAAAATAAACGATAGGATATGAAAATGTACGTGGTATCGACAAAGCAGATGCTAAACAACGCGCAGCGCGGCGGTTACGCGGTTCCTGCATTCAATATTCACAATCTCGAAACGATGCAAGTAGTGGTGGAAACCGCTGCCAACCTGCAGGCACCGGTCATTATCGCTGGAACGCCCGGTACATTTACTCATGCTGGTACAGAAAATCTGTTGGCGCTGGTCAGCGCGATGTCGAAGCAATATCACCATCCATTGGCGATTCACCTCGACCATCACACTAATTTTGAAGATATAGCTCAGAAAGTCCGCTCCGGCGTGCGCTCAGTAATGATTGACGCCTCGCATCTGCCTTATGCGCAAAATATTTCACGGGTTAAAGAAGTGGTGGATTTTTGCCATCGCTTTGATGTCAGCGTCGAAGCGGAGCTGGGGCAACTTGGCGGCCAGGAAGATGATGTGCAAGTCAATGAAGCCGATGCGTTGTACACCAACCCCGTTCAGGCGCGTGAATTTGCCGAGGCAACCGGAATTGATTCCCTGGCGGTCGCCATCGGCACGGCTCATGGGATGTATGCCAGCGCACCGGCGCTTGATTTTTCTCGACTGGAGAACATTCGCCAGTGGGTGAACTTACCGCTGGTGCTGCATGGCGCGTCAGGATTATCGACTAAGGATATTCAGCAAACCATCAAACTGGGGATATGCAAAATCAACGTTGCAACGGAGCTGAAAAATGCCTTCTCGCAGGCTTTAAAAAATTACCTGACCGAGCACCCCGAAGCGACCGATCCCCGGGATTATTTGCAGTCGGCTAAATCTGCAATGCGCGATGTGGTGAGCAAAGTGATTGCCGATTGTGGCTGCGAGGGCAGGGCATAACGCACCTGCCATTTAACAAGGAAAAAACATGAAAACGTTAATTGCCCGGCATAAAGCTGGTGAACATATCGGCATATGTTCAGTCTGTTCTGCACATCCGTTGGTTATCGAGCGGCGCTGGCATTTGATCGCAACAGCACGCGCAAAGTGCTGATTGAAGCAACGTCAAACCAGGTCAATCAATTTGGCGGTTATACCGGAATGACACCGGCGGACTTTCGCGAATTTGTTTTTGCGATTGCCGATAAAGTCGGATTTGCACGTGAGCGTATTATTCTCGGCGGCGACCATCTGGGGCCGAACTGCTGGCTGCAGGAAAAGTCAGATGTGGCGATGGAAAAATCCATTGAGCTGGTAAAAGCATATGTTCGTGCGGGATTCAGTAAAATTCACCTTGATGCGTCAATGTCCTGCGCGGGGGATCCCATACCGTTAGCGCCAGAAACGGTTGCGGAACGAGCTGCTGTGCTTTGCTTTGCTGCGGAAAGTGTGGCGACAGATTGCCAGCGTGAGCAACTGAGCTATGTCATTGGCACCGAAGTTCCGGTTCCGGGCGGTGAGGCCAGCGCCATTCAGTCAGTACACATCACCCAGGTTGAAGATGCCGCCAATACTTTACGTACGCATCAAAAGGCCTTTATTGCCCGTGGTCTGGCAGAGGCGTTAACACGCGTGATTGCCATTGTGGTGCAGCCAGGCGTGGAATTTGATCACAGCAATATTATCCATTATCAGCCGCAAGAAGCGCAGGCGCTGGCCGAATGGATAATCAACACCAAAATGGTTTATGAAGCACATTCTACCGATTATCAGACCCGGACGGCTTATCGAGAATTAGTGCGCGATCACTTTGCCATATTGAAAGTCGGCCCGGCATTAACCTTTGCTTTACGCGAGGCGATATTTTCACTGGCGCAAATTGAAAAGGAACTTATTGCCCCCGAAAATCGCAGCGGTTGCCTGGCGGTAATTGAAGAAGTGATGTTCGACGAACCGCAGTACTGGAAGAAATATTATCGTACGGGTTTTAACGATTCATTATTGGATATTCGTTATAGTCTTTCGGATCGTATTCGTTATTACTGGCCGCATAACCGGATTAAAAATAGCGTCGAAACGATGATGGCGAATCTGGAAGGCGTGGACATCCCACTGGGCATGATTAGTCAGTATCTTCCCAAACAATTTGAACGCATTCAGTCCGGGGAATTATCAGCAATACCGCATCAGCTGATTATGGATAAAATTTATGATGTTTTGCGTGCCTATTGGTACGGCTGTGCGGAATAAGGACGGCATATGACAAAGCTCTTTGTTCGTAGCGGGATTTCTTTTGCCGATCGCAGTGAGGCACTGACCCATATCGGCAATGAAATGGTCGCGCAAGGTGTAGTTCATGACTCCTGGCCGCAGGCATTAATTGCCAGAGAGGCGGAATTTCCCACCGGGATAATGCTTGAGCAGCACGCCATTGCAATACCACATTGTGAGGCGATTCATGCTAAGTCGTCAGCCATTTATCTGTTAAGGCCAACAAATAAAGTTCATTTTCAGCAAGCGGATGATGATAACGACGTGGCAGTATCGTTGGTTATTGCGTTAATTGTGGAAAATCCGCAGCAGCAATTGAAACTTTTACGCTGTTTATTTGGCAAGCTACAACAGCCCGATATTGTCGAGACACTAATTACTCTTCCTGAAACCCAGTTAAAGGAATACTTCACAAAGTATGTTTTAGATTCAGACGAATAAATCCCTCTGTAACAATAAAAAGGACTATTTATGAAACGCAAGATTATTGTCGCTTGCGGAGGCGCGGTTGCGACCTCTACGATGGCGGCGGAAGAAATTAAAGAGTTGTGTCAGAATCATAATATTCCTGTTGAATTAATCCAGTGTCGGGTTAATGAAATAGAAACCTATATGGATGGTGTGCATTTGATATGTACTACTGCCAAAGTGGATCGTAGTTTTGGCGATATTCCGTTAGTTCACGGCATGCCTTTTATTTCTGGTGTCGGTATCGAAGCATTACAAAATAAAATTCTGACTATCTTACAGGGGTGACCTATGTTTTCAGAAGTCATGCGTTATATTCTCGACCTCGGCCCTACGGTGATGCTGCCGATTGTCATCATTATTTTTTCTAAAATATTAGGCATGAAGGCAGGCGATTGCTTTAAAGCGGGTCTGCATATCGGGATTGGCTTTGTGGGCATCGGCCTGGTGATTGGCTTAATGCTGGATTCCATTGGCCCAGCGGCGAAAGCGATGGCGGAAAATTTTGACTTAAATTTGCATGTGGTCGATGTCGGCTGGCCGGGCTCTTCACCAATGACCTGGGCGTCGCAAATCGCGCTGGTGGCGATTCCGATTGCGATTCTGGTTAACGTGGCAATGCTACTGACCCGTATGACGCGGGTGGTGAATGTTGATATCTGGAATATCTGGCATATGACCTTCACCGGCGCGTTGCTGCATCTGGCCACCGGTTCATGGATGATTGGGATGGCGGGTGTGGTAATTCACGCGGCGTTTGTTTATAAGCTCGGCGACTGGTTTGCCCGCGATACCCGTGATTTCTTTGAGCTGGAAGGCATTGCTATTCCACACGGTACGTCGGCGTATCTGGGACCCATCGCGGTACTGGTGGATGCCATTATCGAGAAAATCCCTGGCGTTAACCGAATTAAATTTAGCGCCGACGATATTCAGCGCAAATTTGGTCCTTTTGGCGAACCTGTCACCGTGGGTTTTGTGATGGGGCTGATTATCGGCATCCTCGCGGGTTACGATGTCAAAGGTGTATTGCAACTGGCGGTAAAAACGGCGGCAGTCATGCTGCTGATGCCACGGGTGATTAAACCCATCATGGATGGCTTAACACCTATTGCGAAGCAGGCTCGCAGCCGTTTGCAGGCGAAGTTCGGCGGTCAGGAGTTCCTGATTGGCCTTGATCCGGCATTGCTGCTGGGGCATACGGCGGTAGTATCGGCAAGCCTGATTTTTATCCCGCTCACCATTTTAATTGCTGTTTGTGTTCCGGGTAATCAGGTGCTGCCGTTTGGCGATCTTGCAACTATTGGCTTCTTTGTGGCGATGGCAGTCGCCGTGCATCGTGGAAACCTGTTCCGCACCTTAATCTCGGGCGTCATCATCATGAGCATCACCCTGTGGATTGCGACGCAAACTATTGGTCTGCACACTCAACTGGCTGCCAATGCGGGCGCATTAAAAGCCGGAGGTATGGTGGCTTCGATGGATCAGGGCGGTTCTCCCATTACCTGGTTATTGATTCAGGTTTTCTCCCCGCAAAATATTCCCGGTTTCATTATTATCGGCGCCATTTATCTCACCGGTATTTTCATGACCTGGCGTAGAGCGCGCGGCTTTACCAAACAAGAGAAAGCCGCTATCGCAGAATAATTTTTACCTGAGGGGGAGGTTATCCCCCTTAACAATCAGGAGTTTTTATGAAATCAGTGGTGAATGATACTGATGGTGTCGTGCTCGTTGTAGAAAAAGTTATTCCTGAAATTAATCATCAGGATGAGGTGCGGGTAAAAATTGCCAGCTCGGGGGTATGTGGTTCCGATTTACCCAGAATTTTTAAAAATGGTGCACATTATTATCCAATAACGTTAGGCCATGAATTTAGTGGCTATATTGATGCGGTGGGGGCCGATGTTAATGATTTACAACCTGGCGATGCAGTTGCCTGTGCGCCGTTATTACCCTGTTTTAATTGCCCGGAGTGTTTGAAAGGGTTTTATTCCCAGTGTGCGAAATATGATTTTATTGGTTCGCGACGTGATGGTGGATTTGCCGAATATATTGTCGTTAAGCGAAAAAATGTTTTTGCACTACCCGCGGATATGCCTATTGAGGATGGGGCTTTTATTGAACCGATTACCGTTGGCCTGCATGCTTTCCATTTAGCGCAAGGTTGTGAGAATAAAAACGTTATTATTATTGGTGCCGGAACCATTGGCCTGCTGGCCATTCAGTGCGCTGTCGCGCTGGGAGCAAAGAGTGTGACGGCTATCGACATTAGCTCAGAAAAACTGGCACTGGCAAAATCTTTCGGTGCGATGCAAACATTTAACAGTAGCGAAATGAGCGCGCCGCAAATGCAGAGCGTTTTACGCGAACTGCGCTTTAATCAGCTTATCCTCGAGACGGCTGGCGTACCGCAAACTGTCGAACTGGCGGTAGAGATTGCCGGTCCTCATGCCCAACTGGCACTGGTGGGCACGTTGCATCAGGATCTGCATTTAACATCGGCAACGTTTGGCAAAATATTGCGTAAAGAGCTGACGGTTATCGGCAGTTGGATGAACTACTCCAGCCCGTGGCCTGGGCAGGAGTGGGAAACGGCGAGCCGGTTGCTGACAGAACGTAAGTTAAGCCTGGAGCCATTAATCGCTCACCGTGGAAGCTTTGAAAGCTTCGCCCAGGCGGTGCGTGACATTGCTCGCAATACCATGCCGGGTAAAGTGTTGCTCATTCCCTGAAACCGCGGGCCAGCGTGATGCTGGCCCGGTATTGTGCAAAACAGATCATTCACCAATGGTCCCCCTTCGTTTACACTAGTCACAATTGAATATGGGTAAATGACGATGAATTCATTCGAGCGAAGGAATAAGATCATCCAATTAGTGAATGAACAGGGAACCGTGCTTGTTCAGGATCTGGCGGGAATATTTGCTGCATCGGAAGCGACAATTCGAGCCGATTTGCGCTTTCTCGAACAAAAAGGCGTGGTCACGCGCTTTCATGGCGGTGCGGCGAAAATAATGTCCGGTAATAGTGAAACCGAGGCGCAGGAAGTCGGGTTTAAAGAGCGATTCCAGTTAGCCAGCGCACCGAAAAACAGAATTGCGCAAGCGGCAGTAAAAATGATCCACGAAGGCATGACGGTTATCCTCGATAGCGGAAGTACGACAATGCTTATCGCTGAAGGGTTAATGACTGCTAAAAATATCACGGTGATCACCAATAGCCTTCCTGCTGCATTTGCCCTTTCTGAAAATAAAGACATCACTTTGGTGGTTTGTGGTGGTACGGTGCGCCATAAAACGCGATCTATGCATGGTTCTATTGCTGAACGTTCCCTGCAGGATATTAATGCCGATTTAATGTTTGTGGGTGCTGATGGGATTGATGCGGTTAATGGTATTACGACCTTTAATGAAGGTTATTCCGTTAGCGGTGCTATGGTGACAGCGGCGAATAAAGTTATCGCAGTTCTCGACTCAACAAAATTTAACCGTCGTGGATTTAATCAGGTACTGCCAATCGAAAAAATCGATATTATTATTACCGATGATGCCGTGTCAGAGGTCGATAAACTGGCATTGCAGAAGACACGGGTGAAATTAATTACGGTGTAGTATTGTTCTGTAGGCCGGATAAGGTGTTTACACCGCATCCGGCATAACTGATTTTCCCTAATTCAAGAGAGAATAATTTGATTAACGCAATAACGGACAATCCGGTGGTAATCGACAACGCAGCGCCGCCGGAAGTATTTCAATATGAAAGTTTTGTCCACTCAACGGTTCGCCATCAAGATTAAAAGTGATTTCGTGTGGTGCTTGTATATCGAACCACGCCGAAGCGCCTTCGATAATATTCGGGTTATCTTCGTCAGATTTTAATGTGGATACGAGGGCCGGAAGAATTTCATCTCCGGTGAAAATACGCAACTGCAACAAGCCATCATTAATCAGCGCATTTGGGCACAACTGCTGACCGCCACCGGCCTGACGCCCGTTACCAATACCAATGACCAGGGCGTCACCTTGCCAGTGAAAGTTTTCACCGCGGATTTCACAACGGTCCGGTTGCAATGTATCCATGCGCATTAAGCCATGAATGATGTAAGAGACGCCCCCCAGCGCGGCTTTTAATTTTTCCGGTGTTTCGGTGGTGATACGTGTACCAAACCCGCCCGTTGCCATATTGATAAAACAGGTGTGCCTGTTAACCTGCGCCATATCAATTGCAATAGCGTTACCGGCAATCGCCAGTTTCAACGCCTTATCCAGCGCCTCAGGGATCCCCACGCTGGTGGCGAAATCATTCGCTGTACCTAGCGGCAAAATCCCCAAAGCAGGAATGTCATCGCCTTCACACTGAATCAACGCCGTGGAGACTTCATTAATGGTGCCATCACCACCGCCTGCTATCACCGTCGCGACGCTAAGTTGGCGCGCTTCAGTCACAAAACGCGCGGCATCACCTTTCTCCCAGGTGACCCGTACATGGATCGTTATTCCTTCCTCACGCAACAGCATAATCGCCTCGCGCAATGTTTCATTGTCAGCACTTTTGCCGTTAAGAATCAGCAAACTGGCGGGAAAATCGGCCATCGTCGTATGCCTTTATTATTGATCTTTAGAAAGTGTAGAGCAGAAAAGAGAAGGTGGAGTCAGAACAGGATGAAAGTCGTGGTGCAAAAAAATAAGCCTGCGTAAGGGAGATTACACAGGCTAAGGAGGTGGTTCCTGGTACAGCTAGCATTTTATGGGTTATGTTTTTCAGCGAAACGGATGATAACCTTAATAAATGCAGCTGTATGTGATCGGTTTCTAAGAATTTTCTATCTGGGGAAAATACTTGAAATTAATCACTTGCCGTGCGGGTTACGCGTGGTTTCCCCAGAGAAATTACGCATCAGCAGCGCGTAGTTCAGTTCGAGATCCTGCGGGACCGGGATCCACACAGTATAACCATCGCCCGGCGCAACCGGCATCGCTTCGCCTTTGGCGTTTTCCATATGCTCAAGGGTAAAGTTGATATTGCCCTGTGGAGTCATCAGCTCAAGGCTGTCGCCAACGGAGAATTTGTTTTTAACCGCTACCGCCGCGAGGTCGCCTTTACGCTCACCGGTAAACTCACCAACAAACTGCTGGCGGTCAGAAACGGAATAACCGTATTCGTAGTTCTGATAATCATCATGCGTATGGCGACGCAGGAAACCTTCGGTATAGCCGCGATGCGCCAGACCTTCCAGCGTCTCCAGCAGGCTGGTGTCGAACGGTTTGCCCGCAGCGGCATCATCGATAGCTTTACGATAAACCTGCGCGGTGCGTGCACAATAGTAGAAAGATTTGGTGCGGCCTTCGATTTTCAGCGAATGCACGCCCATTTTGGTCAGGCGTTCAACGTGGGCGATAGCGCGCAGATCTTTCGAGTTCATGATGTAAGTGCCGTGTTCGTCTTCAAACGCGGTCATATACTCACCCGGACGCTGGGCCTCTTCGATCATAAACACTTTGTCGGTTGGCGCGCCGATACCCAGCGTCGGTTCAACGTTTTGCACCGGAATCGGCTCGTATTTGTGTACGATGTTGCCGACGTCATCTTCTTTACCTTCCTGGACGTTGTACTCCCAGCGGCAGGCGTTGGTGCAGGTGCCCTGGTTCGGGTCGCGTTTGTTGATATAACCAGAGAGCAGGCAGCGACCGGAGTAGGCCATGCACAGTGCGCCGTGAACGAAGATTTCGAGCTCCATATCCGGCACCTGATTGCGGATCTCTTCAATCTCTTCCAGTGATAGTTCACGGGAGAGGATCACGCGGGTCAGGCCCATTTGCTGCCAGAATTTTACCGTCGCCCAGTTTACGGCGTTAGCCTGCACGGAAAGGTGGATCGGCATTTCAGGGAAGTGCTCACGCACCAGCATAATCAGCCCAGGATCGGACATAATCAGCGCATCCGGCCCCATTTCCACTACCGGTTTCAGGTCACGGATAAAGGTTTTCAGCTTGGCGTTGTGCGGTGCAATGTTGACCACGACATAAAACTTTTTCCCCAGCGCATGGGCTTCATTGATGCCGAGCTGAAGATTTTCGTGGTTGAATTCGTTGTTGCGCACACGCAGGGAGTAACGCGGCTGGCCCGCATAAACAGCATCTGCGCCATAAGCGAAAGCGTAACGCATATTTTTCAGCGTTCCCGCCGGGGAAAGGAGTTCCGGTTTAAACATAATTCTCTCGTTCTGATGACAGGTCAGATCCGCTTCACCTGATGAAGCGGTTAGGGGAGTGTCCCCACTTTAAGGGCGGGCATTGTAGCGCAATTGGTGGGGTTGGCTCCAGTGTAAATGTCTGGTCGTGTCCTGGTTTTGGTAAGGATGCGAATAACGATAATTTCTTCGGCACTTGCAGGAAATAAATAACGTGGCGTTCAAAAAGAAGAATAAAAATTCTTTCATCTAATATGAAACTTATCCTCCCATTATTTTAATGGCGAGGATTGATCCTTAGCATCAATAAGCCAGTGTTTATTAGAAATAAAGCCGAGCGCGTCATCCGCGCCCGGCACAATGATTAAGTCTTATCTTTTACCGTCTGGCTTACGCCATTGGTTTTTACAGAGGCAATTCCGACTTCGCGTGATTGAGCGGTAGCATACATCTGGCTGGAGCCAATTATCTGATGATTGGCAGCTTTCAGATTGAAATAAAACTTGCCGTTGCTCGCCGTCTTTTTCTCATAGCGTTCATCCTGCGGACTGTTGCTTTGTACCGAGGCGATGCCCTTTTCCGCAGAGGCTTTTGAGGCATACAATTCGCTTGTGAGAATGATTTCTCCGTTTCCCGCTTTTAACACAAAACGGAACTGATTATCACTGCTCTTATTAAGTTCAAACCAACCAGCCATATTGACTCCTTGCTTGAAATTGCGTATCGAAAACAGTATGTAACCATTTAAGTATGGGTGATATTCAGGTGGTTGCCAATCAGGGGAATACCCTCTAATGCATGGGGGAGATTACTGATAAATATGCTGTAATCTGAATACGAGCACGGCTTTATCCCTCTCTTTTTCAGAGAGGGTAATAATACTCAGTGGGCGACGGAACGGTTCGCGTTGTAGTTTGAGACTGCCATTAAAAGGAACAGGCTAAACAATACGGCAGGCGTCAGCTTCCCAACGGTAACCGACACCGTAAACGGCACGGATAAATGACTGCTCGGCGTCGAGAGATTCCAGCTTGCGACGCAGGTTTTTAATGTGGCTGTCGATAGTTCGGTCGGTTACCACGCGGTAGTCGTCATAAAGATGATTGAGCAATTGCTCGCGGGAGAATACTTTACCCGGTTCATGGGAGAGCGTTTTCAGCAGACGAAATTCCGCAGGCGTCAGGTCAAGCATTTTGCCACGCCATGAAGCCTGAAAACGACCTTCGTCGATAATCAACGGATTTTCGGCATCCTGTTGCTGCAACTCGCGCTGCGGTTTGCAGCGGCGCAAAATGGTTTTGACGCGCGCCACTACTTCACGCGGGCTGTACGGCTTGCAGATATAGTCATCAGCACCAATTTCCAGCCCCAGCAGGCGATCGATCTCTTCGATTTTCGCCGTCACCATCACAATTGGGACATCGGAAAAACGACGAATTTCCCGGCACAGCGTCAGACCATCGGTGCCTGGCAACATCAGATCCAACAGGATCAGATCCGGCGGCGTCTGGCGCACGTACGGCAGTACCTGATCGCCGTGGCTGATAAGTATTGGCGCGTAGCTCGCGGCACGCAGATAATCAATGAGCAACTGCCCCAGCTTGGGTTCATCTTCCACGATCAAAATACGCGGCGTGTTTTCGTCGATAGGTAACTCGGTCATACTTCTCTCTGTAAATCCCGTTCCAGCGGTAACTCTACTGTAATGCTTAGCCCGCCAAAAGGCGAATGGGCGGCAACAATGCGACCATTATGCGCTTCAACAATGTTCAGGCAAATCGCCAGCCCCAGCCCGGAACCGCCGCTGGCACGGTTGCGGGAACCTTCGGTGCGATAAAAACGCTCAAACAGTTTTTGCAGCTGATCATCACTGACGCCCGGCGCGCTGTCGGCAAAGGTCAGGCGCACCGTTTTATCGTGCTGCTCGGCAGAGATTTGCAGGCTGCCGCCGCTGTCGGTGTAGCGCAGGCTGTTTTCCAGTAAATTATTGAACAACTGCATTAAACGGTCGCGATCGCCAAATACGGTAATGCTGTCTGGCAGGGAAAATTGCAGTTTAAGGCCACGGCTGGCGAATCGTTCGCGAAATGCGCCGCCCGCCACTTCCAGCAGTGGGATCAAATCTACCGGTGCTTTTTGATAGGCGAGAGCGCCTTCATCAGACATCGACAACTGATGGAGATCGTCAACCAGTTTCGTCAGTGTGCCGACCTCCGCCTGTAAAGAGGCCACCGTCTCCGGCGTGAATTTACGCACGCCATCCTGAATAGCTTCCAGTTCACCGCGCAGCACCGCTAATGGCGTACGCAGTTCGTGAGAAATATCGGCCATAAAATCGCGGCGCATTTGCTGGTTTTTCTCCAGCGTGCTGGCGAGCTGGTTGAAGTCTTGTGCCAGTTTCCCCAGTTCATCTTCGCTGGTGGGCGTCACGCGAGTGGTGAAATCGCCCGCCGCCAGTTTGTGCGTACCGTCAACTAACCGTTTTACCGGTGCCAGCAAACCGCGTGCCAGTGGAAATGTCGCCAGCGCCGCTAATAAAGTAGATAACGCCACAATCAGCCAGCTGGTTTGCCGCTGTTGCTTATCAAAATTGATATCGGTGTTGCGCGTCAGGCGTTCAACGGGGGAAGCGATCACCGCGCCGACTTCCACACCATTGACCAGAATGGGCCGCCGTGTGCCGTCCGGTGGAATGGGGGCGCGTGGGCCAACCAGCACTTTGTTATTTTGATCGACCACCCAGAACTGGGTACGCCAGCCGTGTGGTGGCATACCGGGGCCGGGCTTATCGTCGTTGCTATCGTGTTCAAGCGAACGCAGGATCTGAAATACGAAGCGATCGTTATTACGCAGAAAGCGCCAGTTACCGTGCTGGGCGTATTGCTCGCCAAGCGCGTCGCCAAGCATTTGCAGCCGTTGCTCATTACCATGCTTGATGTAATCAATGAAACCACGCTCAAAACTAATACGTACCGCCCAGTGCATTGTGATCAGCAAGACGATGCAGGTGGCGAAGATCGCCAGAAACAGTTTGCCGGTAATACCGGGCCGCCAGAACTTCATTCAGTGCTCCTTTTGCGCCGCGAAATAGCTACATTTTGATGCGTATCGTTCGGCACTCTGGCAAAGATGAACGCCGGAAGGGCGATAAGAAACGCCATACTAAGCCAGGTGTACATAAAGACAGTTTGTGTGGTGCCGCTGTCGACGCTGACATGCTGTGAACCAAAAAGTCCCAGCAACAGCCCGGCGATGGTGACCCCGATACTCATCGACAATTGCATAATCATCGACAGCAGACTGTTGCCGCTGCTCGCCAGATTGTCCGGGAGATCTTTCAGCGTCAGGGTGTTCATGGAGGAGAAACGCGTCGAGTTGACCATTCCTTGTAAAAACAGAACGAACGGCAAAACGTAGTACCAGCCCAGCAGCGCGGTGGTCATAAACAACAGGGTGACCAGCGACAGACCCAGCGTGGTCGCCACCAGTACCCGACGATAACCAAAGCGATTCACCACCTGTACCACAATTCGCTTCATTCCCATGCTGCCAAGCACCATCGGGATCATCATCAGTCCGGCATGAAAAGGCGAGAAACCAAGGCCAATTTGCAGGAAAACCGGCGTCATAAAGGGCAACATGCCGCTACCGATACGTCCGGCAAAGCTCCCCGCCAGGCCCAGCGAAAAGGTACGAGTGCGGAACAGTTTCAGACTGAAAAGAGCGCGATGGTTATTTCTGGCGTGTAGCAGATAAAGCACCAGTGCCACCACGCCAACCGCTACCAGCACGGCGATGGTTAGCGGCGACAGTCCTGTACCTTTACTGCCGTCCAGCGCCAGCGTTAATACCGCCATGCCAACCGCCAGCAATAAAAAGCCGGAGAGATCAAAGCGCCGCGTCTGCATGGTGTAGTTCGGCATTAACATCAGTGTGGCGATCGCACCGATAATTCCCACTGGAATGTTGATCAAAAAGATCCAGTGCCACGACGCGTACTCCACCAGCAGGCCGCCGAGCGCCGGACCCAATAGTGGGCCGACCTGACCGGGCAGAGTAACAAAGGTCATCGCCGCCATATATTGCTCGCGCGGTACGATTTTCATCACCGTCAACCTGCCGACCGGCACCATCATCGCACCGCCAACGCCCTGTAACGCGCGTGCCAGCAATAGTTCGTTCAGCGTGCCGGAAAGCGCGCAAAACAGTGAACCGAGAGTAAACAGCACGATGGCGGTAAAGAAAATATTGCGCACGCCGACTTTGTCCGCCAGCCAGCCGCTGGCGGGCAGCATCACCGCCACGGTCAGCACATAAGAGACAATGACCATGTGCATATGCAGCGGACTTTCCCCGAGGCTTTGCGCCATTGAGGGAAGGGCGGTGTTTACGATGGTGGTGTCCAGCGACTGCATAAAGAAGCCGAAAGCCACAATCCACAATTGCCAGCGGGTGCTGTCGGGAAGATCTGTCATTTACTCGGTTACCGTTTGTTTAGGTTTACGCGAAAAACGCAGCCGCAGACGGTCGAAAAAGAGATACACCACCGGCGTGGTATACAGCGTCAGAAGCTGGCTCATTACCAGACCGCCGACAATGGTGATCCCCAGGGGTTGGCGCAACTCCGAGCCGTCACCGCCCGACAATACCAGCGGCAGCGCGCCAAACAGTGCCGCCAGGGTGGTCATCATAATCGGGCGAAAACGCAGCAGACAGGCCTGGAAAATAGCTTCCTGCGGCGTCAGGTTACCGTGCCGTTGGGCTTCAAGCGCAAAATCGACCATCATAATGGCGTTTTTCTTCACGATGCCGATTAATAGCATGATCCCTATCAGGGCGATTAGGCTGAACGGGGCATTGAACAGCTCCAGCGCCAGCAGCGCTCCAACGCCCGCCGAGGGCAGGGTGGAGAGAATCGTCAGCGGATGTACGTAACTCTCGTAAAGGATACCCAGCACGATATACACCGTGGCGATGGCTGCGATAATCAGGATCACCTGTGAGTTCATCGTCTCCTGGAACACCTGCGCTGTTCCGGCAAAACTGCCGCGCACCGTCGAAGGCACACCAAGCTGGGTCATTGCGCGATCGATCGCCGCACTGGCGTCCGAGAGCGATTTTCCGGTCGGCAGGTTAAACGAGATGGTCGACGCTGCCGATAATCCCTGATGATTCACCGACAGCGGAGCGTTCGCCGGTTGCCATTTAGCGAAATACGACAGCGGGATCGCTTTGCCTTCGTTATTGATAACGAACATTTTTTCCAGCGCGCTAATGTCCTGGGTATAGCGCGGATCCACTTCCATCACCACTTTGTACTGGTTCATCGGCTGGTAAATGGTCGAGATTTGTCGCTGACCGAAGGCGTTATTTAACAGACTGTTGGCAGCCTGCACGTCGATTCCCAGCCGCGCCATGGTGTCGCGGTCGTAAACCAGATTCATCTCCGCGCCGTTGTCCTGCTGATCGGAGTTCACGTCCGCCAGTTCCGGCAACGTTGCCAGTTTTTTGCGAATTTTCGGCTCCCATTCGCGCAATGCCGCCAGGTCGTCGGATAACAACGTGTACTGGTAACTGGCGTTCGACTGACGTCCGCCAACGCGAATATCCTGTACCGCCATCAGGAACAGATTCGCTCCTGGCTCTTTTGCGAGCTTCACGCGCAGACGGTCGATAATTTGCTGCGCTGTTTCGCTGCGTTCGTCGCGTGGCTTGAGGGTGATAAACATCATCCCGCTGTTCACTCGCGAACCGCCGGTAAATCCGGTGACATTATCCACTGCCGGATCGTCACGGATAATTTTCATGAAATCCTGCAACTTACCGCGCATCGCCTGAAACGAAATACTCTGATCCGCCTGAATCCCGCCCATCAACACGCCAGTGTCCTGCTCCGGGAAGAATGTTTTCGGGATCGAGATATATAGCCAGATATTCAGCGCAATGGTGCCAAGCAGCACCACGCCCACCAGACGGGTATGATTGAGCACCCATTTCAGTGACTTGCCGTAGCCTTGTTGCAGGGCTACCAACATGCGACCAAAACCACGTAGTCGCTTTTGCTCGCGCGGCTTGCTGGCTTTCAGCATCCAGCCACACATCATCGGCGTTAGCGTCAGGGAAACCAGCAACGAAATACCAATGGCGACAGAAAGCGTCACGGCAAACTCGCGTAACAGGCGGCCCGGCAATCCGCCCATCAACAGCAGCGGCAGGAACACCGCCACCAGTGACAGACTCATCGACAGCACCGTAAAGCCGACTTCGCGAGTACCTTGTAGCGCGGCCTGTAGTGGTTTCATCCCCGCTTCCAGATGACGGGCAATGTTTTCCAGCACCACGATGGCGTCATCCACCACGAAACCAGTAGCAATGGTGAGCGCCATTAACGACAGGTTATTGAGACTGAATCCGCACAGGTACATCGCGGCAAACGTACCAATCAGCGAAACCGGCACGGCAACGGCGGGAATAATAGTGGTGCGACCCGAGCGCAGGAATAAAAAGACCACCAGAATCACCAGCGCCACCGAGATAATCAGCGTTTGCTCGACTTCTTCCAGCGAGGCGCGAATGGTGGGGGAGCGATCCTGAGCAATTTGCAGATCAATTGCCGCCGGAATGGTTTCCTGCAACTCCGGTAATTTTGCCCGGATGCTGTCTACCGTCTGGATAATATTGGCTTCCGGCAGCTTGCGGATCATCAGCAAAATAGCTGGTTTGGCGTTGGTCATCCCGGCGTTGCGCACATCCTGCACTGAGTCGGTCACCGTCGCCACATCGCCCAGACGAACCGCGCCGCCGTTGTTGTAATGAATAATCAACGGCTGATATTCGGCGGCGGTTTTCAGTTCATCGTTAGTCTGGATCTGCCAGCGGTGAGTGCCATCTTCCAGCGCCCCCTGCGGTTTACGCACGTTGGCATTGCTGATGGCGGTGCGAACATCGTCCAGCGAGACTCCCTGATTAAACAGCGCCTGCGGATTCAGTCCGACGCGCACGGCGGGCAGTGAGCTGCCGCCGACATCGACATCACCGACACCGTCGATTTGCGCAATCGTCGGGGCAAGCTGTGTTGAGGCGAAATCGTACAGTTCACCTTGCGAATAAGTATCGGAGGTTAGCGTCAGGATCATAATTGGCGCATCCGACGGGTTCGCTTTGCGATAGGTCGGACGGCTTGGCATCCCGCTGGGCAGCAAACTTTGCGCGGCGTTGATCGCCGCCTGCACATCGCGCGCCGCGCCGTTGATATCCCGGTCAAAATCAAACTGCAAAATAATGCGCGTGCTGCCGAGCGAACTGCTGGAGGTCATTTCACTGACTCCGGCAATGCGCCCAAGCGAACGTTCCAGCGGCGTGGCAACGGAAGACGCCATTGTCTCTGGCGATGCACCGGGCAGCGAGGCGCTGACCATAATCACCGGAAAATCGACCTGTGGCAGCGGAGCCACTGGCAGCATACGGAAGCCCAGTATGCCGCACAGGGTAATGGCAACCGACAGTAAAATCGTCGCCACCGGGCGGTAAATGAAGAGGGCAAAAAACTTCACTTACGCCTCCTCTTCATGACGAGCAAAGCGACTTTTGGTCCACAATGCCAGGCGGTCGAACAGCAGATAAATCACCGGCGTGGTAAACAGTGTCAGCACCTGGCTGACAACCAGACCGCCGACCATGCCGATACCTAACGGACGACGCAGTTCCGCGCCGACCCCGGTACTCAACATCAGCGGCAGCGCGCCAAGCAGAGCCGCCAGAGTGGTCATCAGGATTGGACGAAAACGCAGCAGACAAGCCTGGTAAATAGCATCGCGCGGCGACATGCTTTGCTCGCGCTCAGCAGCCAGCGCGAAGTCGATCATCATGATGGCGTTCTTCTTCACAATACCGATCAGCAAAATAATGCCGATAATCGCAATCACATCCAGCTCACTTCCGGCAATCATTAATGCCAGCAGTGCGCCGACCCCTGCGGTGGGTAGCGTCGAGAGAATGGTGATCGGGTGAATAAAGCTCTCGTACAGAATGCCGAGCACGATATACATCGCCACCACCGCCGCGACAATCAGCCAGACAGTGCTGCCCAGCGCCGACTGGAAGGCGAGGGTGCTGCCCTGGAACTGTGTGGTGATATCCACCGGCAGATTCAGAGTCTTCTCGGTGTCCATAATCGCCTGCACCGCATCGCCCAGCGAATAGTTATCCGGCACGTTAAAGGAGATGGTCGTTACCGGGAACTGATCCAGATGGTTGATGGATAGCGGCGCAAAACGCTGCTCAATTTTGGCAATTGAGCTTAGCGGCACCACGCCGCCGTCGCTGCTGGTCAGGCGAATAGTATCCAGCGCCGCAAGCCCAGGAGTATTTTCGGTATTGTGCTCCAGCACTACGCGATACTGGTTAGCCTGAGTATAAATAGTGGAAATCAGCCGCTGACCAAACGCGTTGTACAGGGCGTTATCGACGTCCGCCATGCTGATCCCCAGACGGCTGGCGCTGTCGCGATCAACATTGACATACGCCACCAGCCCTTTGTCCTGCCAGTCGCTGGAGACATCAGAAAGCTGTGGCAGCTGCTGGAGTTTTTCCATGAGCTGCGGCACCCAGGTACTGAGCGCATCCAGTGACGTGGCCTGCAAGGTAAACTGGTACTGGGTGCGGCTGACCTGAGTATCAATAGTCAGGTCCTGCGTTGGTTGCAGGAAGAGATCGACGCCCGGCACTTTATCTACCGCCGTTTGCAGACGGGCGATGACTTTTTGCACCCGATCATCACGTTCATCCAACGGTTTGAGGTTGATCTGTAAACGCGCACTGTTCAGCGACGGGTTAGTGCCATCAACGCCAACAAATGAGGTCAGGCTTTGCACCGCCGGATCCTGCAAAATCACATCCGCGACCTGGCGTTGCCGCTGGGCCATATTGGCAAAGGAGCTGGATTGCGGTGCCTGCAGGGTGCCCTGAATAATGCCGTTGTCCTGTACCGGGAAGAAACCTTTCGGAATGAACACCCACAGCAGTACGCTAAGCAGCAGCGTGCTGAGCGCCACGCTTAAGGTCAGCCACGGATGATTCAGCACTTTCGCCAGTCCACGACCATAGGCGGCGATTATCCTGTCGAACATTTTCTCCGAGGCACGGGAGAAGCGGTTCTGTTTACGCAGCGACTCCTGGCTGAGCATCCGCGCGCACATCATCGGTGTCAGGGTCAGCGACACCACGGCTGAGATCAAAATCGCGACTGCCAGAGTAATGGCAAATTCGCGGAACAGTCGCCCGACGATATCGCCCATAAACAGCAGTGGGATCAACACCGCAATCAGTGAGAAGGTCAGCGAGATAATGGTAAAGCCGATTTCGCCTGCGCCCTTGAGCGCCGCCGCCAACGGTTTTTCGCCTTTTTCGATATAGCGGGAAATGTTTTCGATCACCACGATGGCGTCATCGACCACGAATCCAGTGGCGATAGTTAACGCCATCAGCGTCAGGTTATTGATTGAAAAATCGAGAAACACCATAACCGCGAAGGTGCCAATTAACGACAGCGGCACCGCGACGCCGGGAATGATGGTCGCCGGAATATTGCGCAAAAACAGGTAGATAATCATGACTACCAGCGCGATAGCCATCATCAGCTCAAACTGGGTATCGTCGACCGATGCGCGGATATTGGTGGTACGGTCAGAAAGTACCGTCACCTTCACCGATTTCGGCAGACTCTCGGTGAGCTGTGGCAGCATCTGCCGGATGCTGTCGGCGGTGGAGATAATGTTAGCACCGGGCTGGCGCTGAACATTCATCACGATGGCCTGTTCTTTGTTCGCCCACGCGCCGAGCCAGCTGTTTTCAGCACCTTGTTCTACGGTTGCGACATCGCCAAGACGAATCGGCGCGCCGTTCTGGTAGGCAATGATTAGCTGGCGATACTCTTCGGCGGATTGCATCTGGTCGTTCGCGGAAAGCGTGACCGCACGGGAAGGGCCATCAAGGCTACCTTTCGCTGAGTTAACGTTAGCGCCGGTAATGGCGGTGCGCACGGTTTCGCTGGTCAGGCCGAGGGCGGCAATCGCCTGGGCGTTAAGTTTGACGCGAACAGCCGGACGCTGACCGCCGGAAAGTGTCACCAGGCCGACGCCGGAAATCTGCGAGATTTTCTGCGCGACGCGGGTTTCCACCATATCTTCCACCTGTGTCATCGGCATGGCGGTTGAGGTGACAGCGAGCGTCATGATCGGCGGATCTGCCGGGTTCACTTTGCTGTAAACCGGCGGGTTAGGCAGATCGCTCGGCAACAGGTTAGTGGCGGCGTTAATCGCGGCCTGCACTTCCTGCTCGGCGACATCCAACGGCAATGTTAGCTGGAACTGCAAAGTGATAACCGACGTACCGCCGGAACTTTGCGATGACATTTGTTTCAGGCCGGACATCTGCCCGAACTGGCGTTCGAGCGGCGCGGTGACGGCAGAGGTCATCACATCCGGGCTGGCGCCAGGGTAGAGTGTAACCACCTGAATAGTCGGATAATCCACTTCCGGAAGTGCCGAAACGGGAAGGGCGCGATAACCGATAATCCCGGCGAGTAAGATCGCCACCATCAGCAGCGTGGTGGCGACAGGACGCATAATAAACAGGCGCGACGGGCCGCCTGTGCTGCTCGGAGGTAACACCTGCATCAGGAGCGCGCTCCTTTTTTCGCGTATTCGCGGCTGGTGGCTTTCTCTTCCGGTGCGGTGGCGCTCTGGGCTTCCACGACTTCCACTTTCGCCCCTTCGGTCAGGCGATCAATGCCATCCGTCACTACGCGATCGCCTGCAGAAATACCTGCGCGGATCACCACTTTCTGACTGTCCTGAATGCCCGGCGTCACCAGATGTTTGCTGACTTTGTTTTCGCTATTCAGTACCCAGACAAAATGGCCTTCGTTGCCCATTTGCAGGGCGGCGGTGGGGATCACCACGGCGTTTTGTTCGGTGTCGACTAACATGCGCGCGTTAACAAACTGATTAGGAAACAGCGCATCATCCTGATTATTAAAGCGTGCTTTCACTTTAATCGTACCGGTAGTGGCATCGATTTGGTTATCGAGACTTAACAGCGTGCCTTCACTTAATTTCTTCGAGTTGGTTCGATCCCAGGCTTCAACCACCAGTGGTTTTCCGGCTTTTTGTGCCTGCACAACGGTAGCGATATCGCTTTCCGGCAGGGTAAAGACTAAATCGATAGGATGCGTCTGAGTGATCACCACAATCCCGGTGGTATCACCACTGGAGATTTGGTTACCAACATCAACCTGCTTCAGGCCAACACGACCATCGACTGGTGCAGTAATCCGGCTCCAGTCGAGTTGTAGTTGTGCGCTGGCGACGCTTGCTTCATCAGCCTTAATGGTGCCTTCGGTTTCACTGACCAGCGCCTGTTGGGCATCCAGTTCCTGACGGGAAACGAGATTGGTTTTTGCCAGTTGTTGATAACGCGCCAGGTCACGGCGGGCGTTGGCAAGCGTGGCTTTATCTTTTGCCAGTTGGCCCTGGGCTTGTGCTAATGCAACTTTGAACTGGCTGGGGTCAATTTCTGCCAGCAAATCGCCTGCTTTGACCTGCTGGCCTTCCTGGAAATGTAACGCCATCAGTTGACCATCTACGCGACTGCGCACCGTAACGGTGTTAGCAGCGGTAATCGTGCCAAGCCCGGTGAGGTAACGCGGAACTGCCTGTTCTACGGCGGTCGCCGCCTGAACCGGGGCTAATGGGCCGGAACGCATACCACGGCGACCACCCGCTGGCGATTGCTGTGCTTGTTTCGTCGCACCAGGTGCTGCGCTCTGGGATTCATTGCGGCCTTGCCAGAACCAGAATGCGGCGATGGCGGCGATAACCACCACGATTACGATTACCCAACGGGATTTATAACTGCCTTTCATCGTTAAGAGTTTCTCTTCCTGAAACGTTTCGCGGAATGATACTAGTGTAGCCAGCCAATAAGGGCGAAAAATGGAGGAATTATGAAACAGTTTCGGGAATCGTCTGAATGACGGTGCGCTTTGCGAGCATGCATCCAGTAATGACACAGGAAACTATTTTATTCGCAGGTTAGCGATAGACTGCGTACATGGCAATAAGGAGGTAACCCGACGATTTCAGCGGGACGCTGAAACGGGAAAGCCCCTCCCGAGGAAGGGGCCTTAAATAAGGAAAGGGTCATGATGAAGATACTCATCATCGTGGTGCTCTTAGTGATTAGCTTACCGGCTTACTAAGACTACCAGGGCGGGGGAAACCCCGCTCTACCCTCATTCCTGAAAGTATGCCTTCACGGTCAGATTGTCAATCTGCAGGCTTTGCAGTCTGCGATCCTGACAGCAAATATTCTTTGCGAGACGTTACGCAATAATCACTGGTGAAACTATTTTATCCGCGAGTCAGCGATAGACTGCATGCATGGCGGAAGGAGATAAAACGACGATTTCAGCGGGATGCTGAAACGGGAAAGCCCCTCCCGAGGAAGGGGCCTTAAATAAGGAAAGGGCCATGATGAAGCTACTCATCATCGTGGTGCTCTTAGTCATAAGCTTCCCCGCTTACTAAGACTACCAGGGCGGGGGAAACCCCGCTCTACCCTCACTCCTGAAATTATGTCACTCAACCCTTGTTGTCAATCTATAAGCCCACGTTCTTGCGAGGCGAATAGCAAAATTATCTACGCCGCCGGGCCTAATTCTGAAAATGTCTTCGTTTGCTCTTCTTTCATTATTGCAGTCGGTATGATACCGGACCTCAATAATTCTCTAAGAAAGGATTTCTTATGAGCGAACAAATCACGTTTGCCACCAGCGATTTTGCCAGTAACCCGGAACCACGTTGCCCCTGCATTTTGCTGCTGGATGTTTCTGGTTCGATGAGCGGCAGACCCATTAATGAACTTAACGCCGGATTGGTTACCTTTCGTGATGAACTGCTTGCTGATCCGCTGGCTTTAAAAAGAGTGGAACTCGGCATTGTGACGTTCGGCCCGGTGCATGTGGAACAACCCTTTACCAGCGCCGCTAATTTTTTCCCACCTATCCTGTTTGCCCAGGGCGATACGCCAATGGGCGCCGCCATTACCAAAGCCCTGGATATGGTTGAAGAGCGGAAACGTGAGTACCGCGCAAATGGCATTTCGTATTATCGTCCGTGGATTTTCCTGATCACCGATGGCGCTCCAACCGATGAGTGGCAGGCTGCCGCCAACAAAGTGTTTCAGGGGGAAGAAGATAAGAAGTTTGCCTTCTTTTCCATCGGTGTTCAGGGGGCGGATATGAAGACGCTGGCCCAAATCAGCGTCCGTCAGCCTTTGCCATTGCAGGGATTACAATTCCGTGAACTGTTTAGCTGGTTATCCAGTTCGTTACGTTCGGTTTCCCGCTCCACGCCGGGAACGGAAGTTGTACTGGAGGCACCAAAAGGCTGGACGTCAGTGTGACCTGGCGTCTGGTCTATGCATCAGCCGTCGGAACGTCGCACATCAGCGCTGATTTGCCTTGCCAGGATGCCTGTCAGATGCAGGTTGCCTGGCTAAATGACCAGCAGCCATTACTGTCGGTATTTGTCGCTGATGGCGCAGGCAGCGTCTCGCAGGGTGGCGAAGGCGCGATGCTCGCCGTCAATGAAGCGATGGCCTTTATATCGCAAAAAGTGCAGAACGGTGAATTTGGACTCAATGATGTTCTCGCCACGGATATTGTACTGACCATTCGTCAGCGACTTTTTGCCGAGGCGGAAGCTAAAGAATTAGCGGTTCGCGATTTTGCCTGCACGTTTTTGGGATTGATTTCATCGGCTAATGGCACCTTGATTATGCAGATTGGCGATGGCGGCGTGGTGGTGGATTTTGGTCAAGGTCTGCAATTGCCTCTCACGCCGATGGTGGGTGAATATGCCAATATGACGCACTTCATTACTGATGAAGATGCGGTTTCCAGACTGGAAACTTTCACCTGCACTGAGCGTACGCATAAATTTGCAGCATTTACGGATGGTATCCAGCGGCTGGCGTTAAATATGCTGGATAATTCTCCGCATGTGCCTTTCTTTACCCCGTTTTTCAATGGACTGGCGGCAGCAACGCAGGAACAGCTCGATTTATTACCTGAATTGTTAAAGCAGTTTTTGTCCAGCCCGGCGGTAAACGAGCGTACCGATGATGATAAAACCCTGGCACTGGCGCTGTGGGCAGTGTGAGTTTCTCATGGCGGTTGAAGTCAACAGATCAACCGCCAGTTTAAGCAATCAATATAACGGCTGATTAGCGAACTAATTTTGCTCTTAGCTCGTCGGCTTCTTCTTTTGGATAGGTGACCAATAAAGGATCAATGGTATAACCACCGTAAATTTTGTCCCCACGGGTATACATCCAGTCTGAAATATCTTCTTTCTTAATTTTCCACTCCTGGCCATATTCTACGTTTGTAACAATACCAGGGTCATTGCTGATTACGCCAATAAACATGCCATTAGAATAAGTGACATCTGTGAGCCAGAAATGCTCGGTTCTTCCGTGATCGGTTATCGGGGCTTTGACTGCGAAAGTATCGGCATCTTTTTTATTCATAACCTCGATGAATTTATCAGTTTCTTTTCGCGCATGTTTAATCGCGTCAGACATCGCTTGTTTATCATAACCTCCTGTCACTAACGTATCCGAAATCTCACAATAGCCCGCGGTAGTAAAAAATAGCAGACTCAACATAAGTAATATCTTTTTCATTTTTTCTCCAGAATCCCTGTGTAGTAAAAGTTAGCAAAAACCTGTGGAAGTTAATCATTATCAGGCAGAAATTGAATTGTATCCTGATAGAATTGCATTATCATTTTTATTATTGAGTGGGGTTTCCCCATATAGAAATAATTTTAATGGTCAGTTGTTATTATTCATTGAAATATAATATGGCTGCCCGCGAAATATTATGAAAACAAATATAAAAGTATTTACATCGATAGGTGAATTAACCACTCTTGGCCGTGAACTGGGCAAAGGTGGCGAAGGCGCGGTTTATGATATCGAAGAGTTTGTCGATAGCGTCGCCAAAATTTATCACACACCGCCACCCGCCTTAAAACAGGACAAACTCGCCTTTATGGCTGCGACAGCTGACGCGCAGTTGCTGAATTATGTCGCCTGGCCGCAGGCAACGCTTCATGGCGGACGAGGCGGGAAGGTTATCGGTTTTATGATGCCGAAGGTTTCAGGTAAAGAACCGATTCATATGATCTATAGCCCGGCACATCGTCGCCAGAGTTACCCTCATTGTGCGTGGGATTTTCTACTCTATGTTGCGCGCAATATTGCTTCATCTTTTGCTACGGTTCACGAGCACGGGCATGTCGTAGGTGACGTAAACCAGAACAGCTTCATGGTAGGTCGTGACAGCAAAGTGGTGTTAATTGATAGCGACTCCTTTCAGATTAACGCCAATGGCACGCTGCATTTATGCGAAGTCGGCGTGTCGCATTTTACGCCACCAGAGCTGCAAACCTTGCCATCATTTGTCGGCTTTGAACGCACCGCGAATCACGATAATTTTGGCCTTGCCTTGCTGATTTTTCACGTCTTGTTTGGTGGTCGGCATCCTTATTCCGGTGTACCGCTTATCTCTGAAGCGGGTAATGCGCTGGATACGGATATTGCCCATTTCCGTTATGCCTACGCGTCAGATAATCAGCGACGTGGTTTAAAACCGCCGCCACGATCTATTCCGCTATCGATGTTACCGAGTGATGTTGAAGCCATGTTTCAGCAGGCGTTTACGGAAAATGGGGTGGTAACCGCGCGTCCGACGGCTAAAGCGTGGGTAGCGGCACTTGATTCTCTACGCCAACAGCTAAAGAAATGTCCCGTTTCGGCAATGCATGTTTACCCCGGTCATTTAACCGACTGCCCGTGGTGTGCGCTGGATAATCAAGGCGTTATCTATTTTATTGATCTCGGCGAAGAGCTCATTACCACCGGCGGTGATTTTCTGCTGGCGAAAGTCTGGGCGATGGTGATGGCGTCAGTGCCACCGCCAGCACTACAGTTACCATTACCCGATCATTTCCAACCGACTGGCAGGCCGCTTCCTTTTCCTTCAGGTCTGTTACGGCGCGAATACATCATTCTGATTGAGATCTCGCTGTCAGCGTTATCGCTACTGCTTTGCGGCCTTCAGGCAGAGCCGCGTTATATCATTTTGGTACCCGTGCTGGCGGCTATCTGGATTATTGGCAGTCTGACAAGCAAAGCGTACAAAGCAGAAGTTCAGCAGCGCCATGAGGCATTTAATCGCGCGAAAATGGACTATGACCATTTAGTCAGCCAGATCCAACAGTTGGGCGGGCTGGAAGGTTTTATCGCCAAACGGGCGATGCTCGAAAAAATGAAGGACGAAATTCTCGGGTTACCGGAAGAAGAAACACGCGCTCTGGCAGCACTTCACGACACCGCAAGGGAACGGCAGAAGCAGAAGTTTCTGGAGGGATTTTTTATTGATGTTGCCTCTATTCCCGGCGTTGGCCCTGCGCGTAAAGCGGCGTTACGGTCCTTTGGTATTGAAACAGCGGCAGATGTTACCCGTCGTGGTGTTAAGCAAGTGAAAGGGTTTGGCGACCATCTGACCCAGGCAGTTATCGACTGGAAAGCGAGTTGCGAACGCCGTTTTGTGTTCAGGCCGAATGAAGCGGTAACGCCAGCAGACAGACAAGCGGTAATGGCGAAAATGGCCGCCAAACGACATCGGCTGGAATCGGCGTTGACTGTCGGAGCGACAGAGTTGCAGCGATTCCGCCTTCATGCTCCAGCGCGGACCATGCCGTTGATGGAACCGTTACGTCAGGCGGCAGAAAAATTGGCTCAGGCGCAGGCAGATTTAAGCCGTTGCTGAGCCAGTTTTCAATTAACGAAACACCACTTCCGCCCAGCGTGCCAGCCCGGCGGTGACGGAGCCAAAGTCATCGCCGCCTGCAATTGGAATGCCCGGCAACTGTTCTGCCAGCGCCTTTTTAATCAGCGGCGAACGGGCGCTACCGCCGGTCAGGTAGATGACATCCGGTTTTTCCTGGGCGTTATCCAGCGCCAGTTGCACCTGTTCCAGAATCCGCGCCAGTGGCTGGCTGAGGGCGCTTTCCAGACCCTGCTGGCTAATCAGCGTAGCCAGTTCGTCGCTGATAAACGGCAGCGATGCGCGGGTTTCCGCTGCGCTGGAAAGCGCAATTTTGCTCTCTTCTGCGCTGCGCACCAGTCGATAGCTTAAACGCTGACGCCAGACTTTCTGTAACAGGGCCACTTTTTCCGGTTCGCGGGCATCGCGTACCAGATCGTTAAGCAGGCGACCGTTGGCACTACTGTAGAAATCACTTTGCGCAGGTACGTCGTTGATGGCAACCGCATTCCACCACGGCAGAATCGGCAGGGCGATGCCTTTTTCGGTTTCGCCTCCCATGCCCAGTAACGGCATCAGGTTTTTAAACGCCAGTGCGATATCCAGATCGTTACCGCCAATACGGCAACCACTGTGACCCAGCAGGCTGGCTTCACGATCGAGACGCGAACGCCACTGCGGTCCCATCAGCAGCAATGAACAGTCAGTCGTACCACCGCCGATATCCACCACCAGCACCCGTTTTTCTTCCTGTAAGGTGGCTTCGTAATCCAGCCCAGCCGCTACCGGCTCGTACTGGAATACCACATCCTTAAACCCGGCACGCTTCGCTGCGCGTTCCAGAATCCCTTGCGCCTGGGTGTTTGCTTCATCGCCGCCCAGCCCCTGGAAGTTGATCGGGCGACCAATCACCGCCTGGGTAATCGCTTCTGGCAACTGCGCCTGCGCCTGCTGGCGAATGTGCAACATCATTGCGCAGACCAGATCCTCAAACAGCGCTACCTGCTGCGGTTTTAAGCCGCTGGCACCGAGGAACGATTTTGGTGATTTCACAAACCACACTTCTTCCGGATCATCAATGTACTGTGCCAGTGAGGAAAGACCGAACTGCACGCTTTTCGCCGTAACATCGATATCTTCTTCGCGGTTATAACGAATCGCCCGACGCAACAGCGCCTGCGTTTCATCGTCGTCTGCCGGAACATCATGATGGCGGTACAGCCATTCGCTTACCGCTTCACGCGTTGGCGCGCAAAGCATTGAAGGCAGCAACGTGCTGTCGTTTTCCATTTTCAGTAATTGCGGTTTACCGTCGCGCATGACCGCCACTGAACAGTTTGCTGTACCGTAATCAAAACCAATAAACACGAAATAATCCCCATGCCGGTGAAGAAGGGGCGTGACTTTAGCGAAATGTTGCCGTCGCGACAACCGGAATATGAAAGCAAAGCGTAACGTCTGAATAACGTTTATGCTGAAAGCGGATGAATAAGGAGATGCGATGTATACCCTGAACTGGCAGCCGCCGTATGACTGGTCCTGGATGTTGGGATTTCTCGCCGCCCGTGCGGTGAGCGGTGTGGAAACGGTCGCTGACGATTATTATGCCCGTAGTCTGGCGGTGGGCGAATATCGCGGTGTGGTGACTGCTATTCCGGATATAGCCAGCCATACTCTGCACATAAATTTAAGTGCAGGTTTAGAACCCGTTGCCGCTGAGTGCCTGGCGAAAATGAGCCGCTTATTTGATCTGCAATGTAACCCGCAGATTGTTAACGAGGCGTTGGGCGAGTTAGGCGCGGCGCGGCCTGGATTGCGTTTACCTGGCAGCGTAGATGCTTTTGAACAGGGCGTGCGGGCGATTTTAGGCCAACTGGTGAGCGTGGCGATGGCGGCAAAATTGACCGCCAAAGTGGCGCAGCTTTATGGCGAACGGCTGGATGATTTTCCGGATTATGTCTGCTTCCCCACACCTCAGCGGCTGGCAGCAGCCGATCCGCAGGCATTAAAAGCGTTAGGCATGCCGTTGAAACGGGCAGAGGCGCTGATTCATTTAGCCAATGCAGCACTGGATGGTTCCTTACCAATGACAATACCGGGCGATGTGGAGCAGGCGATGAAAACGCTGCAAACTTTTCCGGGTATCGGGCGCTGGACGGCGAATTATTTCGCTTTGCGTGGCTGGCAGGCGAAAGATGTTTTCCTGCCGGATGATTATCTGATTAAACAGCGATTTCCGGGAATGACACCGGCACAAATCCGCCGTTATGCCGAGCGCTGGAAGCCCTGGCGTTCTTATGCGTTGTTGCATATCTGGTATACGGAAGGCTGGCAACCAGACGAAGTATGACGCTGGTCGCCGGATGCGGCGCGAGCGCCTTATCTGTCCTGGGGAATGAGCGATTTGTAGGCCTGATAAAACGCGTTAGCGTCGTATCAGGCGATGGGGAAACGCTCCCTCAATTAATCGCGAAATAACTGCTATTAACCAGCAAATCCAGAGGCTGGCCCTCGGCGATCACATCGCCATAAATCAGATCAACACCAATGTCAGAAAGCGTATCCAATACCAATGGCAACGCTACTGGCCCAGCGATGGTTTTCACACCCAACCGCTGGGCATGCCCCTGAATAATCGAAATCAGCATCTCATCCATTAAATTGCCCTGTACGCTGGCGCATAACTCGGCGTCAAGCAGTAGATAATCCGTCATATTTGCTTTGAGCGTATTGAATATTTGCAGGTCGCGCCCTACCTGGCTGAGTACGATCCGGCAGCCGGCCAGCCGCAGTTTTTGTACAGCCAGCCCGTGGTCGAAAATCGCTTCTGCCGGAATTACCAAATGGAACAACCGTGGTGGTAATGAACTTTGTTCCAGTTGCTCAAGCAATTCGTCTACCAGAGTGACGCTGCCTAGCCCTGCAACGGAAAGGGGGAGGGCGATGCTTAAACCTTTATTGGCAACCGCTTTTGCTGTTTGTTGGAAAAATTCACGTAATACCCGGCGGTCAAGCGCGTGGCTGAGTGCCGGATCGCTGAAGCTACGGCGGAATGCCTGTTCATCAATCAACTCGCCTTTGCTGCTCCAGAGCTTAAGCGAAATCAACCACAAATTCCGCGTTTCCGTGATTCGTGGCGAAGCGATGCCGTGGGCAATCATCATAAGCGGATTCTCTTTAGTCATCCGCCACTGTTCATCGAGCGACATCACTGTCCGTTCATTATGTGCAGTTGCCTGCTGCGGTTCATAAACAGTGACCTGACCACGACCACCATTTTTCGAAGCATAACAGGCGATATCGGCCTGGGACATAACTTCTGCTGCCTGGTGATTACTGTCGTTTATTAACGTCATCCCGGCGCTTGCTCCTACCCGATGTAACCGACCTTCCCATATAAAGTGATAATCATTAATCGCATTGATAATGCGTGTCGCGATAAAACGGGCACTTTCGACATTACAGTCTGGCAGTAACAGACCAAATTCATCACCACCAAGTCGTGCCAGTAGATCGCTGGAGCGCAGCATACTCAGCATCAACGAAGACAGTTCGCGCAGCAAAGCATCGCCGGCCGCATGCCCGGCGCTGTCATTTACCGCTTTAAAGCGATCAAGATCGATAAATACCAGTGCATGTTGCTGATGCGTACTGTGAACGGTTTGCAGCAGTATTCGCAGTTGTTTCTCAAAACTTGCACGGTTCGCCAGATGCGTCAGGGCATCGTGAGAGGCGCTATAGCTAAGCTGGCGTAGCATTTTGCGTGCTTCGGTGACGTCCTGAATCACCAGCACCGAACCAATGCTACTACCATCCAGGGTGCTTAACGGCGTAATACTGTAATGAACGTCATAGCTGCCACCGCTACGGCAGTGGAGAACCACGTCCTGTTCAATAGCAGAACGTGAGGTGTCGGCACTGTAAATGTTCTCAATTAACGGCCCGGTGTCACCAGTTGTAAGATGCAATACCGTCAGCAGCGGAACGCCCAACGCCTCTTCTTGCTTCCAGCCGCTCATTTTCTCCGCGACTGGATTCATAAAGGTGATTTTCATCGCCATATCAATACAGACCACGGCTTCACCGATAGAGTCCAGGGTGATATGCAGACGTTCTTTTTCCTGGAACAGCGCCTCGTTGAGTTGTTTTACTTCAGTCATATCCATATTGATGCCAAGCAGGCGTTCGACTTCACCTTCTTTATTCAGAACCCGATTGGCGAGTGCGCGGATATGACGAATACCGTCTTTTACCGTAATGCGAAATTCCAGTTTAAAAGGCAAACGAGCCTGCAGCGAATCGCGGATGACTTTCTCGGTGTGTTCTCGATCTTCCGGCAGCACGCAGTCATACCAAACCTGCCAGTTTGGTTTGATATGCGGGGAAATTTCGTAAAGTTCAAACATCCGCTTATCCCAACTGAAAATATCCGGCTTCAACTCCCATTCCCAGATACCAATCCCGCCCGCTTCGTTAGCCAGCGTGATGCGTTCCATCAGTTGCTTATTCACCTGCTCGGTGCGTTTTAGCTCGTTAATGTCTTCTATCTGCGCAATGAAGTAGAGTGGCGTGCCATCGGTGTGGCGCACCAGTGAGACGGCAAGCAGCGCCCAAACTACGTCGCCGTGGCGGTTGTAGTAGCGTTTCTCCATTGAGTAGGTATTGATTTCACCGCTAATCAACTTCTCAATGTGTTGCAGATCTTTATTGAGGTCTTCCGGCCAGGTCAGCTGTTGAAAGGTGAGAGCACGCAGTTCTTCCTGGCTGTAGCCGAGAAACTGGCACAGGGCTTTGTTGCTTTGCAGCCATTGCCCCTCAGTACCCACTAACGCCATGCCGATAGCAGAATATTCCATGGCGTTCCGAAAGCGTGTTTCGCTTTCGGAAATATGCTTACGTTCCGCGCGGAAGGCGTACATCACCATTGTCATGATGTTGGCGGGCAGCAGGATCAGCAAAAATGGCAGCCACGGCATATGGCTCATCAGGTACGCTCGCGGCGTGGCAAGCAGAGTGGGATCGGCAGCCATCATTAACGACACCATCATCACTGTCGTGAGGAAGATCAAAAAGGCTTCCATTCGTGGCAGGCGCACGGCACTCCACATCAGCAGCACAATAATGAAAGTAAAAGGCCACGGCAGGTACAGCATCGAAAGCCAGCTTAATGTCAATGTGATCGCTAACGTCAGCAGCGTTTCAAACAACAGTCGTGGGTTACGATGGCGTAATAGATAATGCGGTTTAAACAACAGGCCCAGCGGTACCAGCGCCAGGGCGCCGATGGATTCTGAAAGTACCCATATCAAAAAAGCCCTGAGAGGATCGTCTCCGGGCGTCAGCAGGACAACCAGCCCCCCTCCCAACAGAGGTGGAACGATGGCGCTGCCAAATGCAAGACGAAGCCAGTCAGCCAGATTTTGTAGCGGGTTATACCACGGTAATAATTTTCGCAGCAGCATTGCGCCCACGACGGCTTCAATAATGTTGATAGCCGTCCAGGTCATATTGAGCGAACTGGTGGAAAAGAGCAGCACGGATGCGGCTATGTTTCCCAGTGAGCAGGCTAACGCAATACCAGGCCACATGCGTCCGGCATGGCGGTAAAACGCCACCATCATAATGGAAGTGGGGAACCATAGCGGCGCAAGCTGAGTGCCAAATTGCGAAAGCTCAAGCGAGAAAAGGGTAAAGATAAACGAGACTAAACCTAAACTGACGAGGTGAAGCAGAGGATGAGGCAAGGTAATTAAAACACGCTGTGATGGTTTACTCATTACCGCTCTATCCGCATGGCCAGGCCGTCAGTATTGGTATCTGTGTTTATGCTAGTACAAAAGTTTTACATTTTATATGCAAATTGCTCATAAAGTGACGTAATGGCGGATAATTTGCGCAACTATGCATAACATTTTTCACTTTGCGTCATAACTGAGCAATTAAATTTGCATCAGGGAATTGATCGTCAACAATTAACTCTGAGAGCAAGGCAACGCTATTCGACTGGTATCACGCGGATGAAATCCCTATAATTGCCGCGTTTGGCGCTTCGGCGCCCCCTTCCTAACATCCAGGTTATTCAGGTCGCTAAATTTATGACTGATCAGTCTCATCAGTGCGTCATTATCGGTATCGCAGGCGCATCGGCTTCCGGCAAGAGTCTCATTGCCAGTACCCTTTATCGTGAATTACGTGAACAAGTCGGTGATGAACACATCGGCGTTATTCCGGAAGACTGTTACTACAAAGATCAAAGCCATTTGTCGATGGAAGAACGGGTTAAAACTAATTATGACCATCCCAGCGCGATGGATCACAGCCTGCTGCTGCAACATTTGCAGGCGCTGAAACGCGGCTCGGCTATCGACCTGCCGGTTTACAGCTACGTTGAACATACGCGTATGAAAGAAACGGTGAAGGTTGAACCGAAGAAAGTCATTATTCTCGAAGGCATTTTGCTGCTGACGGATGCGCGTCTGCGCGACGAGCTGAACTTCTCGATTTTTGTGGATACCCCACTGGATATCTGCCTGATGCGCCGCATTAAGCGCGATGTTAATGAGCGTGGTCGCTCGATGGATTCTGTAATGGCGCAATATCAAAAAACCGTGCGCCCGATGTTCCTGCAATTCATTGAACCGTCTAAACAGTATGCAGATATCATCGTGCCGCGCGGCGGTAAAAACCGCATCGCGATCGATATATTGAAAGCGAAAATAAGTCAGTTCTTTGAATAAGCTTGGTAAATTGTGTACCGTTCAGTGATAACCTGGTATGCCCTTGACGTAACTGGCGTTAAGGGAGTGATGCGCGAAAGGAGAAAATGCCATGCGTCTGTGTGACCGAGATATTGAAGCCTGGCTTGATGAAGGCCGTTTGTCGATCAACCCACGTCCACCGGTGGAGCGTATTAATGGCGCGACGGTAGATGTGCGCCTGGGCAATAAGTTTCGTACCTTCCGTGGTCACACGGCAGCGTTTATCGATCTGAGCGGTCCCAAAGATGAAGTGAGCGCCGCGCTTGATCGGGTGATGAGCGATGAAATCGTGCTCGACGAGGGCGAGGCATTTTATCTCCATCCGGGAGAACTGGCGCTGGCGGTGACGCTGGAGTCGGTTACGTTGCCAGCCGATCTGGTGGGCTGGCTGGATGGGCGTTCCTCACTGGCGCGTCTGGGACTTATGGTGCACGTCACTGCGCACCGTATCGATCCGGGCTGGTCTGGCTGTATTGTGCTGGAGTTCTACAATTCCGGTAAGCTGCCGCTGGCCCTGCGTCCGGGTATGCTGATTGGCGCGCTGAGCTTTGAGCCGCTTTCAGGTCCGGCAGCGCGTCCGTATAACCGCCGTGAAGATGCGAAATATCGCAACCAGCAGGGCGCAGTCGCTAGCCGTATCGATAAAGACTAATTCAGGCCCATTGAGGATACCATGAGACGATTTCTGACGACGCTGATGATACTCCTGGTCGTGCTGGTGGCTGGGTTATCTGCGTTAGTGTTGCTGGTGAATCCGAATGATTTCCGTGACTATATGGTCAAGCAGGTTGCTGCACGTAGCGGTTATCAATTGCAGCTCGACGGGCCACTGCGTTGGCACGTCTGGCCGCAGCTTAGTATCCTCTCTGGTCGCATGATATTAACGGCCAACGGGGCCAGCCAACCGCTGGTACGTGCCGATAATATGCGCCTTGATGTGGCCTTGTGGCCTTTATTGAGTCATCAACTCAGCGTTAAGCAAGTCATGCTCAAAGGGGCAGTCATTCAACTGACGCCGGAAACAGAAGCAGTGCGCAGTGAAGACGCCCCAATAACCCCGAAAGACAATACGTTACCTGATGATGCGGAAGATCGCGGCTGGTCGTTCGATATCGCCAGTCTGCGAGTCAGTGACAGCGTGTTGGTGTTCCAGCATGAAAATGACGAACAGGTTACGGTACGTGATATCCGCCTGCAAATGGAGCAGGACCCACAACATCGCGGTTCGTTTGAATTCTCTGGTCGGGTAAATCGCGACCAACGCGATCTCACGTTAGCGCTCAAGGGGACTGTTGATGCTTCTGATTACCCGCATGATTTAACGGCAGATATTCAACAGATTGACTGGCAACTGCAGGGCGCTGATCTTCCGAAGCAGGGGATTCAGGGCCACGGTCAGTTCAGGACTCAGTGGCAGGAAGCGCAAAAACGTCTCTCCTTTGAACAAATCAATTTAACCGCTAACGACAGTAATCTGACCGGTCAGGCGCAGGTAGCGCTGCTTGAGAAGCCAGAATGGCTGCTCAGACTGCAATTTGCCCAGTTGAATCTGGATAATTTGCTGCCGATGAATGAGGTGATGACTAAGCAAAATGGTGTTGCTCAACAGGGGCAAAGCCAACCGACGCTGCCACGTCCGGTAATTTCCTCACGCGTTGATGAACCTGCGTATCAGGGGCTGAAAGGCTTTGCGGCAGATATTTTGTTGCAGGCCAATAATGTGCGCTGGCGTGGAATGGATTTTGCCGATGTCACTGCGCAAATGACCAACAAGGCGGGGCTGCTGGAGATTATCCAGTTGCAGGGCAAACTTAACGACGGTGTCGTGTCGTTACCGGGTACGCTGGATGCAACAGCCTCACATCCACGGATAGTCTTCCATCCCCGGCTGGAAAATGTCGAGATTGGCACCATCCTGAATGCCTTCAACTACCCCATCTCACTAACGGGGAAAATGTCGCTGGCAGGGGATTTCTCTGGTGCTGACATTGATGCCAACGCATTCCGCCACACCTGGCAAGGACAGGCGCATGTCGAAATGGCCGATACGCGCATGGAAGGCATGAACTTCCAGCAGATGATCCAACAAGCGGTAGAACGTAATGGCGGTGATGTGAAGGCCGCTGAAAGCTTCGATAACGTGACGCGGCTTGATAGCTTTACCACCGATCTGACGTTGAAGGATGGTGTCGTGACGTTAAACGACATGCAAGGTCAATCGCCAGTGCTGGCGCTTTCAGGGGCTGGCACGTTGAATCTGGCAGATCAAACCTGCGACACCCAGTTTGACATTCGTGTGATTGGCGGTTGGAACGGGGAAAGCAAACTGATTGATTTCCTCAAAGAAACGCCGGTTCCTCTGCGGGTTTATGGCAACTGGCAGCAACTCAATTACAGCCTGCAAGTGGATCAGTTACTGCGTAAACACTTACAGGACGAAGCGAAACGTCGCCTGAATGACTGGGCCGAGCGGAATAAAGATTCCCGCAATGGCAAAGATGTGAAGAAGTTGCTGGAGAAGATGTAAGTTACCAGATGACATAATTTGTAGGCCTGATAAGACGCGTAAAGCGTCGCATCAGGCTTTCGTGGCGGCACCATTATATTCTGAATATGTAAGATCGAAGGCTGTTCCGTTCACTTTATGTTCCTCGCTACTATGGAACGCTCAAGTCGGTGAACGTGCCAGGGTGGCTCAATCGCCACCACCCTGGCAACCCGGGCTCCCGGCGGTAAATCGCCGCTGCGCGGTTCCCTCATCTTATTCCTTTCGGCTATCGGGTACGGGCGCGAGGTAACATCCCTGTAAAACGCGCCCTCAGCCCACATCCATGTGGGCTGCCCCGGCCTACAGGAAACGATTCGGCGATTTACAGCCGGACCCACACCCCCGCTGTGATGTCCGTTTACCACAGACAATGCTTCATTGCTTAAGTTATAAGGCGTTACGCAGCATCGGGTAAAATGACCGATGCCATCACACCTCGTACTCCATCTCGCCATCCTTACGCAGCGGAATAATCTGCACCTTCTGCACGCGATGGCTTTCCACCTGCAACGTTTTAAGCAAATAATCCCCCACCTGAACTTCTTCGCCAGGTTTTGGAATACGCTGCAAATATTCCATCAACAGCCCGGCAATGGTGTGATATTCACGTTTTTCATCCAGCGGCAGCGGCACATATTGCACCAGATCTTCCAGCGGCATATGACCATTCGCCGTCCAGGAACCGTCCGCATTCTTCTGAATATCATGGCGGGCGTCGATCTCTTCCACTTCGTTCGGTAAGTTACCAGCAATGGTTTCAGTGACGTCACTTAATGTCACAATCCCTTCCACCGAGCCAAACTCATCCACCACAAAAGCAAAGTGTGTGCGGGCATTACGGAACTGCTCCAGGGCAGGTAGCAACGGCAAGGTTTCCGGGAACACCAGCGGCTGGCGAATCAACACCCGCAGGTTGAGCGGTTCGCCGCGCAGTGACTGTTGTAGCAGGTCGATAACGTGAACAACACCGAGCAAATCTTCTGCGTCATCGCCATCAGTAACGACAAGCCGCGTATGCTGATTTCGCTCCAGTAACTGGCGGATCTCGTCTTCCGGCGCGTTGAGATCGATATGCTCAATATCGTGGCGCGACGTCATAATGCTGCTGACGGTACGCTGGTTAAGATTAAGTACCCGCTCAATCATCCGCCGTTCCTGCGGATTAAAGATCTGCTGGTTACCATGATCCACCAGCATGGACGCGGTTTCGGCGTCCAGTTCCGCATCTTCTTTTTGCCCGCTAAGCAGGCGCATTACCGCTTCGGTAGTCCGCTGGCGTAGCGTCTGGTTAGCGGAAAGAAAACGTCGCCGGTTAAAGATAGCCAACTGATTGAGCGCCTCGATCATCACCGAGAAACCAATGGCAGCGTACAGATAGCCCTTCGGAATGGCGAATCCGAAACCTTCCGCCACCAGGCTAAAGCCAATCATCAACAGGAAGCTTAAGCAGAGAATAACGATGGTCGGGTGGCTATTAACGAACTGGGTTAACGGCTTGCTTGCCATCAGCATCAGGCTGATAGCGATAACCACGGCGGCCATCATGACCAGTAAATGGTCGACCATCCCGACGGCGGTAATCACCGAGTCGAGTGAGAAGATGGCGTCCAGTACCACAATTTGTGTCACCACCCCCCAGAACTTCGCACCTTTGCGTTGTGTGGGATTATTGCTGTCTTTCCCTTCCAGCCGTTCGTTCAGCTCCATCGTGGCTTTGAACAACAGGAAGAAACCACCAAACAGCATGATTAAGTCGCGGGCGCTAAAGGTAAACGAGCGGAAGCTGAACAGTGGTTGAGTCAGGGTGACCAGCCAGGAGATTGACGCCAGCAGTAACAGGCGCATTAACATCGCCAGCAGCAGCCCGGTAACCCGTGCGCGGTCACGCTGCTTCGGCGGTAGTTTTTCGGCGAGGATGGCAATAAAGACCAGGTTATCAATGCCGAGGACCAGTTCGATCACAATCAGCGTGATTAACCCGGCCCAGATAGACGGATCGGCAATCCATTCCATAGTAAGTACAAAACCTATTCGTTGTATGACAAATGTCACAATTCGATCATGGATAAATCAGGGCAAAAATGCAATGTTGCGGCACTATTTATCTCACATTATTTGAGGATTATAACATCGCATTATCCCTGAATTAAAAGTGATAATAATAAAATATTATTTAAGAAATATCGCATGTGAAGACGCCATATTAATTATTGTCAACCTAAAGAAACTCCTAAAAACCATATTGAATGACACTTAATATAATTCTTAAAAATAGCTAATTACCGAATTGTTACCTTGCCTGCTATTCCGTTAGCTGCAACACTTCCTCCTGCATTATTGGAACGCCAATATTCAAATACCATAATGCCGCCTTATATCTGGAAAATTAATTCACGCAATAACGCTTTTTCATAAACGGCTGCATGATGAAAGAGTTAGAAAATCTAAACTAAATCAGTGTATTGTTAGCTAAAAAGCCAGGGGCGGTAGCGTGTCTGGATGCCTGAAAGACCAGTCTGAATTATTCTGTCAATAGCCTGCGGATGAAATCAATTTTTTTAGGACTGATGCCAGTTAAATTTTTATTCAATTAACTGCAAGGTAAATGTGCATGGCGACATTGCTATTAATAGTGCACAGGATAATTACTCTGCCAAAGTGATAAATAAACAATGATGAAATCCAAAATGAAATTGATGCCATTATTGGTGTCAGTAACCTTGATAAGCGGTTGCACAGTACTTCCGGGCAGCAATATGTCGACGATGGGGAAAGACGTCATCAAACAGCAGGACGCTGATTTCGATCTCGACAAAATGGTGAATGTTTATCCGCTGACCCCGCGCCTGATTGACCAATTACGCCCACGCCCGAATGTAGCGCGCCCCAATATGACGCTGGAAAGTGAGATCGCGAATTACCAGTATCGCGTCGGGCCGGGCGACGTTCTTAATGTCACTGTCTGGGATCACCCGGAACTCACCACGCCAGCCGGTCAGTACCGCAGCTCCAGCGACACCGGCAACTGGGTACAGCCTGACGGCACCATGTTCTACCCGTATATCGGCAAGGTTCACGTGGTGGGAAAAACGCTCGCTGAAATCCGCAGTGATATTACCGGGCGCTTAGCGACGTACATCGCTGACCCGCAGGTGGACGTTAATATCGCCGCCTTCCGCTCACAAAAGGCCTATATCTCCGGTCAGGTGAATAAATCCGGTCAACAGGCGATCACCAACGTGCCACTGACCATTCTCGACGCCATCAACGCCGCAGGTGGCCTGACCGACACCGCTGACTGGCGCAACGTGGTGCTAACACACAATGGTCGTGAAGAACGCATTTCTTTGCAGGCGCTGATGCAAAACGGCGACCTCAATCAGAACCGACTGCTTTACCCCGGCGATATTCTCTACGTGCCGCGTAATGACGATCTGAAAGTATTTGTGATGGGTGAAGTGAAGAAACAGAGCACCCTGAAAATGGACTTTAGCGGCATGACCCTGACTGAAGCCCTGGGCAATGCTGAAGGTATCGACATGACCACCTCCAACGCCAGCGGCATCTTTGTCATTCGTCCGTTGAAAGGCGAGGGCGGGCGTAACGGCAAGATTGCCAATATCTACCAGCTGGATATGTCTGATGCCACGTCGCTGGTGATGGCGACAGAATTCCGCCTGCAACCTTATGACGTGGTGTATGTCACCACCGCCCCGGTTTCCCGCTGGAACCGTCTGATCAATCAGTTGCTGCCAACTATTAGCGGTGTCCGTTACATGACGGATACAGCCAGCGACATTCATAACTGGTAATCGTCATGTTTAACAACATCTTAGTTGTCTGTGTCGGCAATATTTGCCGTTCCCCGACGGCGGAACGCTTACTGCAACGTTATCACCCGGAGCTAAAAGTGGAGTCCGCTGGACTCGGCGCGCTGGTCGGTAAGGGCGCTGATCCTACCGCTATCAGCGTCGCCGCAGAACATCAACTGTCTCTGGAAGGCCACTGTGCACGACAAATCAGCCGCCGCCTGTGTCGCAACTATGACCTGATTTTGACCATGGAAAAGCGCCATATCGAACGCTTATGCGAGATGGCACCCGAGATGCGCGGCAAAGTGATGCTGTTTGGTCACTGGGATAACGAATGTGAAATCCCCGATCCGTATCGCAAAAGCCGGGAAACGTTTGCAGCGGTGTACACATTACTTGAACGGTCTGCCCGCCAGTGGGCGCAGGCATTGAACGCAGAGCAGGTATAAGAATGACAGAAAAAGTAAAACAACATGCCGCTCCGGTAACGGGCAGTGATGAAATCGATATTGGTCGCCTGGTCGGCACCGTCATTGAAGCGCGCTGGTGGGTGATTGGCATCACCGCCGTATTTGCCCTCTGTGCCGTGGTTTACACCTTCTTCGCTACGCCGATATACAGCGCCGACGCACTGGTACAAATCGAGCAAAACAGCGGCAATTCGTTAGTGCAGGACATTGGTTCGGCATTAGCCAATAAACCGCCAGCATCGGACGCCGAGATCCAGTTGATTCGTTCGCGTCTGGTGCTTGGTAAAACGGTGGATGATCTCGACCTCGATATTGCAGTGAGCAAAAACACGTTCCCGATTTTCGGTGCGGGCTGGGATCGCCTGATGGGGCGTCAGAACGAGACGGTGAAAGTGACTACCTTTAACCGCCCGAAAGAGATGGCGGATCAGGTGTTTACGCTTAATGTGCTGGATGATAAAAACTACACCCTGAGCAGTGATGGCGGCTTTAGCGCCCGTGGGCAAGCGGGCCAGATGTTGAAAAAAGAAGGCGTCACGCTGATGGTTGAAGCCATTCACGCCAGCCCGGGCAGTGAGTTTACCGTCACCAAATACTCCACGCTGGGGATGATCAACCAACTGCAAAACAGCCTGACGGTAACGGAGAACGGCAAAGACGCAGGCGTACTGAGCCTGACTTATACCGGTGAAGATCGCGAACAGATCCGCGACATTCTTAACAGCATCGCCCGTAACTATCAGGAACAAAATATTGAGCGCAAATCGGCGGAAGCGTCGAAAAGCCTCGCCTTCCTCGCGCAACAGTTACCGGAAGTACGTAGCCGTCTCGATGTCGCCGAAAACAAACTGAATGCCTTCCGTCAGGATAAAGATTCTGTTGATCTGCCGCTGGAAGCAAAAGCGGTGCTCGATTCGATGGTGAACATCGACGCGCAGCTGAACGAACTGACCTTTAAAGAGGCGGAAATCTCCAAGCTGTTCACCAAAGTTCATCCGGCGTACCGCACGCTGCTGGAGAAACGTCAGGCGCTGGAAGACGAAAAAGCCAAACTTAATGGTCGCGTAACGGCGATGCCGAAAACTCAGCAGGAGATTGTGCGCCTGACCCGCGATGTCGAGTCTGGTCAGCAGGTCTATATGCAACTGCTGAATAAAGAGCAGGAGCTGAAAATCACCGAAGCCAGCACCGTCGGCGATGTGCGCATTGTTGACCCGGCAATCACCCAGCCTGGCGTGCTGAAACCGAAGAAAGGGCTGATTATCCTCGGCGCGATTATCCTTGGCCTGATGCTCTCTATCGTGGGTGTACTGCTGCGCTCGTTGTTTAATCGCGGTATCGAAAGCCCGCAGGTGCTGGAAGAGCACGGTATCAGCGTCTATGCCAGCATCCCGCTGTCGGAATGGCAGAAAGCGCGCGATAGCGTCAAAACCATCAAAGGGATTAAACGCTATAAACAGAGCCAGCTACTGGCGGTGGGGAATCCAACCGATCTGGCGATTGAAGCCATCCGTAGTCTGCGTACCAGTTTGCACTTCGCGATGATGCAGGCGCAGAACAATGTGTTGATGATGACCGGGGTTAGCCCGTCAATCGGTAAAACCTTTGTCTGCGCCAACCTGGCGGCGGTGATCAGCCAGACCAATAAACGGGTGTTGTTGATAGACTGCGATATGCGCAAAGGCTACACCCACGAGCTGTTGGGCACTAATAACGTTAATGGCCTGTCGGAAATTCTGATTGGTCAGGGCGATATTACTACCGCTGCTAAACCGACCTCTATTGCCAAATTTGACCTGATCCCGCGCGGTCAGGTGCCGCCAAATCCTTCTGAACTGTTGATGAGCGAACGCTTTGCCGAATTGGTGAACTGGGCGAGTAAAAACTACGACCTGGTGTTGATTGATACGCCGCCGATTCTGGCAGTGACCGATGCAGCAATTGTCGGGCGTCACGCTGGAACCACGTTAATGGTGGCGCGTTATGCGGTCAACACATTGAAAGAAGTGGAAACCAGTCTGAGCCGCTTTGAGCAAAACGGTATTCCGGTGAAAGGGGTGATTCTGAACTCCATCTTCCGCCGCGCCAGCGCGTATCAGGATTATGGCTATTACGAATACGAATATAAGTCGGATGCGAAATAACGACGCTTGTATTCGCACCGCCCGTAGGCCGGATAAGGCGTTCACGCCGCATCCGGCAAGCAAACCAGCTCATAAGCCGGGAGAACAACCTATGAAAGATAATCCGCTGATCTCAATCTATATGCCAACCTGGAACCGCCAACAACTGGCGATTCGGGCGATAAAATCGGTCCTGCGGCAGGACTACAGCAACTGGGAGATGATCATCGTGGATGATTGCTCCACCTCCTGGGAACAACTGCAACAGTACGTCACCGTCCTCAACGATCCGCGTATCACTTACATCCACAACGATATTAACAGCGGGGCGTGCGCGGTACGTAACCAGGCGATTATGCTGGCGCAAGGGGAATACATCACCGGGATCGATGATGATGATGAATGGACCCCCAACCGTCTGAGCGTCTTCCTCGCCCATAAACAGCAACTGGTCACACACGCCTTTTTGTACGCTAACGACTACGTTTGCCAGGGCGAAGTCTATTCCCAACCAGCAAGTTTGCCGCTGTATCCCAAATCGCCGTATTCACGCCGCCTGTTCTATAAACGCAATATCATTGGCAATCAGGTCTTTACCTGGGCGTGGCGTTTCAAAGAGTGTTTGTTCGATACCGAACTGAAAGCGGCACAGGATTACGACATCTTCCTGCGGATGGTGGTGGAGTATGGCGAACCGTGGAAAGTGGAAGAAGCGACGCAGATCCTGCATATCAATCACGGTGAAATGCAGATCACCTCGTCACCGAAAAAATTCTCCGGATACTTCCACTTTTACCGCAAGCACAAAGACAAATTCGACCGCGCCAGCAAAAAATATCAGCTGTTTACCCTCTACCAGATCCGCAATAAACGTATGACCTGGCGCACTTTGCTGACGCTGCTGTCGGTGCGTAACGGCAAACGTCTGGCTGATGGTATTCGGGGGCGCTAAAGATGCTGGAAGATCTGCGCGCCAACAGCTGGAGTTTACGCCCGTGCTGCATGGTACTTGCCTATCGTGTTGCTCATTTTTGTTCGGTGTGGCGCAAAAAGAACGTTTTCAACAATCTTTGGGCGGCCCCGCTGCTGGTGCTGTATCGCATTATCACCGAATGCTTTTTCGGTTATGAAATCCAGGCTGCCGCGACCATTGGCCGCCGCTTTACTATCCATCACGGTTACGCCGTAGTGATCAATAAAAACGTGGTGGCGGGGGATGATTTCACCATTCGCCACGGCGTCACTATCGGCAATCGTGGTGCCGATAACATGGCATGTCCACACATTGGCAACGGCGTCGAACTCGGTGCCAACGTCATTATTCTTGGTGATATCACGATTGGTAACAACGTCACCGTGGGCGCTGGCAGCGTGGTGCTCGACTCTGTCCCGGACAACGCGCTGGTGGTGGGAGAAAAAGCGCGAGTGAAGGTAATTAAATGAATATTCTGCAATTTAATGTGCGACTGGCGGAAGGCGGAGCGGCAGGTGTGGCGTTAGATCTCCACCAGCGTGCGCTGCAACAGGGGCTGGCGTCACATTTTGTCTACGGCTACGGCAAAGGCGGCAAAGAGAGCGTCAGCCATCAAAACTATCCGCAGGTCATCAAACATACGCCGCGGATGACCGCGATGGCGAACATTGCCCTGTTTCGTCTGTTTAATCGCGATCTGTTTGGCAATTTCAATGAGTTATATCGCACCATTACTCGCACAGCGGGTCCGGTGGTGTTGCATTTTCATGTGCTGCACAGCTACTGGTTGAATCTTAACAGCGTGGTGCGCTTTTGCGAAAAGGTGAAAAACCACAAACCGGACGTCACGCTGGTCTGGACTCTGCACGACCACTGGAGCGTTACCGGACGCTGCGCTTTTACCGACGGTTGCGAAGGCTGGAAAACGGGCTGCCAGAAATGCCCGACCTTAAATAACTATCCGCCGGTGAAGATTGATCGCGCACACCAGTTGGTGGCGGGCAAACGCCAGTTATTTCGCGAGATGCTGGCGCTGGGCTGTCAGTTTATTTCCCCCAGCCAGCATGTGGCTGACGCTTTCAATAGCCTGTACGGGCCAGGGCGTTGCCGGATTATCAATAATGGCATTGATATGGCAACCGAAGCGATTCTGGCGGATCTGCCTCCGGTGCGCGAAACCCAGGGCAAGCCGAAAATCGCGGTGGTGGCGCATGACCTGCGTTACGACGGCAAAACTAACCAGCAACTGGTGCGCGAGATGATGGCGCTGGGCGACAAAATCGAACTGCATACCTTTGGTAAGTTCTCGCCGTTCACCGCTGGCAACGTGGTTAATCACGGCTTTGAAACTGACAAACGTAAGTTAATGAGCGCGCTCAATCAGATGGATGCGCTGGTATTCAGTTCTCGCGTCGATAACTACCCACTTATTTTGTGTGAGGCGCTATCGATTGGTGTGCCGGTGATCGCCACCCATAGCGATGCGGCGCGGGAAGTGTTGCAAAAATCCGGCGGTAAAACCGTCAGCGAAGAAGACGTGCTGCAACTGGTGCAGTTAAGCAAACCGGAAATCGCGCAGGCGATATTTGGTACCACGTTGGCTGAGTTCAGCCAACGCAGCCGCGCCGCCTACAGTGGACAACAGATGCTGGAGGAGTATGTCAACTTCTATCAGAATCTGTAGCTACCTGCTGCTGCCGCTTATTTACCTGCTGGTTAACGTCAAAATCGCCCAGCTTGGCGAAAGTTTCCCCATCACCATCGTCACTTTTTTACCTGTCTTGTTACTGCTGTTTTTAGAGCGCATCAGCGTTAAAAAATTGATGATTGCCCTGGGGATTGGTGCGGGACTCACGGCGTTTAACTACCTGTTTGGTCAGTCGTTGGATGCCAGTAAATACGTCACTTCAACTATGCTGTTTGTCTATATTGTGATCATTATTGGCATGGTGTGGAGTATTCGTTTTAAAACAATTTCGCCACACAACCATCGCAAGATATTACGTTTCTTTTATCTGGTGGTCGGGCTGGTGGTGGCGCTGGCGGCGGTGGAGATGGCGCAAATTATCCTCACCGGCGGCAGCAGTATTATGGAGTCGATTTCGAAATATCTGATTTACAGCAACAGCTATGTACTGAATTTCATAAAATTCGGTGGCAAGCGCACGACAGCACTTTATTTCGAACCGGCATTTTTCGCTCTGGCATTAATCTCAATTTGGCTCAGCATCAAACAGTTTGGTATCAAAACGCCTAAAACCGATGCTATGATTCTCGCAGGAATAATATTATCCGGATCGTTTTCAGGGGTTATGACCTTTATCCTGTTTTATTTGCTGGAGTGGGCATTTCAATATCTGAATAAAGAGGCGATTAAGAAAAAGTTACCGTTAGCATTGATTTCTCTGGCTGTATTCCTGGTTGGTGTGGTAATCGCGTTTCCTTATATTTCCACCCGTCTGGGCGATTTAGGTACAGAAGGATCGTCATCATATTATCGTATTGTCGGTCCGCTGGTGATGGTCGGTTATTCTTTGACCCATATTGACGGTGTAGTCAGATTTGGCTCACTTTATGAATATGTCGCATCATTCGGAATATTTAACGGTGCGGATGTCGGAAAAACCATAGACAATGGTTTGTATCTGCTGATTATTTATTTTTCCTGGTTCGCAGTGTTTTTATCGCTGTGGTACATGGGGAAAGTGATAAAAATGATGATCAACGCTTTTGGTGATAACCGCAATTTTCGCGTGCAATTATATCTTTTCACTCCGGTATCGCTGTTTTTTACCGGTTCGATATTTAGCCCGGAATATGCATTTTTAATCGTCTGTCCGTTTATTTTACGAAAAGCGTTAAATATTACGAGGTAAGAATAAGAACATGTTGCTTAGCATAATCACTGTCGCATTTCGTAACCTTGAAGGGATTGCTAAAACCTATGCCTCGCTGGCGCATCTGGCGCAGGCGGACGATATCAGCTTCGAATGGATTGTTGTCGATGGTGGTTCCAACGACGGCACCCGTGAGTACCTGGAAAATCTCAATGGTATCTATAACCTACGCTTTGTCAGTGAGCCAGATAACGGTATCTACGACGCCATGAACAAAGGTATTGAAATGGCGCAAGGCAAGTTCGCGCTGTTTCTCAACTCGGGCGATATTTTTCATCAGGATGCCGCAAATTTTGTCCGTAAGTTAAAAATGCAAAAAGATAACATGATGATCACCGGCGATGCGCTGCTGGATTTTGGCGACGGGCATAAAATTAAACGTAGCGCCAAACCGGGTTGGTATATTTACCACAGTCTGCCCGCCAGTCATCAGGCGATATTTTTCCCGGTGTCCGGCTTGAAGAAATGGCGTTATGATCTGGAATATAAAGTTTCTTCCGATTACGCGCTGGCGGCCAAAATGTACAAAGCCGGTTATGCATTTAAAAAACTCAATGGCCTGGTGTCTGAATTTTCTATGGGTGGGGTATCTACCACCAATAATATGGAATTGTGTGCTGACGCTAAAAAAGTCCAACGGCAAATATTGCACGTGCCTGGCTTTTGGGCTGAATTATCCTGGCATTTACGCCAACGTACTACCTCAAAGACGAAAGCCTTATATAACAAAAGCTGAATATAAGGGGAAACGATGCAAGATTTAAGCGGTTTCTCGGTGCCGAAAGGATTCCGGGGTGGCAACGCTATTAAAGTGCAATTGTGGTGGGCAGTACAGGCAACAATATTTGCCTGGTCGCCACAAGTATTGTATCGCTGGCGGGCATTTTTATTACGTTTATTCGGCGCAAAAATAGGAAAAAACGTAGTTATTCGTCCGTCAGTAAAAATTACCTATCCGTGGAAATTAACCTTAGGTGATTACGCGTGGGTCGGCGATGAGGTCAATTTATATACCCTCGGTGAAATAACCATTGGCGCACATTCGGTGATATCGCAAAAAAGTTATTTATGCACCGGGAGCCACGACCATGCAAGTCAACATTTCACCATTAACGCCACGCCCATTGTGATTGGCGAGAAATGCTGGCTGGCAACCGATGTCTTTGTTGCCCCTGGCGTCACGATCGGCGACGGCACCGTCGTGGGTGCGCGAAGCAGTGTTTTTAAATCGCTTCCGGCAAATGCCATTTGCCGGGGGAATCCCGCAGTGGTGATACGCGAACGCGTTGAAACTGAATAAATTCAAAAAATACAGAGGAATAAGACATGTCAAAAGTCGCTCTCATCACCGGTGTAACCGGACAAGACGGTTCTTACCTGGCAGAACTGCTGCTGGAAAAAGGTTACGAGGTGCATGGTATTAAGCGTCGCGCATCGTCATTCAACACCGAGCGCGTGGATCACATTTATCAGGATCCGCACACCTGCAACCCGAAATTCCATCTGCATTATGGCGACCTGAGTGATACCTCCAACCTGACGCGCATTTTGCGTGAAGTGCAGCCGGATGAAGTGTACAACCTGGGCGCAATGAGCCACGTTGCGGTTTCTTTTGAGTCACCGGAATATACCGCAGACGTTGATGCGATGGGTACGCTGCGCCTGCTGGAGGCGATCCGCTTCCTCGGTCTGGAAAAGAAAACCCGTTTTTATCAGGCTTCCACCTCTGAACTGTACGGTCTGGTGCAGGAAATTCCGCAGAAAGAAACCACGCCGTTCTACCCGCGATCTCCGTATGCGGTCGCCAAACTGTACGCCTACTGGATCACCGTTAACTACCGCGAATCCTACGGCATGTACGCCTGTAACGGTATTCTCTTTAACCATGAATCCCCGCGCCGCGGCGAAACCTTCGTTACCCGCAAAATCACCCGCGCAATCGCCAACATCGCCCAGGGGCTGGAGTCGTGCCTGTACCTCGGCAATATGGATTCCCTGCGTGACTGGGGCCATGCCAAAGACTACGTAAAAATGCAGTGGATGATGCTGCAACAGGAACAACCAGAAGATTTCGTTATTGCTACCGGCGTTCAGTACTCCGTGCGTCAGTTCGTGGAAATGGCGGCAGCACAGCTGGGCATCAAACTGCGCTTTGAAGGCACGGGCGTTGAAGAGAAGGGCATTGTGGTTTCCGTCACCGGGCATGACGCGCCGGGCGTTAAACCGGGCGATGTGATTATCGCCGTTGACCCGCGTTACTTCCGTCCGGCTGAAGTTGAAACGCTGCTCGGCGACCCGACCAAAGCGCACGAAAAACTGGGCTGGAAACCGGAAATCACCCTCAGAGAGATGGTGTCTGAAATGGTGGCTAATGACCTCGAAGCGGCGAAAAAACACTCTCTGCTGAAATCTCACGGCTACGACGTGGCGATCGCGCTGGAGTCATAAGCATGAGTAAACAACGCATTTTTATCGCTGGCCATCGCGGGATGGTCGGTTCCGCCATCAAGCGACAGCTCGAACAGCGCGGTGATGTGGAACTGGTATTACGCACCCGCGACGAGCTGAACCTGCTGGACAGCCGCGCGGTGCATGATTTCTTTGCCAGCGAAAGCATTGACCAGGTCTATCTGGCGGCGGCGAAAGTGGGCGGCATTGTCGCCAACAACACGTATCCGGCGGATTTCATCTACCAGAACATGATGATTGAGAGCAACATCATTCACGCCGCGCATCAGAACGACGTGAACAAACTGCTGTTTCTTGGATCGTCCTGTATCTACCCGAAACTGGCAAAACAGCCGATGGCAGAAAGCGAGTTATTGCAGGGTACGCTGGAGCCGACCAACGAGCCTTACGCCATTGCCAAAATCGCCGGGATCAAACTGTGCGAATCTTACAATCGCCAGTACGGACGAGATTACCGTTCAGTTATGCCGACCAACCTGTACGGGCCGCACGACAACTTCCACCCGAGTAACTCGCATGTGATCCCTGCATTGTTGCGTCGCTTCCACGAGGCGACGGCACAGAATGCACCGGACGTGGTGGTATGGGGCAGCGGTACACCGATGCGTGAATTCCTGCACGTCGATGATATGGCGGCGGCGAGCATTCATGTCATGGAGCTGGCGCATGAAGTCTGGCTGGAGAACACCCAGCCGATGCTGTCGCACATTAACGTCGGCACGGGCGTTGACTGCACTATCCGCGAGCTGGCGCAAACCATCGCCAAAGTGGTGGGTTACAAAGGTCGGGTAGTTTTTGATGCCAGCAAACCGGATGGCACGCCGCGCAAACTGCTGGATGTGACGCGCCTGCATCAGCTTGGCTGGTATCACGAAATCTCACTGGAAGCGGGGCTTGCCAGCACTTACCAGTGGTTCCTTGAGAATCAAGACCGCTTTCGGGGGTAATGATGTTTTTACGTCAGGAAGACTTTGCCACGGTAGTGCGCTCCACACCGCTTGTCTCTCTCGACTTTATTGTCGAGAACAGTCGCGGCGAGTTTCTGCTTGGCAAAAGAACCAACCGCCCGGCGCAGGGTCACTGGTTTGTGCCGGGAGGGCGCGTGCGGAAAGACGAAACGCTGGAGGCCGCATTTGAGCGGCTGACGATGGCGGAACTGGGGCTGCGTCTGCCGATAACAGCAGGCCAGTTTTACGGTGTCTGGCAGCACTTTTATGACGATAACTTCTCCGGCACGGATTTCACCACTCACTATGTGGTGCTCGGTTTTCGCTTCAGAGTCGCTGAAGAAGATCTGTTACTGCCGGATGAGCAGCATGACGATTACCGCTGGCTGACGCCGGACGCGCTGCTCGCCAGTGACAATGTTCACGCTAACAGCCGCGCCTATTTTCTCGCTGAGAAGCGTGCCGGAGTACCCGGATTATGAAAATACTGGTCTACGGCATTAACTACTCGCCGGAGTTAACCGGCATCGGCAAATACACCGGCGAGATGGTGGAATGGCTGGCGGCGCAAGGTCATGAGGTGCGGGTTATTACCGCACCGCCTTACTACCCGCAGTGGCAGGTGGGCGAGAACTATTCCGCCTGGCGGTACAAACGAGAAGAGGGAGCCGCTACGGTGTGGCGCTGCCCGCTGTACGTGCCAAAACAGCCGAGCACCCTGAAACGCCTGTTGCATCTCGGCAGTTTTGCCGTCAGCAGTTTCTTTCCGCTGATGGCGCAACGTCGCTGGAAGCCGGATCGCATTATTGGCGTGGTGCCAACGCTGTTTTGCACGCCGGGAATGCGCCTGCTGGCGAAACTCTCTGGTGCGCGTACCGTGCTGCATATTCAGGATTACGAAGTGGACGCCATGCTGGGGCTGGGCCTTGCCGGAAAAGGTAAAGGCGGCAAAGTGGCACAGCTGGCAACGGCGTTCGAACGTAGCGGACTGCATAACGTCGATAACGTCTCCACGATTTCGCGTTCGATGATGAATAAAGCCATCGAAAAAGGCGTGGCGGCGGAAAATGTCATCTTCTTCCCCAACTGGTCGGAAATTGCCCGTTTTCAACATGTTGCAGACACCGATGTTGACGCCCTTCGTAACCAGCTTGGCCTGCCGGATAACAAAAAAATCATTCTTTACTCCGGCAATATTGGTGAAAAGCAGGGGCTGGAAAACGTTATTGAAGCTGCCGATCGCCTGCGCGATGAACCGCTGATTTTTGCCATTGTCGGGCAGGGCGGCGGCAAAGCGCGGCTGGAAAAAATGGCGCAACAGCGTGGTCTGCGCAACATGCAATTTTTCCCGCTGCAATCGTATGACGCTTTACCCGCACTGCTGAAGATGGGCGATTGCCATCTGGTGGTGCAAAAACGTGGCGCGGCAGATGCCGTATTGCCGTCGAAACTGACCAATATTCTGGCGGTAGGCGGTAACGCGGTGATTACCGCGGAAGCCCACACAGAACTGGGGCAGCTTTGCGAAACCTTTCCGGGAATTGCGGTTTGCGTAGAACCGGAATCGGTCGAGGCGCTGGTGGCGGGGATCCGTCAGGCGCTTCTGCTGCCCAAACACAACACGGTGGCACGTGAATATGCCGAACGCACGCTCGATAAAGAGAACGTGTTACGTCAATTTATAAATGATATTCGGGGATAATTATGGCGCAGTCGAAACTCTATCCAGTTGTGATGGCAGGTGGCTCCGGTAGCCGCTTATGGCCGCTTTCCCGCGTACTTTACCCCAAGCAGTTTTTATGCCTGAAAGGCGATCTCACCATGCTGCAAACCACCATCTGCCGCCTGAAAGGCGTGGAGTGCGAAAGCCCGGTGGTGATTTGCAATGAGCAGCACCGCTTTATTGTCGCGGAACAGCTGCGCCAACTGAACAAACTCACCGAGAACATTATTCTCGAACCGGCAGGGCGTAACACTGCACCTGCCATTGCGCTGGCGGCGCTGGCGGCAACACGTCATAGTCCGGAGAGCGACCCATTAATGCTGGTGCTGGCGGCGGATCATGTGATTGCCGATGAAGATGCTTTTCGCGCCGCCGTGCATAACGCCATGCCGTATGCCGAAGCGGGCAAACTGGTGACTTTCGGCATTGTGCCGGATCTACCAGAAACCGGATATGGCTATATTCGTCGCGGTGAAGTATCTGCGGGCGAGCAGGATACGGTGGCCTTTGAAGTGGCGCAGTTTGTCGAAAAACCAAATCTGGAAACCGCGCAGGCCTATGTGGCAAGCGGCGAATATTACTGGAACAGCGGCATGTTCCTGTTCCGCGCCGGACGCTATCTCGAAGAACTGAAAAAATATCGCCCGGATATTCTCGATGCCTGTGAAAAAGCGATGAGCGCCGTCGATCCGGATCTTGATTTTATTCGTGTGGATGAAGAAGCGTTTCTCGCCTGCCCGGAAGAGTCGGTGGATTACGCAGTCATGGAACGCACGGCAGATGCTGTTGTGGTGCCGATGGATGCGGGCTGGAGCGATGTTGGTTCCTGGTCTTCATTATGGGAGATCAGCGCCCACACCGCCGAGGGCAACGTTTGCCACGGCGATGTGATTAATCACAAAACCGAAAACAGCTATGTGTATGCCGAATCTGGCCTGGTCACCACCGTCGGGGTGAAAGATCTGGTAGTGGTGCAGACCAAAGATGCGGTGCTGATTGCCGACCGTAACGCGGTGCAGGATGTGAAAAAAGTGGTCGAGCAGATCAAAGCCGATGGTCGCCATGAGCATCGGGTGCATCGCGAAGTGTATCGCCCGTGGGGCAAATATGACTCTATCGACGCGGGCGATCGCTACCAGGTGAAACGCATCACCGTGAAACCGGGCGAAGGCTTGTCGGTACAGATGCATCATCACCGCGCGGAACACTGGGTGGTGGTCGCGGGAACGGCAAAAGTCACCATTGACGGTGATATCAAACTGCTTGGTGAAAACGAGTCCATTTATATTCCGCTGGGGGCGACGCACTGCCTGGAAAACCCGGGGAAAATTCCGCTCGATTTAATTGAAGTGCGCTCCGGCTCTTATCTCGAAGAGGATGATGTGGTGCGCTTCGCGGATCGCTACGGACGGGTGTAAACGTCGCATCAGGCGCAGTTTGTCGGATGCGGCGTAAGCGCCTTATCCGACCTACGGTTCGGGTTTGTAGGCCTGATAAGACGCGGCAGCGTCGCATCAGGCAATGAATGCGAAACCGCGATGTAAATAACGACAAAAACAAAATTGGCCGCTTCGGTCAGGGCCAACTATTGCCTGAAAAAGGGTAACGATATGAAAAAATTAACCTGCTTTAAAGCCTATGATATTCGCGGAAAATTAGGCGAAGAACTGAATGAAGATATTGCCTGGCGCATTGGTCGCGCCTATGGCGAATTTCTTAAACCGAAAACCATTGTGTTAGGCGGTGATATCCGCCTCACCAGCGAAACCTTAAAACTGGCGCTGGCAAAAGGTTTACAGGATGCGGGCGTCGATGTGCTGGATATCGGTATGTCCGGCACCGAAGAGATCTATTTCGCCACGTTCCATCTCGGCGTGGATGGCGGCATCGAAGTTACTGCCAGCCATAATCCGATGGATTACAACGGCATGAAACTGGTGCGCGAAGGGGCTCGCCCGATCAGCGGCGATACCGGACTGCGCGATGTCCAGCGTCTGGCAGAAGCCAACGACTTTCCTCCCGTCGATGAAACCAAACGCGGTCGCTATCAGCAAATCAATCTGCGTGACGCTTACGTTGATCACCTGTTCGGTTATATCAACGTCAAAAACCTTACGCCGCTCAAGCTGGTGATTAACTCCGGGAATGGCGCAGCGGGTCCGGTGGTGGACGCCATCGAAGCCCGCTTTAAAGCCCTCGGCGCACCGGTGGAGTTAATCAAAGTGCATAACACGCCGGACGGCAATTTCCCCAACGGTATTCCTAACCCGTTGCTGCCGGAATGTCGCGATGACACCCGCAATGCGGTCATCAAACACGGCGCGGATATGGGCATTGCCTTTGATGGCGATTTTGACCGCTGTTTCCTGTTTGACGAAAAAGGGCAGTTTATCGAGGGCTACTACATTGTCGGCCTGCTGGCAGAAGCGTTCCTCGAAAAAAATCCCGGCGCGAAGATCATCCACGATCCGCGTCTTTCCTGGAACACCGTTGATGTGGTGACTGCCGCAGGCGGCACGCCGGTGATGTCGAAAACCGGACACGCCTTTATTAAAGAACGTATGCGCAAGGAAGACGCCATCTACGGTGGTGAAATGAGCGCCCACCACTACTTCCGTGATTTCGCTTACTGCGACAGCGGCATGATCCCGTGGCTGCTGGTCGCTGAACTGGTGTGCCTGAAAGGAAAAACGCTGGGCGAACTGGTGCGCGACCGGATGGCGGCGTTCCCGGCAAGCGGTGAGATCAACAGCAAACTGGTGCAACCCGTTGAGGCGATTAACCGCGTCGAACAGCATTTTAGCCGCGAGGCGCTGGCGGTGGATCGCACCGATGGCATCAGCATGACCTTTGCCGACTGGCGCTTTAACCTGCGCTCCTCCAACACCGAACCGGTGGTGCGCCTGAATGTGGAATCGCGCGGTGATGTGCCGCTGATGGAAGCGCGAACGCGAACTCTGCTGACGTTGCTGAACGAGTAATGTCGGATCTTCCCTTACCCCATTGCGGGTAAGGGGCTAATAACAGGAACAACGATGACAAATCTAAAAAAGCGCGAGCGAGCGAAAACCAATGCATCGTTAATCTCTATGGTGCAACGCTTTTCAGATATCACCATCATGTTTGCCGGGCTATGGCTGGTTTGCGAAGTCAGCGGACTGTCATTCCTCTATATGCACCTGTTGGTGGCGCTGATTACGCTGGTGGTGTTCCAGATGCTGGGCGGCATCACCGATTTTTATCGCTCATGGCGCGGTGTTCGGGCAGCGACAGAATTTGCCTTGTTGCTACAAAACTGGACGTTAAGCGTGATTTTCAGCGCCGGACTGGTGGCGTTCAATAATGATTTTGACACGCAACTGAAAATCTGGCTGGCGTGGTATGCGCTGACCAGTATCGGACTGGTGGTTTGCCGTTCGTGTATTCGCATTGGAGCGGGCTGGCTGCGTAATCATGGCTATAACAAGCGTATGGTCGCGGTGGCGGGGGATTTAGCCGCCGGACAAATGCTGATGGAGAGCTTCCGTAATCAGCCGTGGTTAGGGTTTGAAGTGGTGGGCGTTTACCACGACCCGAAACCGGGCGGCGTTTCTAACGACTGGGCGGGCAATCTGCAACAGCTGGTCGAGGATGCGAAAGCGGGCAAGATTCATAACATCTATATCGCGATGCAAATGTGCGACGGCGCGCGCGTGAAAAAACTGGTCCATCAACTGGCGGATACCACCTGTTCGGTGCTGCTGATCCCCGATGTTTTTACCTTCAATATTCTTCATTCCCGTATCGAAGAGATGAACGGCGTTCCGGTGGTGCCGCTTTACGACACGCCGCTTTCCGGGGTTAACCGCCTGCTAAAACGTGCGGAAGATATTGTGCTGGCGACGCTGATCTTGCTGCTGATCTCCCCGGTGCTGTGCTGTATTGCGCTGGCGGTAAAACTCAGTTCACCAGGGCCGGTTATTTTCCGCCAGACTCGCTACGGCATGGATGGCAAGCCGATCAAAGTATGGAAGTTCCGTTCCATGAAAGTGATGGAGAACGACAAAGTGGTGACTCAGGCGACGCAGAACGATCCGCGCGTTACTAAAGTGGGGAACTTTCTGCGCCGCACCTCGCTGGACGAATTGCCGCAGTTTATCAATGTGCTGACCGGCGGGATGTCGATTGTGGGTCCACGTCCACACGCGGTGGCGCATAACGAACAATATCGCCAGCTCATTGAAGGCTACATGCTGCGCCACAAAGTGAAACCGGGCATTACTGGCTGGGCGCAGATTAATGGCTGGCGCGGCGAAACCGACACGCTGGAGAAAATGGAAAAACGCGTCGAGTTCGACCTTGAGTACATCCGCGAATGGAGCGTCTGGTTCGATATCAAAATCGTTTTCCTGACGGTATTCAAAGGCTTCGTTAACAAAGCGGCATATTGATATGAGCTTACGTGAAAAAACCATCAGCGGCGCGAAGTGGTCGGCGATTGCCACGGTAATCATCATCGGCCTCGGGTTGGTGCAGATGACCGTGCTGGCGCGGATTATCGACAACCACCAGTTCGGCCTACTGACTGTGTCGCTGGTGATTATTGCGCTGGCAGATACGCTTTCTGACTTCGGTATCGCTAACTCGATTATTCAGCGAAAAGAAATCAGTCACCTGGAACTCACCACGCTGTACTGGCTGAACGTCGGGCTGGGGATCGTGGTGTGCGTGGCGGTGTTTCTGTTGAGTGATGTCATCGGCGACGTGCTGAATAACCCGGATCTGGCGCCGTTGATTAAAACATTGTCGCTGGCGTTTGTGGTGATCCCCCACGGGCAGCAGTTCCGCGCGTTGATGCAGAAGGAGTTGGAGTTCAACAAAATCGGCATGATCGAAACCAGCGCGGTGCTGGCGGGTTTCACTTTTACAGTGGTTAGCGCCCATTTCTGGCCGCTGGCGATGACCGCGATCCTCGGTTATCTGGTCAATAGTGCGGTAAGAACGTTGCTATTTGGCTACTTTGGTCGAAAAATTTATCGCCCCGGTCTGCATTTCTCGCTGGCGTCGGTGGCACCAAACTTACGCTTTGGTGCCTGGCTGACGGCGGACAGCATCATCAACTATCTCAACACCAACCTTTCAACGCTGGTGCTGGCGCGTATTCTCGGCGCGGGCGTGGCAGGGGGATACAACCTGGCGTACAACGTGGCCGTTGTGCCACCGATGAAGCTGAACCCCATCATCACCCGCGTGTTGTTTCCTGCGTTTGCTAAAATTCAGGACGACACCGAAAAGCTGCGCGTGAACTTCTACAAGTTGCTGTCGGTGGTGGGGATTATCAACTTTCCGGCGCTGCTGGGGCTGATGGTGGTGTCGAATAACTTTGTACCGCTGGTCTTTGGCGAAAAGTGGAACAGTATTATTCCGGTGCTGCAATTGCTGTGTATTGTGGGGCTGCTGCGTTCGGTGGGTAACCCGATTGGTTCGCTGCTGATGGCGAAAGCGCGGGTCGATATCAGCTTTAAATTCAACGTATTCAAAACATTTCTGTTTATTCCGGCGATTGTTATTGGTGGGCAGATGGCGGGTGCAATCGGCGTCACGCTCGGTTTCCTGCTGGTGCAGATTATCAACACCATTCTGAGTTACTTCGTGATGATTAAACCGATGCTCGGTTCCAGTTATCGCCAGTACATCCTGAGTTTATGGCTACCGTTTTATCTCTCGCTGCCGACGCTGGTGGTCAGTTATGCGCTGGGCGTATTGCTGAAAGGGCAACTGGCTCTGGGGATGCTGCTGGCGGTGCAAATAGCCGCAGGCGTGCTGGCGTTTGTGGTGATGATTGTGCTGTCGCGCCATCCGCTGGTGGTGGAAGTGAAGCGTCAGTTTTGTCGCAGCGAAAAAATGAAAATGCTTTTACGGGCGGGGTGAATGGTTGTTTTCGGTTCCGGCAACGGTTGCCGGATGCGGCGTGAACGCCTTATCCGGCCTACGGTTCTGTGCTCGGGACCTGTAGGTCTGATAAGACGCGTCAGCGTCGCATCAGGCAAAAAGCGGCAACGAACACAACAAACACAGCCTCACCTGGCATCAAATTTATGAGGAAAAAATGAAATTACTTATTCTGGGCAACCACACTTGCGGCAATCGCGGTGACAGCGCCATCTTGCGCGGCTTACTTGATGCCATCAACATCCTCAATCCACACGCCGAAGTGGACGTGATGAGCCGCTATCCGGTCAGTTCTTCCTGGCTGCTCAACCGCCCGGTAATGGGTGATCCGCTGTTCCTGCAAATGAAACAACACAACAGCGCGGCGGGCGTTGTCGGGCGCGTTAAAAAAGTCCTCCGTCGCCGCTACCAGCATCAGGTATTGCTCTCACGCGTCACCGACACTGGCCAGCTGCGTAATATCGCCATCGCCCAGGGATTCACCGACTTCGTGCGCCTGCTGTCAGGTTACGACGCCATTATTCAGGTCGGCGGATCGTTTTTTGTCGATCTCTACGGCGTGCCGCAGTTTGAACACGCACTTTGCACGTTTATGGCGAAAAAGCCGCTGTTTATGATTGGTCACAGCGTCGGCCCCTTCCAGGATGAGCAATTTAACCAACTGGCGAACTATGTTTTTGGTCACTGCGACGCGCTGATCCTGCGCGAATCGGTCAGTCTCGATCTGATGAAACGCAGCAATATCACTACCGCAAAAGTGGAACATGGCGTTGATACCGCGTGGCTGGTTGATCACCACACAGAAGATTTCACCGCCAGCTATGCCGTTCAACACTGGCTGGACGTTGCCGCACAACAGAAAACGGTAGCAATTACCCTGCGCGAACTGGCACCGTTCGACAAACGTCTCGGCACCACTCAACAAGCGTATGAAAAAGCTTTTGCCGGGGTGGTCAATCGCATTCTCGACGAAGGGTATCAGGTCATTGCGCTCTCCACCTGTACGGGTATCGACAGCTATAACAAAGACGACCGCATGGTGGCGCTCAATCTGCGCCAGCACATCAGCGATCCTGCCCGTTATCACGTAGTGATGGATGAACTCAACGATCTGGAAATGGGCAAAATTCTGGGTGCCTGTGAACTCACCGTCGGTACGCGCCTGCACTCCGCCATTATCTCGATGAATTTTGCTACTCCGGCAATTGCCATCAACTATGAACATAAATCCGCCGGGATTATGCAGCAGCTGGGGCTGCCAGAGATGGCGATTGATATCCGTCATTTACTGGACGGCAGCCTGCAAGCGATGGTTGCGGATACCTTAGGCCAGCTTCCGGCGCTGAACGAACGACTTAGCGAAGCCGTCAGTCGAGAACGTCAGACGGGAATGCAGATGGTGCAGTCTGTGCTTGAGCGCATCGGGGAGGTGAAATGAAGGTCGGCTTCTTTTTACTGAAATTTCCGCTGTCGTCGGAAACCTTCGTCCTCAACCAAATTACCGCGTTTATTGATATGGGCTTTGAGGTGGAGATTGTCGCGCTGCAAAAAGGCGACACCCAGAATACCCACGCGGCATGGACGAAATACAACCTTGCCGCCAGAACCCGCTGGTTACAGGACGAACCACAAGGCAAAGTTGCGAAACTGCGCCACCGCGCCAGCCAGACCTTACGCGGCATTCATCGTAAAAATACCTGGCAGGCGCTCAACCTCAAACGCTATGGTGCAGAGTCACGAAACCTGATTTTGTCTGCCATTTGCGGCCAGGTCGCAACACCGTTTCATGCTGATGTCTTTATCGCTCATTTTGGCCCTGCGGGGGTAACCGCAGCAAAACTACGCGAACTGGGTGTCATTCGCGGCAAAATTGCCACTATTTTCCACGGCATTGATATTTCCAGTCGGGAAGTGCTCAACCACTACACTCCCGAATATCAACAACTGTTTCGCCGCGGCGACCTGATGCTACCGATAAGCGATCTGTGGGCTGGAAGGCTGCAAAAAATGGGCTGCCCGAGGGAAAAAATCGCCGTATCGCGTATGGGCGTGGACATGACGCGCTTTAGCCCGCGTCCCGTGAAAGCGCCCGCAACACCGCTGGAGATTATTTCCGTCGCACGCTTAACCGAGAAAAAAGGCCTGCATGTGGCGATCGAAGCCTGCCGTCAGTTGAAAGAGCAGGGCGTGGCATTTCGCTATCGCATCCTCGGCATTGGCCCGTGGGAACGACGGCTGCGTACCCTCATCGAACAATATCAACTGGAAGATGTGGTAGTGATGCCGGGCTTTAAACCGAGCCACGAAGTGAAAGCGATGCTCGACGACGCGGATGTTTTCCTGTTGCCATCGGTAACGGGTGCGGATGGCGATATGGAAGGCATTCCGGTGGCGCTGATGGAGGCGATGGCGGTCGGCATTCCGGTGGTTTCTACTCTGCATAGCGGAATTCCGGAACTGGTAGAGGCCGATAAATCCGGCTGGCTGGTACCTGAGAACGATGCCAGTGCACTGGCGCAACGTCTGACTGCGTTTAGCCAACTGGACACCGACGAACTGGCTCCGGTCGTCAAACGCGCGCGCGAAAAAGTCGAACACGATTTTAACCAGCAGGTGATTAACCGAGAACTCGCCAGCTTGTTGCAAGCTTTATAGAGGAGAACGCATGTCATTTAAAAAACTCTCCCGACGCACCTTCCTGACAGCAAGCTCCGCGCTTGCCTTCCTCCATACCCCCTTCGCCCGCGCACTTCCCGCCCGACAAAGCGTTAACATTAACGACTACAACCCACACGACTGGATCGCCTCATTTAAACAAGCCTTCAGCGAAGGGCAAACGGTCGTCGTGCCTGCCGGATTGGTTTGTGACAATATCAACACCGGCATCTTCATTCCTCCCGGCAAAACGTTACACATCCTCGGTAGCCTGTGCGGCAATGGCAGAGGGCGATTTGTCTTACAGGACGGCAGTCAGGTGACAGGGGATGAGGGTGGCAGTATACATAACATCACCCTGGATGTGCGCGGTTCTGACTGCATCATCAAAGGGTTGGCGATGAGCGGTTTTGGCCCGGTAACGCAGATTTATATCGGCGGCAAAAATAAACGTGTCATGCGCAACCTGACTATCGATAACCTGACTGTTAGCCACGCTAATTACGCCATTTTACGCCAGGGATTTCATAATCAGATTATCGGTGCCAACATCACCAATTGTAAGTTCAGCGACTTACAGGGCGACGCCATTGAATGGAACGTGGCAATTAACGACAGTGATATTTTGATATCCGACCATGTCATCGAGCGCATCAACTGTACTAATGGCAAAATCAACTGGGGTATTGGCATAGGACTGGCAGGAAGTACTTACGATAATAACTACCCGGAAGACCAGTCGGTTAAAAACTTTGTCGTGGCGAATATCACGGGATCGGATTGTCGGCAACTGATTCATGTTGAGAACGGCAAACACTTCATCATTCGTAATATCAAGGCTCATAATATTACGCCAGCTTTCAGCAAGAAAGCGGGTATTGATAACGCCACGGTAGCGATATATGGATGTGATAACTTTGTTATTGACAATATAAAAATGACCAATAGTGCCGGAATGTTAATCGGTTACGGAGTCATTAAAGGTAAGTATCTCTCAATACCACAAAACTTCAGATTGAATAATATTCATCTTGATAACACTAACCTTGCCTGGAAATTGCGCGGAATCCAAATTTCCGCAGGGAATGCCGTTTCATTCGTGGCGTTGACCAACATTAAAATGAAGCGTGCTTCGCTGGAGCTTCACAACAAGCCGCAACACATTTTTATGCGTAATATCAACGTAATGCAAGAATCCACTGCGGGTCCGGCATTGACCATGAATTTCGACCTGCGAAAGGACGTTCGTGGTGTCTTTATGGCAAAGAACGAGACGCTACTGTCGCTGGTAAATGTTCATGCGGTGAATGAAAAAGGACAAAGTTCAGTCGATATCGACAGGATTAATCACCATGTCGTTAATGTGGAAAATATTAACTTTAAGCTGCCGGAACGGGGCAGGTAGATTTGCGACCATTCCTGGAAAAATAGAGCCATACTTAGGAATAACGCTACTGCAATCTTGAGCGAAGCGGCGTAACATCGGAAGTAAATCAGTAATCAATTCAGGGGAATTGATGCTGGCGAAAAAAATCGAACAAGCTATAATTCAGCAACCATTTTACAGGTGGATGAAATAATGACGAATTTAAAAGCAGTTATTCCTGTAGCGGGTCTTGGGATGCATATGTTGCCTGCAACTAAGGCGATTCCTAAAGAGATGCTACCGATCGTCGACAAGCCAATGATTCAGTACATTGTTGACGAGATTGTGGCTGCAGGGATCAAAGAAATCCTCCTGGTAACTCATGCGTCCAAGAACGCAGTCGAAAATCACTTCGATACATCTTATGAATTAGAATCTCTCCTTGAACTGCGCGTGAAGCGCCAGCTGCTGGCGGAAGTACAATCTATCTGCCCGCCAGGTGTGACCATTATGAACGTGCGTCAGGGGGAACCTTTAGGTCTGGGCCACTCCATTTTGTGCGCCAGACCAGCCATTGGCGATAACCCGTTTGTCGTGGTGCTGCCGGATGTTGTTATCGACGACGCCAGTGCCGATCCGCTGCGTTACAATCTGGCCGCAATGATTGCGCGTTTCAATGAAACAGGCCGCAGCCAGGTTCTGGCAAAACGCATGCCGGGCGATCTCTCTGAATACTCCGTCATCCAGACCAAAGATCCGCTTGATCGCGAAGGCAAAGTCAGCCGCATTGTTGAATTTATCGAAAAACCGGATCAGCCGCAGACCCTGGACTCAGACATCATGGCTGTAGGGCGTTATGTGCTTTCTGCCGATATTTGGCCTGAACTGGAGCGTACTCAACCTGGAGCATGGGGACGTATTCAGTTGACTGATGCCATTGCTGAGTTGGCAAAAAAACAAGCTGTTGACGCAATGCTGATGACTGGGGACAGTTACGACTGTGGTAAGAAAATGGGTTATATGCAAGCGTTTGTGAAGTATGGACTGCGTAACCTGAAGGAAGGCGCTAAGTTCCGCAAAGGCATTGAGAAGTTGTTAAGCGAGTAACAAATTCCTGACTGGAAGTGTCGGTCAGTAAGAAATTAAAAACGGCAGTGAAGATTCATAGCATAAGTTTTGCTCATTGAATCTCACTGCCGTTGTCGTTTTTATAAATATAATAAAAACAGCATGTTAGCTTGCAATTATAGTTCAAATTTTTCCAGGATTTTCCTTGTTTCTACAGCTGTTTGGTAAGACAATTAGCGTTTGAATTTTTCGGATTTGGCACGAGTGGGTTACGCTCGTCACATCGTGGAAATGTACGCAGTGCTCTGGTAGCTGTTAAGCCAGGGGCGGTAGCGTGCATTAATGCATCTATTAATCAAATCTGGAGCAGTCTATTTCACAGCATGCTCTCTGGCTATATGGAATAAAAAAGTGAAGATACTTGTTACTGGTGGCGCAGGATTTATTGGTTCTGCTGTTGTTCGTCACATAATAAATAATACGCAAGATAGTGTTGTTAATGTCGATAAATTAACATACGCCGGAAATCTGGAATCGCTCGCTGAAATTTCTGATTCTGAACGTTATTCATTTGAGCATGCAGATATCTGTGATGCCGCAGCGATGGCTCGTATTTTTTCACAACACCAGCCAGATGCGGTGATGCACCTGGCGGCTGAGAGCCACGTTGACCGCTCAATAACTGGCCCGGCGGCATTCATTGAAACTAATATTGTGGGTACTTACGTACTTTTAGAAGCAGCGCGCAATTATTGGTCTGGTCTGGACGATGAAAAGAAAAAAAACTTCCGCTTTCATCATATTTCTACTGATGAAGTGTATGGTGACTTACCCCATCCGGATGAAGTAAATAGCAATGAAACATTGCCGTTATTTACGGAAACGACAGCATACGCGCCAAGTAGCCCATATTCTGCTTCTAAAGCGTCAAGCGATCATTTGGTTCGCGCATGGAAACGTACATATGGTTTACCGACAATTGTGACTAATTGCTCGAACAACTATGGTCCTTATCATTTCCCGGAAAAGCTTATTCCACTGGTTATTCTTAATGCACTGGAAGGTAAGGCATTACCTATTTATGGTAAAGGAGATCAGATCCGCGACTGGTTGTATGTAGAGGATCATGCTCGTGCGTTATATACCGTAGTTACTGAAGGTCAAGCGGGTGAAACCTATAACATTGGCGGACACAACGAAAAGAAAAACATCGATGTTGTGCTGACTATTTGTGATTTGTTGGATGAGATAGTCCCGAAAGAGAAATCTTATCGTGAGCAAATTACTTATGTTGCTGATCGCCCAGGGCATGATCGCCGTTATGCGATCGATGCCGATAAAATTAGCCGTGAATTGGGCTGGAAACCGCAAGAAACGTTTGAGAGCGGGATTCGAAAGACGGTGGAATGGTACCTGTCCAATACAAAATGGGTTGATAATGTGAAAAGTGGCGCCTATCAATCGTGGATTGAACAGAACTATGAGGGCCGCCAGTAATGAATATCCTCCTATTCGGCAAAACAGGGCAGGTAGGTTGGGAACTACAGCGTGCTCTGGCACCGCTGGGTAATCTGATTGCTCTTGATGTTCACTCCACTGATTATTGTGGTGATTTTAGTAATCCCGAAGGTGTAGCTGAAACTGTCAAAAAAATTCGCCCTGATGTTATTGTTAATGCGGCTGCTCACACTGCAGTAGACAAAGCGGAATCAGAACCGGAATTTGCACAATTACTTAACGCGACAAGTGTCGAAGCGATTGCAAAAGCAGCCAATGAAGTCGGCGCCTGGGTTATTCACTACTCTACTGACTACGTATTTCCGGGGACCGGTGAAATACCGTGGCAGGAGACAGATGCAACAGCACCATTGAATGTTTATGGTGAAACTAAACTAGCCGGAGAAAAAGCGTTACAGAAATATTGCGCGAAGCATATTATTTTCCGTACCAGCTGGGTATATGCAGGTAAAGGAAATAACTTCGCCAAAACAATGTTGCGTCTGGCAAAAGAGCGCGAAGAACTGGCTGTGATAAACGATCAGTTTGGCGCACCAACAGGTGCCGAATTGCTGGCTGATTGCACCGCTCATGCCATTCGCGTAGCAGTAGACAAACCAGAAGTTGCTGGTTTGTACCATCTGGTTGCTGGCGGCACAACAACCTGGCACGATTATGCCGCTCTGGTATTTGAAGAAGCGCGCAAAGCAGGGATTAACCTTGCTCTTAACAAACTTAACGCCGTGCCAACAACGGCCTATCCCACACCAGCCCGTCGACCCCATAACTCTCGCCTCAATACAGAAAAGTTTCAGCAGAACTTTGCGCTTGTCTTGCCTGACTGGCAGGTGGGCGTGAAACGAATGCTCAACGAATTATTTACGACTACGGCAATTTAACAAATTTTTGCATCTCGCTCATGATGCCAGAGCGGGATGAATTAAAAGGAATGGTGAAATGAAAACGCGTAAAGGTATTATTCTGGCTGGTGGTTCCGGCACTCGTCTTTATCCTGTGACGATGGCAGTAAGTAAACAACTGCTGCCGATTTATGATAAACCGATGATTTATTATCCGCTTTCAACACTTATGTTAGCGGGTATTCGCGATATTCTTATTATCAGTACGCCACAGGATACACCGCGTTTCCAACAATTGTTGGGGGACGGGAGCCAGTGGGGGCTTAATCTACAGTATAAAGTACAACCGAGTCCGGATGGCCTGGCGCAAGCGTTTATCATTGGTGAAGACTTTATTGGTGGCGATGATTGTGCACTCGTGCTTGGCGATAATATCTTCTATGGACACGACTTGCCGAAATTAATGGACGCTGCGGTTAACAAAGAAAGCGGTGCAACGGTATTTGCTTATCACGTTAATGATCCTGAACGTTATGGTGTCGTGGAGTTTGATAATAACGGTACGGCAATTAGCCTGGAAGAAAAACCGCTGGAACCAAAAAGTAACTATGCGGTAACTGGGCTTTATTTCTATGACAATGACGTTGTGGAAATGGCGAAAAACCTTAAGCCTTCTGCCCGTGGCGAACTGGAAATTACCGATATTAACCGTATTTATATGGAACAAGGACGTTTGTCTGTCGCTATGATGGGGCGTGGTTATGCATGGCTGGATACAGGAACTCATCAAAGCCTTATTGAAGCAAGTAACTTCATTGCAACAATTGAAGAGCGTCAAGGGTTGAAAGTTTCTTGCCCGGAAGAGATTGCTTATCGTAAAGGATTTATTGATGCTGAGCAGGTGAAAGTATTAGCCGAACCGTTGAAGAAAAATGCTTATGGTCAGTATCTGCTCAAAATGATTAAAGGGTATTAATAAAATGAATGTAATTAAAACTGAAATTCCTGATGTGCTGATTTTTGAACCAAAAGTCTTTGGGGATGAACGTGGCTTCTTTATGGAAAGCTTTAATCAGAAAGTATTCGAAGAGGCAGTGGGGCGTAAGGTTGAGTTTGTTCAGGATAACCATTCTAAATCGAGCAGAGGAGTACTGAGAGGACTACATTATCAAAAAGCTCCTTACGCTCAGGCTAAATTAGTTCGTTGTGTTGTTGGGGAAGTCTTCGATGTTGCCGTAGATATCAGAGAATCATCAAAAACCTTTGGAAAGTGGGTTGGTATAAATCTATCTGCTGAAAATAAAAGACAATTATGGATTCCTGAAGGCTTTGCACATGGATTTCTGGTCCTGAGCGATACTGCAGAATTTGTCTACAAAACTAATAATTATTATTCAAAGGAACATGAGGCAGGTCTTCTATGGTCCGATGCTAGAATTGGTATAGCATGGCCAAAGATGGAAAAAATTATATTATCAGACAAAGATCGTAAGAATCTTTGTTTAAGTTGAAGTTTTTTTGTAAATAAGGGCAAGAATTAATGTTTATTAATATTTTTTATTTATCTTTAGTTCAAATAACAAATTATGTTTTCCCGTTAATTACTTTGCCCTATTTAGTGAGAGTTTTAGGAGTATCACAATTCGGAGGGGTGATGCTTGCTCAAGCCGTAATACAATATTGTATTATCATAACTGATTACGGTTTTAATTTAAGTGCAACTAAAAAAATTACATTAGCGAATGGGAAGGATAATATAAACAGTATTTATACGAGTACGTTTTATGCGCGCTTATTATTATCTTTTTTATGTCTATGTGCTATTTTAATTTTAATATATTGTTTTGGATTGTTTTACGAACAAAGAGATGTTATATTAGTAATGTTCATCGGAGTTATTGGTAATTGTTTATTTCCTATTTATTTGTTTCAAGGATTAGAGTTAATGCGAAACATCGCTTGGATCAGTATATGCTCCAAAACTTTGATGACGATACTAACTTTCATTTTAGTAAGGAATTCTGGTGATATAATTAATGCTGCCATAGTTCTTACGTTACCATTATTGATTCCTGGTGTCATCGCTCATTTCTATATAAAGAAAGAAAAAATTGCGACCTTGAATAAAGTAGATATATCTTCGGTTTTTAATGAGCTAAAAGAAAGCTCACCATTATTTATATCGCAAGTATCTATTAGTTTCTATACGACATTCAATACATTGATTCTAGGCTATTTTTATAGCCCTACAATGGTTGGCTTGTATTCAGCTGCAGATAAGTTGAGGGTTGCAGTACAATCATGTTATATCCCAATTCAGCAAGTTATTTTTCCAAAAATGAATAAGGAAAATGGCACTGTAGGGCATAAACTATTTAAATATGGGGGGCCATTTCTTATCGTTTCTTTCTGCGGTTCTATACTAATATTTGTTTTTGGGCAAAAGCTTGCAACAATGTATTTAGGAGAAGATTTTTCTTCATCTGCTATATTGTTCAAATGGATGTCGATACTTTTATTTGTAATTGCCGTAGCAATAGTTTATGGACAATGGGGATTAATCACGTTAGGGAAGGAGAAAACGTTAACAAAAATTTATGTGACTGGTGCGTTTTTACATCTGTTTTATACCATACCGTTGATGGAAAAATATAGTATTTTTGGCATGCTTACATCTGTTATTATTACTGAGTTAGTAATAACCTTTCTAATGATTATTTTCTTTTATATTGAACTCCGAAAAATTAAATCATATTTAAAGTAATAATATCCTATCTACTAGCAAAATAAAAATTGAAAAACATTTATTAATTGAATTAAGCTATAGCAATAAATAATAAGGCAACATCAAAAGTACAACGATGCTAAAATACCTTGAGTAATAAAAGAGTTGTGCTTTTAAGTGCATTATATTTATAGATTTATTGATAAAGGAACGTAAATGAAAACTGAAGTTGAAGAAATTTTTGCATATTATTTGCCCCAGTATCATACAATAAAAGAAAATGATGAGTGGTGGGGTGAGGGATTTACTGAGTGGGTTAATTTAAGGAATGCAAAAAAATTATTTCCAGATCATAAAATTCCTTATCCAATAGAGCCACTGGGGTATTATGACCTCACGGATGTTAAAACTATAGAAAAACAATATGCTCTAGCAAAAAAACATGAAGTGTCCACTTTTTGTTTTTGGCATTATTGGTTTGATGACGAAGATCTACTCTTAGAAAAACCCGCTGAATTAATTCTGAAAAGTGATATTGATGTTAAATTTTGTTTTGCTTGGGCTAACCATTCATGGTGGAATAAAAGTAAAAATATATTGTTGAAAGAACAGAAATATAATTTTTCTTTAAGTAAATATTTTGATTATTTATTGCCATTTTTTAAAGACCCTCGCTATACTAAAATAGATAACAAGCCTGTTTTTATAATATACGATCTCAAAAATGCGTGCAATGGTGAATCCCTTATTTCATATTTTATCGAACGCTCTAAAAAAGAGGGATTTAACGGTGTTTATTTTATTGGTGAGAATCTTTTACCTTCGGATAAACAGATAAATCTCGTAGAACAATACCTTAATAGCTGTGATTTTATGAAACACCGTTATTTAATTAGGAAAGTTTTTGATAAGATAATAATGATGGCACAGAAACATAATATAGTACTGCCGAGAATATATAATTATGAAACCTTAATCAAAAAAATGAATACTGATATTGAATTACAAAGTAAACAGATACCTATAATTTTTCCTGGTTGGGACTCAAGTTTTCGCCATGGTAAAAAAGGGGTTGTGCTGAAAAACACAAATCCCAAAGCCTTTGAAGAGCACGTTAATAAAACTTCATTGCTAATGAGCCAAAAGCAGACTCATCCAAAAATAGTTATGATTAAATCGTGGAATGAATGGGCCGAAGGGAATTATATTGAACCTTGCAGCATTCATGGAGATTCGTATCTGAAAATATTAGCAAAATATTTTGATACATTATCAATAAAAAAAGGTAATGTATAATATTTTTATGAAAAACAAAAAGTATAAAATATGCTTCCATATTTTATAGCTTGGAGATGAAATGTATTTTATCTATTTTATAGCTTTGTCTCTTTCTGCCGTTAGTGATATTTTCTTTCTTAAGAATAGAGCGTATAAAAATCTGTTATACATTTTTTGTATTTTTTGGTTAATTGTACTAGCTTCAACGCGTGAGCATGTGGGAATTGATTGGAAAGCATATGAGAGTATGTTTTACAATCAAAATGAGTTAATCTCACAAAATATTGAAATTGGATATATATACATCAATAATATCTTAAAAGGGTTAAGCTTTAATGTCCTTTTATTATTAGTTGCCTCTTTGTCTTTTTTATTCATCAGTATATTTACATATGAATTTGTTTTCTATAAGTTGATTTTTTTGCTAGTTTATTTTTCAGATTTGTTTTTTTATTTAAATTTGAGTGGAATGCGACAAGGCATTGCCTTAGCATTAACGCTGTTTTCGACTTTTTTTATAGTAAGAAAAAAATTTGTCTGCTTCGTTATAACAATAATTATTGCTTGCTTGTTTCATAAGACAGCAATATTTTTCATTCTTGCTTATTTTGTTCAATATTTTAAAGCCTCGTTCAGGAATATTCTTCTAGGAGCGATTTTTTCATTAGCTATTTCAACTTTATTCTTAGGCATAACTGATGTTGCATTACAACTCGGCTATTTTCGTGATATTAAGCTGTATACTGATCAATCATATAATGACATTTACACTTTGGGAGATTATATAATCGGTGGTATTAAACGCATAATGCCATTATTGCTACTGTTATCTGTTGTTAGGTTAAAAAATCTTGAATCAAATATTTTTGTAAAATTATATCTTGTTGGTTTACTGTGTTACTTCGCTTTATATCAGTCTTTTCCAGATGTTGCTGTTAGACTGAGTTTATATTTTCTGGTTTTTGATGCTATAATATATAATTATATATTTGTTTATTGCAAGAAAAATCGCATGAAAATGGCTTATATGTTGGTTGTATTTATTTTAACAGCATATAAAGTCTACGGATATGCAACATTGGATGGGTATGATTACCAAAATATTATTTGGTAATATTTGTTAATTTTACCTAAAAAAGTGGGTGAAAAAACTGATGAGCGAAAGTAAGAGAATGAATATTTCAATTATAGTCCTTAATGTTTGTGATTTAGGAGGAATTGAACGCAGTTCATTTACCTTAGCAAAAAATCTTAGAAAAGCTGGCCATAATGTCGAACTGGTATCATTATATGAAAATAATGAGGTTGCGTTGAATAGCACTGAGCGCTATAGAGTATTGAAAGGATCTAACGAATTTGTAAAGTTAAAAAAATATATCAATACATTGGATGAATCCACAATAATAATATCAGCCTATGATAGATTATCATTTATCATTAGTTTGATTTTTTTCTTTTCAAATAAAAAAAATAAACTAATAGCTCATCAACATGCTGATTATTTTGCTCATTCTTTAAAGGTAAGGTTTTTACGTAAGATTGCATATAAAATTGGATGTGATGCAATAGTATGTCTGACAAACGTAGATTTCAAACTATATAAAAAGTGGCACAAAAAATGTTATATCATCCCAAATATTTTAGATACGGATTTTATCACGAATGAGATTCATAATGATTTCTCAACGCGTGAGACCGACTTTTTAGCCGGAGGAAGATTACATCCTATAAAAAGATTTGAAGATTTTATCAAACTTCACGATGATCTAACTAAAAAAAACAGTTTGATTTTTAAATTGTTCGGTCATGGGAGCGACTATCAGCGACTTTGTAACATATCTTCATCGGCTCATAAAGTAATTCAGGGTTCAACAAAGAAAATGTTTGTTGAGATGCAAAATTCAAAATTTTTTATTGTTACATCACACAGGGAAAGTTTTTCCATGGTCATTGTGGAGGCAATGGCAGCAGGATGTATAGTAATTAGCTACAGTTGTCCAACAGGCCCTGGGGAAATTATTACTGATGGATATGATGGTTATTTAATACCTGATGGAGATTATTCATCTCTTTATAAAAAATGTAGTGAACTGCTTCAAAATGAACAAGAATTAATTCAAGTCAGTGAGAATGCTAAAATAACTGCACAAAAATATTGGCCTGAAAATGTTATAAAAAAGTGGGACTTATTATTCCTAAATTTGTGAAATAGGTGGTGTTACTGTGTGTGAAATAAGTGTAATAATTCCAGCCTATAACGCTGAGTATACTATTTCTGAAGCTTTGAATTCTGTATGTGGACAACATGGTGACTTCGTTAAAGAGATTATTGTCGTGGATGATGGTTCCTCAGATAATACTTCAACCATTGTTATAGGGTTTTCAGAGAAATATCCTTCATTAATTAAGTTAATAAAAAAAAACAATGAGGGTGTAGCTTCAGCCCGTAATGAAGGAGTAAAATATGCAACTGGAACATTTATTGCTTTCCTAGATGCTGATGATGTTTGGTATCCAGATAAACTTCAAAAACAAATGAAGTTTATTAATGAACATAATTTTTCATTAGTGGGTGGAGGATTTAATGGTATTTACAATGGAAGTAATAAAGATGATGGTTATATTGAAATTTCTTTTAAGATGCAATTGTTTAAACAATATTTCCAACCATCAACAGTATTATTTAAACGAGACGTATTATTGAAAGTTCCTGGTTTTGTAGCAGGAAGAAGATATTGCGAAGATGCATTATTTTTCTCTCAAGTTTGCTACCATTTCCGCTGTGCGGTATTGACGAGCGATCTTATTAAATATGGTGACGATAAACACCCTTATGCATCAGGAAAAGGACTTGGAAGTCATCTTTGGCAAATGGAAAAAGGTGAATTAAAAAATTTTTATATTCTTTTGAAAGATAGAAAACTTGAATATAAAGAATATTTGTTTTTTTCAGGCTATTCTTTGCTGAAGTTCTGTCGTCGCATAATAATTAAGTACTTTATATACTATCCAAAAAATTTCCTGGGGCTTTGAATGCAAAGTAAAGTATTGGTGTTGATGGCCGCTTATAATGGCAATAAATGGATTGTTGAACAAATTGAGTCAATTTTAAACCAAGAAGATGTGGACGTTTCCATTTGCGTAAGTGTTGATAAGTCATCAGATGGTACGGAAAGAATTATTCATAATCTTTCATTAAAGTATAATAATATATCGTATTTACCATTTGGAGAAGTATTTGGCGGAGCAGCAAAAAATTTTTTTCGATTAATTCTTGAGACCGATATTCAAAAGTTTGATTATATAGCTTTTGCTGATCAAGATGATATATGGTTTGCTGATAAATTAAGGCGGGCTGTTAGTGTATTAAATGAATATGATTTTTACTCTAGTAATGTGACTGCATTTTGGAACGATGGGCGTAAAATTGATGTAATTAAATCACAGCCAATGGTGAAATATGATTATGTATTTGAAGCAGGTGGGCCAGGTTGTACTTATGTTATAAGAAAAGATGTTTTCTTTAAATTAAAATATTTTATAGAAAATAATAAAGATCAAGTATTGTCGTTATATCTTCATGATTGGTTTGTTTACGCTTTTGCACGCAGTAATAATTTCACATGGTTCATTGACGATAGATCTAGTATGCTCTACCGTCAACATGAAAATAACCAAGTTGGTGCTAATAATAGTCTGAAATCATTTCTCAAGAGATTTAAGCTAATACAAAAGAAGTGGTATCGTACTGAGATCCAAAAATTAATCACAGTATTATCTTTACGTGATGATCCTTTTCTTAATAAGGCTCTTTACAATGGCTACTTCGGTAATTTATATCTTGCTGTTAATATTGCTAAACTGAGACGGCGAAAGCGTGATAGATTCTTACTAATGTTTGCTCTACTAATTAACATTTTTTGACCTTTAACTAAAATAGATTTAGCGACTAGTATAACGTTATACTACTTTGGCTACTTATTTTGACCCCTGACAGGAGTAAACAATGTCAAAGCAACAGATCGGCGTCGTCGGTATGGCAGTGATGGGACGCAACCTTGCGCTCAACATCGAAAGCCGTGGTTATACCGTCTCTATTTTCAACCGTTCTCGTGAAAAGACGGAAGAAGTGATTGCCGAAAATCCAGGCAAGAAACTGGTTCCTTACTATACGGTGAAAGAGTTTGTTGAATCTCTGGAAACGCCTCGTCGCATCCTGTTAATGGTGAAAGCAGGTGCAGGCACGGATGCTGCTATTGATTCCCTGAAACCATATCTCGATAAAGGCGATATCATCATTGATGGTGGTAATACCTTCTTCCAGGACACCATTCGTCGTAACCGCGAGCTTTCTGCAGAAGGCTTTAACTTCATCGGTACGGGTGTTTCCGGTGGTGAAGAGGGCGCGCTGAAAGGACCTTCTATCATGCCTGGTGGGCAGAAAGAAGCCTATGAACTGGTTGCACCTATCCTGACCAAAATCGCCGCCGTGGCTGAAGATGGCGAACCGTGCGTTACCTATATAGGTGCCGATGGCGCAGGTCACTATGTGAAGATGGTTCACAACGGTATTGAATACGGTGATATGCAACTGATTGCTGAAGCCTATTCTCTGCTGAAAGGTGGTCTGAATCTCTCTAACGAAGAACTGGCACAAACCTTTACCGAGTGGAATAACGGTGAACTGAGCAGCTACCTGATCGACATCACTAAAGACATCTTCACCAAAAAAGATGAAGACGGTAACTACCTAGTTGATGTGATCCTGGATGAAGCAGCAAACAAAGGTACGGGTAAATGGACCAGTCAGAGCGCGCTGGATCTCGGTGAGCCACTGTCGCTGATTACTGAGTCTGTGTTTGCACGCTACATCTCTTCACTGAAAGATCAGCGCGTGGCTGCGTCTAAAGTACTGTCGGGTCCGCAAACGCAGCCAGCAGGCGACAAAGCAGAGTTTATCGAAAAAGTTCGCCGTGCGCTTTATCTGGGTAAGATTGTTTCTTACGCGCAGGGCTTCTCGCAGCTACGTGCGGCGTCTGAAGAGTACAACTGGGATCTGAATTATGGTGAAATAGCGAAGATCTTCCGTGCCGGTTGCATCATTCGTGCTCAGTTCCTGCAGAAAATCACAGATGCTTACGCCGAAAATCCGAAGATTGCTAACCTGCTGTTAGCCCCGTACTTTAAGAAAATTGCCGACGATTACCAGCAAGCTCTGCGTGATGTTGTTGCTTATGCGGTGCAGAACGGTATTCCAGTACCTACCTTCTCTGCAGCGGTTGCTTATTATGACAGCTATCGTGCCGCAGTACTGCCTGCAAACTTGATCCAGGCACAGCGTGACTATTTCGGTGCGCATACCTATAAGCGCATTGATAAAGAAGGTGTATTCCACACGGAATGGCTGGATTAATCTGATTTAATCATTATTAAACTAAGGCCCGGCATTTATCGCCGGGCTTTTTTTTTGCTATCAATCTTATTGATTTAATTTCATTGCTTAATACTAACTTAATAAATAGCAGCTATTCTTATAAAGAAAATCTGAAATGTTTTTCGTTTCGTTGACCAGACATCATCGTGGCGTTAAAACTTTTAACTCTTATCAGGGTGCTAAAAACATCATGATTCATAGTTAAGTTAATTCTGAGAGCATGAAATGAAAATTACCATTTCCGGAACCGGTTATGTTGGCCTGTCTAATGGGCTATTAATCGCACAAAATCATAACGTTGTAGCATTAGATATTTTACCATCTCGCGTTGCAATGCTAAATGATCGGATATCTCCTATTGTTGATAAAGAAATTCAGCAATTTTTGCAATCAGACAAAATACGTTTTAATGCCACGTTAGATAAAAAAGAAGCCTACCGGAATGCTGATTATGTAATCATCGCAACCCCGACCGACTATGATCCTAAAACCAATTATTTCAATACATCCAGTGTAGAATCAGTAATTAAAGATGTTACAGAAATAAACCCTCATGCAGTAATGATTATTAAGTCCACGGTTCCGGTAGGTTTTACGGCCGCGATGCAAAAAAAATTCAAGACAGAGAACATCATCTTCTCCCCTGAATTCCTCCGAGAAGGCAAAGCCCTTTACGATAACCTTCATCCTTCCCGTATTGTGATAGGCGAACGTTCTGAACGTGCACAGCGTTTTGCCGCGTTATTACAGCAAGGGGCGGTTAAACAAAATATCCCGACTCTGTTTACTGATTCAACAGAAGCAGAGGCTATTAAACTTTTTGCCAATACTTACCTTGCAATGCGCGTGGCGTACTTTAACGAGCTGGACAGTTATGCAGAAAGCCTGGGATTGAACACCCGTCAAATCATTGAAGGTGTTTGTCTTGATCCTCGTATCGGCAATCATTACAACAATCCATCATTTGGTTACGGTGGTTACTGTTTGCCGAAAGATACCAAGCAGCTTCTGGCAAATTACCAGTCTGTGCCAAATAACATCATTTCTGCCATCGTTGAAGCTAACCGTACCCGCAAAGACTTTATTGCCGATGCTATCTTGTCGCGTAAACCAAAAGTCGTAGGGATATATCGCCTAATTATGAAGAGCGGTTCAGATAACTTTCGTGCGTCTTCCATTCAGGGGATCATGAAGCGTATCAAAGCTAAGGGGGTAGAAGTGATTATCTATGAACCGGTAATGAAGGAAGAAATGTTTTTCAATTCACGTCTGGAACGTGATCTCGCGACTTTTAAGCAACAGGCTGATGTCATTATCTCTAATCGAATGTCAGAAGAGCTTAAAGATGCAGCAGACAAGGTCTACACCCGCGATCTTTTCGGTAGCGACTAACTATCTGTAATCAGATGATTTTTGGCGGTAGTTGGTATCTATGTTCATGTAACAATTCATTATATTTATTGTTTATCCTATGGCATTCATACGGATTATCGCTAAACTATGGCGACCTGAAATTTTCCGTCTGTTAGGGTAATGATGAAAGTTGAAAATAATAATATTTCTGGGCACAACAATGACCCGGAACAGATTGATTTAATTGATTTACTGGTACAACTGTGGCGCGGGAAGATGACCATTATCGCCACAGTCATTGTGGCTATCGTGTTGGCTATTGGATACCTGGCAGTAGCGAAAGAGCAATGGACATCAACAGCCATTGTCACTCAGCCTGATGTGGGGCAAATTGCCGGCTATAACAACGCCATGAATGTAATTTATGGCCAGGCTGCGCCAAAAGTAGCTGATTTACAGGAGGCGTTGATTGGGCGCTTCAGTTCTGCTTTTTCTGCATTAGCGGAAACGCTGGATAATCAGGAAGAACGCGAAAAACTGACTATCGAGCCTGCTGTTAAAAACCAGCCGTTACCGTTAGCTGTTTCTTATGTCGGGCACACTGCGGAGGATGCACAGAAAAAGCTGGCTGAATACATTCAACAAGTTGATGACCGAGTGAATGAAGAGCTGGAGAAAGACCTGAAGGATAATATCGCTTTGGGTATGAAAACCTTGCAGGACTCCCTGAAAACTCAGGAAGTGGTGGCTCAAGAGCAAAAAACGCTGCGTATCCGCCAGATTCAGGAAGCGTTGCAGTATGCGAATCAGGCGCAGGTAACAAAGCCGCAGATTCAGCAGACTGGTGAAAATATTACTCAGGATACGTTGCTTTTATTAGGTAGCGAAGCACTGGAGTCGATGATTAAGCACGAAGCGACTCGTCCGCTTGTGTTCTCGCCAAACTATTATCAGACTCGTCAAAACCTGCTGGATATCGAAAGCTTAAAGGTAGATGATCTTGATATTCATGCTTACCGCTATGTGATGAAACCCTCGTTACCCATTCGTCGCGATAGCCCGAAGAAAGCAATTACCTTGATTCTGGCTGTACTGCTGGGCGGCATGGTTGGCGCGGGAATTGTGCTGGGGCGTAATGCGCTGCGTAATTACAACGCGAAATAGTCTTTTCAGCTTTAAATAAAAAGGGCAGGGTGGTGACACCTTGCCCTTTTTTGTTGCTGGATGCGATGCTGGCGCATCTTATTCAGCCTACGTGTGCAGAGCGAATAGTAGGCCCGATAAACTTGCGCATCGGGCAATGGCTCCGGAAGCGACAACAACATCGCATCCGCTTACCCCGCAACTCACTGATGCCGTTTACGCAGGTTCTCAATTACCGTCGTTAAGTCCAGCTCCTGATCCTGCAATAGCACCAGCAGGTGATACATCAAATCCGATGCCTCGTTGGTCAGTTCAAAGCGGTCATTTACCGTTGCTGCCAGTGCAGTTTCCACCCCTTCTTCACCCACTTTCTGTGCAATACGTTTGGTGCCGCTGGCATACAGTTTGGCGGTATAGGAGGTTTCCGGGTCGGCAGATTTACGTTCGGCGAGCAGTTGTTCCAGTTGATACAGGAACAGCCACTGGTGAGCGGTGTCGCCGAAGCAGCTGCTGGTGCCTTTGTGGCAGGTGGGGCCGATGGGATTCGCCAGCACCAGTAAAGTGTCGTTGTCGCAGTCCGGCGCAATGCTTACTACGTTGAGGAAATTGCCGGACGTTTCGCCTTTGGTCCACAGTCGCTGTTTAGTGCGCGAGAAGAAGGTGACTTTGCCGCTTTCGATGGTTTTGTCTAAGGCTTCCGGGTTCATGTAGCCCAGCATTAACACTTCGCCGGATACCGCGTGTTGCACAATCACCGGCATCAGTCCGTCGGTTTTTTCCCAGTCCAGTTCGCGGCGTTGTTGTTCTGTTAACATATCCTGATCTCCACGCCCTGTGTTGCCAGGTACGCTTTTAATTCACCAATATTGATTATTTGTTTGTGGAATACCGAAGCTGCCAGCGCGCCGTCAACGTCGGCATCGCGGAAGGCTTCAAGGAAGTGCTCCATAGTGCCTGCGCCGCCGGAGGCAATCAGCGGAACGTGGCAGACTTCACGCACTTTTCTCAGTTGTTCGAGGTCGTAACCGTTACGCACGCCGTCCTGATTCATCATGTTGAGGACGATTTCTCCGGCACCGCGTTTTTGCACTTCCTCTACCCAGTCGAGTGTTTCCCACTGAGTGACGCGGGTGCGGCTTTCATCGCCGGTATATTGATTCACATGATATTTACCGGTTTCGGCGTCGTACCAGGTATCAATGCCGACCACAATACACTGCACGCCAAAGCGATCCGCCAGGCGAGTAATTAATGTTGGGTCTGCCAGCGCAGGGGAGTTGATGGAAATTTTATCCGCGCCAAAGGAAAGAATTTTCGCGGCATCTTCCAGAGACTTAATCCCACCCGCCACACAAAACGGAATGTCGATTACTTCCGCCACGCGAGATACCCAGCTTTTATCTACTACACGGCCATCGCTGGAAGCGGTGATATCATAGAACACCAGTTCGTCTGCACCTTCTTCGGCGTAGCGTTTTGCCAGCGGCACGATATTGCCAATGATTTCATGGTTGCGAAACTGTACGCCTTTCACCACCTGACCATCACGAACGTCGAGACACGGAATTATGCGTTTTGCCAGCATGCGATGGCCTCCTTCACGGTGAATTTACCTTCCAGTAATGCACGACCAACTATTACGCCGCGTACGCCAGTACCACGCAGGGCAGCGACATCATCAATGTCACCAATGCCGCCAGAGGACTGAAATGCCACCTGCGGGTATCTGGCGCACACTTCTTCATATAAAGAGACGTTAGAGCCTGCCAGCGTGCCGTCGCGCGAGATATCGGTACACAGCACATGTTTCAGGCCAACGGGCAGATAGGTTTCCACCAGTTGTTCCAGTGAAACGCCCGAGTTCTCTTGCCAGCCGCTGACTGCCACATGCTTGTTGCCTTGCTCGTCAATGCGTACATCCAGCGCCAGCACTAAGGCATCCGCACCGAAACGTTCAAACCAGCCTTTCACCATTTCTGGTGATTTCACCGCGGTGGAGCCAACCACCACGCGCGCAACGCCTGCTTCCAGTAACGCTGCCACATCTTCTTCGCTACGCACGCCGCCGCCAACCTGCACCGGTACGTTAACGCCCGCCACCAGGGTTTTAATCAGCGGGATTTGACGTTTTGCCGGATCTTTTGCCCCGGTCAGATCCACCAGGTGCAACACTTCGGCACCCTGTGCGGCGTAATCCTGTAAGCGCGGCAGCGGGTCGTTACCGTAATCGCGTTGTTTGCCGTAATCGCCCTGATGGAGACGCACCACAGTGCCGTCGATTAAATCTAATGCCGGAATAATCATCACATCTCCAGGAAGTTTTTCAGCAACTTAGCGCCAGCGGCACCAGAACGCTCCGGGTGGAACTGCACGCCATAGAAGTTATCTTTTTGTACCGCCGCGGTGAACGGTTCGCCGTAATTACACTGGGCGATGGTCCACGGATTGACCGGCATTGCGTAGCTGTGAACAAAGTAAAAGTACGCGCCGTCTTCAATCCCCTGAAACAGGCGGTTTCCTGCCTGCGGGTAAACGCGGTTCCAGCCCATATGCGGCAGTGGAAGACCAAAGTCGGTCATTTTCGGCACGTCTTCGTCGATGATGCCCAGCAAGTCGACGCCGTTGCTCTCTTCGCTGCGCCGCCCCAGCAGCTGCATCCCTAAGCAGATGCCCAGCACCGGTTGGGTACAGGCTTTGATGAGTTCAAACAGCTCGCGTTCACGCACCTGATCCATCGCTGCTTGCGCAGTGCCAACGCCGGGCAAAAACAGTTTATCGGCCAGCAACACCACGTCCGGGTCACGGCTGACTTTTGGTTCATAACCGTGACGTGCAATGGCCGACTTCACCGAGTTCAGGTTGGCGCAGCCGGTATCCAGGATCACCACGTTCATCACAGCACTCCTTTTGACGAGGGCAGGGTGTCGCCTTCCACGCGGATGGCCTGGCGCAGGGTGCGACCAAAGGCTTTGAACAGGCTCTCTACACGGTGGTGATCGTTTTTACCTTTGGTTTTCAGGTGGAGCGTCACGCCCATCGTGTATGAGAGCGAACGGAAGAAGTGTTCGATCATTTCGGTGCTGAGATCGCCCACGCGCTGGTAGGTAAACTCGGCTTTATATTCCAGGTGCGGGCGACCAGAGATATCCAGCGCGCAGCGGGCAAGGCATTCGTCCATCGGCAGCACAAAACCAAAGCGGCAAATACCGCGTTTGTCGCCAAGAGCAATTTTTAACGCTTCGCCCAGTGCCAGACCGGTATCTTCGACGGTGTGGTGATCATCGATATAGAGATCGCCTTTGACGTTGATTTCCAAGCGGAAACCGCCGTGGGTAGCGATCTGATCCAGCATGTGATCAAAGAAGCCAACGCCAGTGTTAATTTTGCTGCCGCCTTCGCGATCCAGCCACACCTGAACGTCAATCTGCGTCTCTTTGGTGTTACGTACTACGTGAGCGTAACGATCTCGTTTAGTGAGCTGCTCGCCAATCATTGACCAGTTCAGGGTTTCGCGGTCGTAGCGTAAGCCATTAATGCCCATGTTTTCCGCCAGTTGAATGTCGGTCGCGCGATCGCCAATTACATAACTGTTGGCACGGTCCATCGCTTGCTCAGCCAGATAACGCTCCACCAGTTTTACTTTCGGCTTACGGCAGTCGCACTCATCTGCGGGCAGGTGCGGGCAAATCAGCACTTCATCAAACTGCACGCCTTGCGAGGTGAAGATCTGCATCATCAGGTTGTGCGGGCCATCGAAATCCGCCTGCGGGAAACTTTGTGTTCCAAGACCATCCTGATTGGTGATCATCACCAGCTTGTAGCCCGCTTTTTGCAGCTTCAGCAGCTCCGGGATCACACCCGGTTCAAAGGCGAGTTTGTCAAAACGGTCCACCTGAAAATCACTCGGCGGTTCGCTAATCAGGGTTCCATCGCGATCGATAAAAAGATACTTCTGACTCATCAAACTTGCTCCGCACGTAAGGCGTCAATGACGCGCTGGCTTTCTTCACGGGTTCCGACGGTAATTCGCAGGCAGCCGCTTAAAGAGGGTTGTTTATTCTGATCACGTAAGATAATGCCCTGATCCCACAAAGATTTAAACACTGCGCTGGAGGCTTTAAAGCGCGCCAGAATGTAGTTGGTTTCGGAGTCGAAAACCTGCTCTACGCAGGGGATCTCTTTCAGTGCGGCAATCAGGTATTCACGTTCAGCAATAATTTGCGCCACTCGTTCGCGCATGGCGACGATTCCCTGCGGGCTTAACGCCTGGGCCGCAATGTCGGCAACCGGCGTCGAGAGCGGGTAGGGGGCGATCACTTTCATTAGCAGGTTGATGACTTCTTCGTTTGCCAGCGTAAAACCGCAACGAAGGCCCGCCAGAGCAAAAGCTTTTGACAGTGTGCGCAAAATAGCCAGGTGCGGATATTCCGCCAGCCAGCCAGCTAACGATGCCTGCGGGCAAAACTCGATATAAGCTTCATCGGCAACTACAATCGCCTTACCGCGGGTTAACTCCAGCAGGGTGCGAAAATCCTGCGGATTGATCAGTTGCCCGGTCGGGTTGTTGGGGCTGCAAACATAGACCACTTTTACGCCGTCCAGCTTGTCGGAAATGCCCTGTAAGTTCAGTTGCCAGTTGTCCAGCGTCGGCACTGTGCGGCACTCGACGCCAATAGTTTCGGCGCTGACACTGTACATGCCGTACGTTGGCGGGCAGTAGAGGATGGCGTCTCTACCTGGTTCGCAAAAAGCGCGAATCAGTAGTTCAATACCTTCGTCCGCGCCACGGCTGACCAGCACCTGCTCCGGCTTTACGCCTGCATATTGCGCGTAATTTTCAATCACCGCTTTCGGCTGACATTCCGGATAGCGGTTGAGCGTTTGCTGAGTGAGCTGAAACTCCACGGCTGTGGGATATTCGTTGGCGTTCAGCCAGACATCGCCGTTACCGCCCAGACGACGCGCTGACTGATACGGCGTCAGGTTGCGGACGTTTTCACGCGCTAAATCGGTAATAGTCACGGTGCTCATGCTTGCTCCTTAAGGGCGTTAACACGCAAAGTAACGGCATTTTTGTGGGCGGTCAGGCGCTCGGCGGCGGCCAGTGTTTCAATGGTTGCAGCCAGCGCGGAGAACCCTTCTTTCGACAGTTCCTGCACGGTCATGCGCTTCTGGAAATCCGCCAGCCCGAGGCTGGAACAGGTGGCGGTGTAACCGTAAGTCGGCAGCACGTGGTTGGTGCCGGAGGCGTAATCACCTGCCGATTCCGGTGACCAGTCACCAAGAAATACCGAACCGGCGCTGGTGATGCTATCGACCAGTTCGCGGGCGTTGCGGGTCTGAATGATCAGGTGCTCCGGGCCGTACTGGTTGGAGATCTCTACGCACTGCGCTAAATCGTTGGTCACGATCAGGCGGCTGGCGCTCAGTGCCTGACGTGCGGTTTCAGCTCTCGGCAGTTCTGCCAGCTGGCGTTCGACAGCTTCGGCAACGCGACGCGCCATATCAGCATCGGGCGTCAGTAAAATCACCTGTGAGTCCGGGCCGTGTTCAGCCTGGGAGAGCAAATCAGAAGCCACGAAATCCGGCGTAGCGCCGCTGTCGGCAATGACCAGCACTTCCGACGGGCCTGCGGGCATATCGATCGCCGCACCGTCAAGACGCTGGCTTACCTGGCGTTTTGCCTCGGTGACAAAGGCGTTACCCGGCCCGAAGATTTTGTCCACTTTCGGCACAGATTCCGTACCAAACGCCAGTGCGGCAATGGCCTGTGCGCCGCCGACGTTAAACACGTCCTGTACACCGCACAGCTGTGCCGCGTAAAGGATCTCATCGGCAATCGGCGGCGGTGAGCACAGCACCACTTTTTTACAGCCCGCAATACGCGCCGGAGTTGCCAGCATTAATACCGTTGAGAAAAGCGGGGCGGAGCCGCCAGGAATATACAACCCAACTGAAGCGACCGGGCGCGTGACCTGCTGGCAACGCACGCCTGGCTGCGTTTCTACATCTACCGGCGGCAGTTTTTGCGCAGTGTGGAAGGTTTCAATATTCTTTACTGCCACCGCCATCGCCTGTTTTAGCTCGTCGCTCAGGCGTTCGCTGGCGGCGGCGATCTCCTCAGCAGACACCTTCAGTGCGGTAACCGTGGTTTTATCAAACTTCGCGCTGTATTCCCGCAGGGCGTCATCACCGCGTGCTTTCACGCTATCGAGAATATCGTTAACAGTGCGGGTAATGCTTTCAGAAGCGGAGATCGCCGGGCGCATTAACAGCTGGCGTTGTTGCTCCGCAGTACAGCTATTCCAGTCAATGATTGTGTTAAAGCTCATGGCGATCACTCCATCATCTTCTCAATCGGCAGGACCAGGATTGAACTGGCACCCAGCGCTTTCAGTTTTTCCATCGTTTCCCAGAACAGGGTTTCGCTACTGACCATGTGCATCGCTACGCGCTGTTGATCACCCGCCAGCGGTAGAATAGTTGGGCGTTCGGCACCTGGCAGCAGGGCGATGACGTCATCCAGACGTTCGGTCGGTGCGTGCATCATGATGTATTTTGATTCGCGCGCCTGGATCACACCCTGAATACGGGTCAGCAGTTTGTCGATCAGTTGCTGTTTGGATTCTTCCATTTCGCCATCGCGTTGGATCAGGCAGGCTTTCGAGCGGTAGATAACTTCGACTTCGCGCAGGCCGTTAGCTTCCAGCGTGGCACCGGTGGAAACCAGATCGCAAATCGCATCCGCAAGTCCGGCACGCGGGGCGACTTCAACAGAACCGTTCAGTAAGCAGGATTTAAAAGAGATGCCTTTCTGGTCGAGATAACGCTTGAGCAGGTGAGGATAAGAGGTGGCGATACGTTTACCGTTTAAGGAGAGCGGGCCGTCCCAGGCTTCATCAACCGGCGTTGCCAGCGAAAGACGGCAGCCGCCGAAATCCAGACGACGCAGGGTAAAGTAGCGTGGATCTTCACCCTGGGCGCGGCGGTTAAGCAGCTCTTCTTCCAGCACGTTTTCGCCGATAATCCCAAGATCTACCACGCCGTCCATTACCAGACCGGGAATGTCGTCGTCACGCACGCGCAGAATATCAATCGGCATGTTTTCAGCCATTGCGATCAGGCGCTGAGTGTGAAGATTAATTTTTATGCCACAGCGCGCCAGCAATTCGCGTGAGTCATCACTTAAACGTCCTGATTTCTGCATAGCTATGCGTAAACGAGTGTTGTCTGTCATTTTGTTATTCCTCTTTAAACCTGTCTGAACCGTTATCAACCGCGCAATAAAAAAGCCCCCGGAAGGTGATCTTCCGGGGGCTTTCTCATGCGTTCATGCACCACTGGAAGATCTGAATGTCTTCCAGCACACATCGCCTGAAAGACTAGTCAGGATGATGGTGATGATGGTGGTGTTTAAATTGAACGCGTGTCATAAAATTCTCTGTGAATGTTTATTCAACTGATGTCTTTTAACCTAAACCACTTTCACGTTAGAAAGCAAGGGCTTTTTTATATATTTTGTGGCGAGGGATTTGTTTAATGAATGAGCGGGGAAAGGAGGAGGCTAAGAGTGAGTACTTTAAAAAAGTAATCGTGAAAACATGTCTTTAAAACCCTCAAGAACATTGTGTTCTGTAACTAAAGCGGGCTTTGTTCATGCCGGATGCGGCGTGAACGCCTTATCCGGTCAACAAATGTTGCGTAAATTCAATATATTGATGTTTTTGTAGGCCTGATAAGCGGAGCGCATCAGACAATTGTATAATTCTATATTTGCTAACAGTTTCGATTCATTCATAGAATGAATTGTCAGTTTTGATACGCTGGCGTAGCCTTATAGATCTAAGGTGTATCAGGAGAAAACGGATGAAAAAGGTCGCAATTGTCGGGTTAGGGTGGTTAGGCATGCCGCTGGCGATGTCACTTTCAGCGAAAGGCTGGCAAGTCACCGGGAGTAAAACTACACAAGATGGCGTAGAAGCGGCCCAAATGAGTGGCATTGATAGCTATCTGCTTCGCATGGAGCCCGATTTAGTTTGCGACTCTGACGATCTGGATGCCCTGATGGATGCCGATGCGCTGGTGATTACGCTTCCGGCACGCCGCAGCGGCCCCGGCGATGAGTTCTATTTACAAGCAGTGCAGGAGCTGGTGGATAGCGCGCTGGCTCATCGTATTCCCCGCATTATTTTTACCTGCTCAACGTCTGTCTATGGCGACGCACAAGGCACGGTGAAAGAAACCACCCCGCGTAATCCGCTGACCCATAGTGGACGAGTGTTAAAAGAGCTGGAAGACTGGCTGCACAATTTACCCGGTACTTCGGTTGATATTTTGCGTCTTGCGGGTCTGGTCGGGCCTGGGCGTCATCCCGGACGCTTCTTTGCCGGAAAAACCGCGCCTGATGGTGAACATGGTGTGAATTTAGTTCACCTGGAAGATGTTATTGGCGCTATCACTCTGTTGTTACAGGCACCTAAAGGCGGACACATCTATAATATATGTGCGCCAGCTCACCCTGCGCGCAATGTTTTCTATCCGCAGATGGCCCGTTTACTGGGGCTGGAGCCTCCGCAGTTCAGAAATAGCCTGGACAGCGGCAAAGGTAAAATTATTGATGGTAGTCGGATCTGTAATGAACTGGGATTTGAATACCAGTATCCCGATCCGCTGGTAATGCCGCTGGAGTAAACCATCACGCCAGCAGGACGCCGCATACACTGCAAGGGGGCGTGTATGAAACCACTGCTGGATGTGTTGATGATCCTCGATGCCTTAGAAAAAGAGGGCAGTTTTGCGGCGGCGTCGGCCAAACTCTATAAGACGCCGTCCGCTCTGAGTTACACCGTTCACAAGCTGGAAAGCGACCTTAATATTCAATTGCTTGATCGTAGCGGTCACCGCGCTAAATTTACCCGTACCGGAAAGATGTTATTAGAGAAAGGGCGGGAAGTTCTCCACACTGTCCATGAGCTGGAAAAACAAGCGATCAAACTCCATGAAGGCTGGGAAAACGAACTGGTGATTGGTGTTGATGATACCTTTCCCTTTTCACTGCTTGCACCACTTATTGAAGCCTTTTATCAACATCACAACGTCACGCGCCTGAAGTTTATCAATGGCGTTCTGGGCGGTTCCTGGGAGGCCCTGACCCAGGGCAGGGCCGATATTATTGTTGGCGCGATGCATGAACCTCCATCTTCCAGCGAATATGGTTTCTCGCGGTTGGGCGATCTGGAGCAAGTTTTCGCGATTGCACCTCATCATCCGCTAGCTCTGGAAGAGGAACCGCTAAATCGCCGTATCATTAAACGCTATCGGGCGATTATCGTGGGTGATACTGCGCAGGCAGGTGCATCTACGGCATCACAACTTCTCGACGAACAAGAGGCCATTACCGTATTTGATTTTAAAACCAAACTGGAATTACAAATCAGCGGTCTTGGTTGCGGTTATTTACCGCGCTATCTGGCGCAACGTTTTCTCGATAGTGGTGCGTTAATTGAGAAGACAGTGGTTGCGCAATCCCTCTTTGAACCCGTATGGATTGGATGGAATGAACAAACCGCAGGGCTTGCCAGTGCGTGGTGGCGTGATGAGATTTTAGCAAATAGTGCTATTGCTGGTGTTTATGCAAAATATGATGACGGAAAATCAGCCATTTAAATAAAAAATTATATGACAAGCCTCTCATTCTCTTGTCATTTACCCCCCATTTAGGCACAATGCGCCGCTGTCAAAAAATGACTAAAAACCGACGTTTCATCCGCGTCGGTTATTTTTTGCTTCAAACCAATCATTCATACCAAGAGGCCGGGCTTCGTACCGGATAGATATTTACTAAAAATCGACAGTTGTTGTCGCTGAGGAATCCAAAAAAATGGGGCAATTTTTTGCTTACGCGACGGTTATCACCGTAAAGGAGAATGACCATGTCGCATAACGTTACTCCAAACACCTCTCGCGTGGAATTGCGTAAAACGCTTACGTTAGTTCCGGTTGTAATGATGGGTCTTGCCTATATGCAGCCGATGACGCTGTTTGATACTTTTGGTATCGTTTCAGGCCTCACGGATGGTCATGTGCCGACAGCCTATGCGTTCGCATTGATTGCGATCCTGTTTACGGCTCTGAGCTACGGGAAGCTGGTTCGTCGCTATCCTTCTGCTGGCTCTGCATACACTTACGCCCAGAAATCCATTAGCCCGACGGTTGGCTTTATGGTGGGTTGGTCTTCTCTGCTCGACTATCTGTTCGCGCCGATGATCAACATTCTGCTGGCGAAAATCTATTTTGAAGCTCTGGTGCCTTCTATCCCATCGTGGATGTTTGTGGTGGCGCTGGTGGCCTTTATGACCGCCTTTAACCTGCGTAGTCTGAAATCCGTAGCGAACTTCAACACCGTAATCGTGGTGTTGCAGGTAGTGCTGATCGCGGTGATTCTGGGCATGGTTGTGTATGGCGTATTTGAAGGTGAAGGCGCTGGTACGCTGGCGAGCACGCGTCCGTTCTGGTCCGGTGATGCGCATGTCATCCCGATGATTACCGGTGCGACGATTCTGTGCTTCTCCTTTACCGGCTTTGACGGCATCAGCAACTTGTCGGAAGAAACCAAAGATGCAGAGCGCGTGATCCCGCGTGCGATTTTCCTGACCGCGCTGATTGGCGGCATGATCTTCATCTTTGCAACTTACTTCCTGCAACTGTACTTCCCGGATATCTCTCGCTTTAAAGATCCGGATGCGTCACAGCCTGAAATCATGCTGTACGTTGCGGGCAAAGCGTTCCAGGTTGGCGCGCTGATCTTCTCCACCATTACCGTACTGGCGTCCGGTATGGCGGCGCACGCAGGCGTAGCGCGTCTGATGTACGTAATGGGTCGTGACGGCGTGTTCCCGAAAAGCTTCTTCGGTTATGTACACCCGAAATGGCGTACTCCGGCGATGAACATTATCCTGGTTGGCGCGATTGCTCTGCTGGCAATCAACTTTGACCTGGTAATGGCAACGGCGCTGATTAACTTTGGTGCGCTGGTGGCGTTCACCTTCGTTAACCTGTCGGTTATCTCTCAGTTCTGGATCCGTGAGAAGCGTAACAAGACGCTGAAAGATCACTTCCAGTATCTGTTCCTGCCGATGTGTGGTGCGCTGACTGTAGGTGCGCTGTGGGTTAACCTGGAAGAAAGCTCAATGGTTCTGGGTCTGATCTGGGCGGCTATCGGTCTGATTTACCTGGCTTGCGTGACTAAGAGTTTCCGTAACCCGGTTCCGCAGTACGAAGACGTTGCATAATCTTTAAAGCCGGATGACATAATCATCCGGTAAATCTAAAAAAGCCGGAGTTTATCGCTCCGGTTTTTTTATTTCAGACGATCTCTTCCGCGTACTGCCAAAGCGCTTTTAACAGCGCTACTTTCTCTTTGTCATCGGCATATTGTTGTGCCAGCATCTGCAATTCATCAGCATAACCTTGCAAAAATTCTGCGGTGAAGACCTGACGGCGGTGCTCCAGCCAGCGTTGCTGCTCGGCGTAATCCAGCGTCCCCGGGAAGTTACGCGCCCGATAATTGAACAACAGTTTCTCAATACGTTTATCGACAAAGGTGATATCCAGTGCCGGTAAATTACGCGGCTCGGTTTCCAGGACAATTTTCATTGCTGCGCGATCGGCGTCACTGAAAAAGCCATTATAGAGCTGTGCATCGACGTTATCTGAAGGTGTAAATGGTTCGGCTTCAGCAAATATCGCAACCACTTTTTCGCGGACTTGCGGGTTTTCACGCAGAATTTTCAGGTTATCGAGACAATGCTGACGATTAATTCCTAACCTGTCGGCATCTTCCGGGCGCAGCGTATTCGCCTGCGCCAGCACTGGGCATTTATTGATATGCACCAGCTTAACCGGGACTGCGGCGTTATCGCCCAGATCGGCCTTTGCGGTGTACAGACGCTCGCGTAGCGTGTCGCTGTCCAGCTCCAGGAGTGGCGAGATATCTCCCGCCAAATCCACCATAATCACGGCATTGCGATTTTCAGGATGCCACGCCAGTGGCGCCACCCAGCTGGTATTGCCGCGCCATGCGCCAAACATACCGGAAACATGTACCAGCGGTTTCATCTGCGGCACATCAATCAACGCCGTCAGTTTGTGCTTATTACGATGGGTAAAGAGATAATCAAACAGGCGTGGTTGACGTGTTTTCACCAACTTTGCCATCGCAATAGTGGCGTACACATCGGCCATCGCATCGTGGGCGTTGCTATGTTCAATACCATTAGCTTTGGTTAAATGTTCAAGTCGAAAGCTCGGTAAACCATCTTCATTTTCAGGCCAGTTAATCCCCTCCGGGCGCAGGGCATAACAGGCACGCATCACGTCAAGCAGATCCCAGCGAGAGTTATCATGCTGCCAACTCCAGGCATAGGGATCGTAAAAATTACGATAAAAGATATTGCGCGTAACTTCGTCGTCAAAACGCACATTGTTGTAACCAAGAATACAGGTCTTTGGTATGGTAAAAAGCGAGTGAATACGGGTGGCAAAGGCAGCTTCGTTTTCCCCTTTTGCACGCGCTTCCTGTGGAGTGATGCCGGTGATTAACACCGCCCCTGGCTGGGGTAAATAATCGTCCGCAGGCTTACAGTAAAAGACTTCAGGTTCACCGATAATATTGAATTCGCTATCAGTACGAATGGCGGCAAACTGCGCAGGGCGATCTAACGCGGGGTGCGTGCCAAAGGTTTCGTAATCATGAAACAAAAAGGTAGATTGTTGCTTACCGTCATTCATCGTTAGGTTAAATCCGTTATTTCTGTTGTATGCCAGAGTATCAAATATCACCGTGCTAATCAGCTTTAGAGCGATATTTTGGCTGCGTGTGGAAACAGATAATGTCAGATTAAAATGAGATAAATGTCACATTTTCTTGCACTTTATTCCAGCCAGTTCATCAGGATTTCCGTAAAAAGAACAGCTATTGGAAACACCTGAGGATTTGCTGTTGAAACGCCGTCTTATTATTGCTGCTTCTTTGTTCGTTTTTAATTTATCGTCTGGTTTTGCGGCGGAAAATATTCCCTTTTCACCCCAACCTCCGGAGATTCATGCGGGATCATGGGTTTTGATGGATTACACAACCGGACAGATCCTCACGGCGGGTAATGAGCACCAACAACGTAACCCTGCCAGCCTGACTAAGCTAATGACGGGCTATGTCGTCGATCGCGCTATCGATAGCCATCGCATAACACCAGACGATATTGTCACTGTGGGACGCGATGCGTGGGCGAAAGATAATCCTGTTTTTGTCGGCTCTTCACTGATGTTTTTGAAAGAGGGCGATCGTGTTTCGGTACGTGATTTAAGCCGTGGATTAATTGTGGATTCCGGCAATGACGCCTGTGTGGCGCTTGCGGATTATATTGCCGGGGGGCAACGGCAGTTCGTCACAATGATGAACAATTACGCTGAAAAGTTGCATTTACAGGATACCCATTTTGAAACGGTTCACGGTCTGGATGCGCCGGGCCAGCATAGCTCAGCCTATGATTTAGCCGTGCTTTCTCGCGCCATCATCCACGGCGAACCTGAGTTTTACCATATGTACAGCGAAAAAAGCCTTACCTGGAACGGCATCACCCAGCAAAACCGAAACGGGCTATTGTGGGATAAAACCATGAACGTTGACGGCCTGAAAACCGGGCATACATCCGGGGCCGGGTTTAATCTCATTGCTTCGGCGGTGGATGGGCAACGCCGTCTCATTGCAGTGGTAATGGGGGCCGACAGCGCAAAAGCTCGCGAAGAAGAGGCTAGAAAATTACTGCGTTGGGGGCAGCAAAACTTTACTACGGTGCAAATTTTGCACCGTGGGAAAAAAGTCGGTACGGAACGCATCTGGTATGGTGATAAAGAAAACATTGCACTGGGAACGGAACAAGAGTTCTGGATGGTGCTGCCGAAAGCGGAGATCCCTAATATCAAAGCAAAATATACCCTTGATGGTAAAGAACTAACTGCGCCAATTGCTGCTCACAAGCGGGTAGGGGAAATTGAGCTGTACGACCGCGATAAATTGGTTGCGCATTGGCCATTGGTTACCCTGGAGTCTGTCGGTGAAGGCGATATGTTTTCCAGGTTGAGCGATTATTTCCACCATAAATCCTGACCTTTATTTAGCGCCGACTGGCAGGAGTGCGAGTCTGCTCGCATAATCAACACTCATTCCTTGTGGTATTTACATTGCAAAATACACTGTACAAAAAAACAGTGTATGTGGAGGCGTCATGAACTACGAGATTAAGCAGGAAGATAAACGTACCGTTGCAGGTTTCCATCTCGTTGGCCCGTGGGAACAAACGGTAAAAAAAGGTTTTGAGCAGTTGATGATGTGGGTAGACAACAAAAAAGTTGTGCCTAAGGAATGGATCGCCGTCTATTACGATAACCCAGATGAAACACCTGCCGAAAAGTTACGTTGTGACACGGTGGTTTCCCTGGAGAACAACTTCACTCTACCGGAAAACAGTGAAGGCGTGATCCTGACGGAAATCTCCGGTGGGCAATATGCGGTTGCCGTTGCTCGCGTAGAAGGCGATGATTTTTCTACGCCATGGTATCAGTTTTTTAATACTCTCTTGCAAGACAGTGCTTATCAGATGTCACCTAAGCCCTGTTTCGAAGTTTATCTTAATAATGGAGCGGAAGACGGCTATTGGGATATTGAAATGTATGTCGCAGTGCAGCCGAAAATGGGTTAATGCTGGTGCAACAACAGGGTGTTAACCTGATTGCTTCGCTGTTTTTCGTCATGTAAAAGGGTAAAATTGACCTTCAGACTTCTGATAATCCTTCGGGAATGTTCCTGATTACTTTTTGTAAGTCGGCTGGACACTTGGTTTAGTGTCTGGCCGCGGTAATCGTTCTGAGTTAACTTCATCCTTATTTAACGGAGTTCCAGCGTGCGAGCTGATAAGTGCCTTAGTCCGTTTGAAATTCGTGTGTACCGTCATTACCGTATCGTGCATGGTACTCGCGTCGCACTAGCATTCCTGCTGACTTTTCTCATTATTCGCCTGTTTACTATCCCGGAAAGCACCTGGCCACTGGTTACTATGGTGGTGATCATGGGGCCTATCTCGTTTTGGGGTAACGTCGTCCCTCGAGCATTCGAACGTATTGGCGGTACGGTGTTCGGCTCGATTTTAGGTCTTATAGCCCTGCAACTGGAGTTAATTTCGTTACCTCTGATGTTGGTCTGGTGCGCGGCGGCGATGTTCCTTTGCGGTTGGTTGGCGCTGGGCAAGAAACCTTATCAAGGCTTATTGATTGGTGTGACGCTGGCGATTGTTGTTGGTTCCCCGACAGGTGAAATTGATACGGCATTATGGCGAAGCGGCGATGTGATCCTCGGCTCCCTACTGGCAATGGTTTTTACTGGCATCTGGCCGCAGCGAGCTTTCATCCACTGGCGTATTCAACTGGCGAAAAGCCTTACCGAATATAACCGTGTCTACCAATCAGCATTTTCACCGAACCTACTGGAACGTCCGCATCTGGAAAGCCATCTGCAAAAACTCCTGGCTGATGCCGTGAAAATGCGTGGGCTGATTGCACCCGCCAGCAAAGAAACCCGTATTCCAAAATCGATATATGAAGGTATCCAGACGATTAACCGTAATCTGGTTTGTATGCTGGAGCTGCAAATCAATGCTTACTGGGCCACGAGGCCTAGTCATTTCGTGCTACTGAATGCGCAAAAACTGCGCGACACACAGCAAATGATGCAGCAAATAGTGCTGACTCTTGTTCATGCCCTGTACGAAGGTAATCCACAGCCGGTTTTTGCTAATACAGAAAAATTGAACGATGCTGTGGAAGAGTTGCGCCAGTTGCTCGCTAATCATCATGATCTGAAAGTCGTTGAGACGCCGATTTATGGCTATGTATGGCTAAACATGGAAACGGCGCATCAACTGGAGTTGCTGTCAAATCTGATTTGTCGGGCTTTGCGCAAATAAATTCCGACCTTCAGAATCAAATTGCTGCTGCTTCGATTCAGCAAGGATAAAGGGTATGATAGTGAATAGGGATAAAAGCATTGTCATCTGCGGCAGCTATGAGTAATGTTGGCCCTAACGAATAGCGGTTGCTTAAACGAATCCGACTCTCACATTATCAGGGGTATAAAAATGGAAACTACCAAGCCTTCATTCCAGGACGTGCTGGAATTTGTTCGTCTGTTCCGCCGTAAGAACAAGCTGCAACGTGAAATCCAGGACGTTGAGAAAAAGATCCGTGACAACCAGAAACGCGTCCTGCTGCTCGACAACCTGAGCGACTACATCAAACCTGGTATGAGCGTTGAAGCAATTCAGGGCATCATCGCCAGCATGAAAGGCGACTATGAAGATCGTGTTGATGATTACATCATAAAAAATGCTGAGCTCTCCAAAGAACGCCGCGATATCTCCAAAAAGCTGAAAGCTATGGGCGAAATGAAAAACGGCGAAGCGAAGTAATTTCTACTTTATTCAATGAGGATTGCCGGGCAATCCTCATTGTTCATTGATTCTTTTCTCCGTGTCGTAAGTCATCATCCCATCTCATAACATATTGAAATTTCTGGCTTAATGACTGCCTTCTTCTGTATGCAACAAGGCAAGAAGTTCTGCACCCCCGATGTTATTTACCGCACTGGTCACTAACACCTTTCGTGCTCCAGCTTCCCGTAGCCAGCATTTCACCAAAGATATCTGTTCTTCACTGGCTAAATCCACTTTGGTGACTACCCCAATGACCGGGCGATTCATTGACGTGGTAAAGCCTGGCGAAAAAGGGGACCACGGCGCGTCCGCATTAAGCACCAGCGCGATAATGTCTGCTTCACAGGCGCTGACCAGCAGCGCACTGTAAAGACTGCGGTTTTCGAGGTATTCCCCGGGAGTGTCAATGGTGGCCGGTGACCAGACGATGGCCTGCGTTTTCTGATACTGAATATTCTCCCCGCGCAGGCATTGCGTGAGTGACGTTTTTCCGCACTGGCTGGGTCCGATGAGCATCATACGTTGCATCGAGTCAGGTCCGGGTAATGGGGCAGGCGGTAAAGCGCATCATTTCGCCCAGCGTTCGGGTAACCTGGCTAAGTGCATATTCGATAGCAGAAACATCGCCAGTCAGAACTACCGCGCCGGTAAAACGATCAAGAAAACCAATCTCTACAGCGCCTGATTTTGTAGCGATATCACATGCGATGATAGATGCTTCGCTGGGGGTAATCGTCAGAATGCCAATAGCGGAAACGGTGTCCGGTAAGCCTAATTTTTTAAACAGATCCTTTCCAGGATTTGCAATAACATGTGCCAGCGTGACCTGTTTACCGGGGACATATTCCTGAATCATTCGTTCAGTCGTGTGCTGAGGTGACATTATCCCTCCACCATCTGACGCCACATGGCTTCATGCGGACGGGCAATTACTGAGCGATAGACCAACAAACCTTTTTCCCCCGCTCGCTCGCTGGCGACAGATACCGCGTTATTAACATCAGAAATATCGCCTGCCACTACCATGTAGCATTTACCGCCAATACCAAAGGCCATATGTACCCGTACGAGCGTGACGTTTGCCGCTTTCACTGCACAATCGGCAGCGTCAATGCAGGCCGCTACACTCCAGGTTTCGACTACACCGACAGCCCGTCGCTGGTCAACATGGTTCAGACCGCTGATTGCGGGCAGGATAGTGGGATGAATATTAGGAAGGACCAGACTGTCGACCAGCATTTCACCTGCAAGGGAAGCGCCGCTGTTGATGGCTTGCTGTACTGCACCGACATCGCCGCCGAGCATCAGCAGAAATTTACCGGGGCAAAGCGTTTTGCTGACCAGTAATTCAACGTTGGCACTTTTCAGCATGGCATCGCCGGTTTCCATCCCTTTCGCGATACTACTAAGTTCTAAAATACCTACCGCTTTCGACATGATTAACCTCTCACTATCGTAATCGCGTTTTCTGTCACATCGCTGACCATGCCATCAATACTGGCATGAACAGGGGCGCCTAATGCGCCGTGTGGAATTTGACCTACACATTGCCCACGAACGACGCAATCGCCTTTTTGTACACATGGAATTGCGCTGGCACCGATGTGCTGGCGTAACAATAACGTCACTTTTTCGGGTTGTGGTACGTGTTCAGACAATGGCGCGTCCTGATACCACGGGGTTAAGCCCAATCTGGTTACCAGCCGTTTTACGGGAATCAGCCGATAATTTGCCATGGCATCCTCAGGATTTAAGGCACCTTCGTAGCGGAGATTTTTGGCGCGTAATTCCTGCTTAAGCAGGCGGTTTATGCGCATGGGTGAAATACCTACCGGGCAGGCAACGCTGGCGCAGACGTTGCACTCCGAACAGGTGAGCGCTGTCAGTAACAGTTGCGGCGTAGCGAGCTGTTGGTAGTTAACTGCACGTACTAACAAATGCGGTGACAGTTCGTGACCAATTAAATGACGTGGGCAGAGATCGGTGCATAAGCGGCATTGTTCACAAACGGTTTTCGCGACGGCAAGTACGCTGCGGTCATCCTGCATTCGACGTTGGAGCAGTGAATGAGAGTTGGGTAAAACCAGCAAGCCGCCAGTGGTTTTGCTGACTGGCGTATCGAGCGATGTGATCAAACTCCCCATCATCGGACCGCCATTGATAAAACCAGGATTATCTACCGTTGCGCCTCCCGCCAGCGCCAGTACTTCGCGTAAAGACATCCCTATGGGAACGGTCACCGTTACGGGTTTAGCAACTGCACCATTAACGGTTAGCGTGCGGCGCGTTACCGGATACTGCTGCTCAACGGCTCTGGCAATATTCAGCACAGTCTGGACGTTATTGACGACTACGCCGACGCTAACGGGTAACGCGGCTGGAGGAACACGGCGACCTGTTGCCATCCAGATGGTCAGCACTTCGTCTCCTGCGGGGTAAACGTCGGGCAAAATATGCAGGCGGATATCAGGTGGTAACAGTGGCGTGAGTGCGTTTATTGCCAGTTGATACTTTTCTTTCAGCGCGATGATTCCGCTACTGGCCCCGGTGGCTTTCATTGCGTAGTGAACGCCGCGAAGCAGGCGACTGGCTTGCTGCGCCATTAACTGCTGGTCCACTTTCAGCATCGGTTCGCATTCCGCCGCATTCACCAGGAACGTATCAACACGTGCTTGTAGCTTGATATGTGTCGGAAAGCCAGCACCACCAGCACCCACGACGCCTGCTGCTTGTACTCGCTCGCGGATCGTCTGACCGTCGCAGGACGTAAACTCGACGTTCATAACAACTCCTCAAGCAGTTCGGCAATAGCATTGGCATCAGCCTCACGTGGGTTGGTACGCAATGTAGCATCCGCCAGCGCCGCCTGAACCATATCGGGAATACGTGATGACCATTCTGCTTTTTTTTCTTTCAGAGCATTGGCGAGAGTCGGTATTGAACACGCTTTTTTGAGCTGTTCAATATGTTGAATGAGTGCATTCAGGCTTGCGGTGTCATTGGCATTGTCCGGGCATAAATGACACGTTTTAGCCAGCCGGGCGTAGCGTTTGGCGGCGCGAGGATCGCCAGCATTAAAACGAATAACTGACGTCAGCAGGAGCGCATTCGCCAGACCGTGGGGCAAATGAAACTGCCCACCGAGTTGATGGGCAATCGCATGATTTAATCCCAGTCCGGCCTGGCTAAAGGCAATTCCTGCAAGTGTAGAGGCATTATGCATTTTACCGCGGGTGGCAAGACAATCGCCTTTCTTCACTGCCGTGGGCAGGTATTGAAAAACAATTTGCACGGCTTTTTCGACCAGTGCATCCGTGAAGTCGCTGGCGCGGGGAGAAACATAGGCTTCAAGCGCATGGGTTAAAACATCCATTCCGGTATTGGCCGTTATCGCCGGTGGCACACTCACGACCAGCGAGGGATCAAGGATCGCGATATCCGGATAAAGTGCATCATCGAAAAGGGGATATTTAATTCCCTTCTCAGGATCGCTGATGACACAGGCGCTGGTCACTTCTGAACCAGTGCCGCTGGTGGTGGGGATGGCTACGCAGGTTTCAATTTCGATAGCACACTGGCGACTAAACCAGACAATCGCTTTTGCGGCATCCAGTGCAGAGCCGCCGCCAAAACCGATAACCACATCCGGGCGTAAAGTTTGCATCTGAGTGATGCCTTTTACCACTGTCTGGATAGTTGGATCGGGCGTTATTTCGCTAAAAATACTGAGGCGATTGCTGTCGGGTAGCGCCAGGCGCAAGGTATCAATCAACGGCGATCGCGCCAGAAAGGTGTCGCAAATAATCCAGATGTGCTTATTCGTGAAACGGCTAAGTACTTTGAGACTTCCCGGTCCGCTGTATAAACGCGTCTGCAGTGAAAAAGTATTCATTTCCGTTTCTCTAGCGAATGGAAAAGCCGCTGGTTAACACACAGCGTCGTGAGCGGGCAAAAGTCCGGGCTGACGTTGTCCCTTCTCCGGTCGGTGTAGCAATGGTGAAGGTCGTAAAGCCTTCGCCGCCGACGCCAATACCCGCCCAGGAAGGACCGTTTTTGACAAAGATTGAAGTTTGCATAACGCGCGCGGCAAGGTTGAGCCGTGAGATGTTCTGCGAGTGCATGATTGCGGTGTGATGCAAACTGTCTTCTACATTCAACGCCAGTGTGAGGGCGCTATCAAAATCGTTGACCTTCACAATGGGTAGCATTGGCATGAGTTGTTCGCTGGTAACCCAGCTATCATCGGCGTCAACAACAGCAATCAGCAAGCGGGGCGCTTTTGCTGGCAAAGGGAGGCCTGCGGCTTCCAGCAAGGCTGATGGACTTTTGCCGACCAGTTTTTTGTTGGCCACGCCGTCTGGCAGGCAAACAGCACGCAATTTTTCAGTTTGTTCATGGTTAAGAAGAAGGGCGCCAAAACTTTGCATCTGCTGAATCAAATAATCTGCCACTGAGGTCACGACGATCAGGCTTTTTTCAGCGATACACGGCAGGTTGTAATCAAACGAGGCTCCGTTAATGATGTCTTCGGCAGCTTTCACAATATCTGCCGTTTCATCGACGATGCAGGGGGGATTACCCGCACCGGCACCAATCACTTTCTTGCCACTTTTCATTCCCATGGCGACGATACCCGGACCACCGGTAATCGCCAGAAGGCTGATTTTAGGATGCACCATCATCTGTTCGGTTGCGGCAAAGGTCGGTTCAGATACAGTAACGATCAGGTTATGAATGCCACTACAGCGAAACGCGATGTCTTCGATTATGGCGATCAATTTCAGCGAGACGTTTTGGGCTCCCGGGTGTGGACTGAAGTAGACGCTATTACCAGCTGCCAGCATGCTGATGCTGTTGTTAATGATGGTTTCCGTGGGATTGGTACTTGGCGTGACCGAGCCAATAACTCCAAACGGGGAGTATTCAAACAAAACCATGCCACCATCACCGGTCAGTGCGGTGGTGGTTAAATCTTCAATTCCTGGTGTGTTATCGAGCGCCGCTTTGTTTTTTAAGTACTTATCTTCTTTATTTCCCATTCCCGTTTCGTTAGCGCTCTCTTCCGCCAATTCTGTAAGACGGGGCGTTAATTCTTCGCGAATAGCGCTGATAATGGCGCTGCGAGTCTTAAGCGGACACTGTTGAAAACGCAAAAAGGCCTGGTGTGCAGCGCCGATAGCTTCATCGACAGTCTGGAAAATACCGTTTTTTTGCGTTTGTGATGTCGTGGGGACTAGCTGCTCGCGCAGAATATTGCGGATCAGTGTTTCTAATTCAGAGTTATTCATTGGTTTTCTCCCACGTTAATTGCCGTCATTGCGCTTTGGGCAATATCCATGTCTTGTTCAACGCTACCACCACTAATCCCAAGCCCTCCAAGCAATATTCCGTCACGCCAGAGGGGGAAGCCGCCACCAAAAGTGACGACTTTGCCTTGCATATGGCTTTCTAGCCCGTAAAGTGGCGCCCCCGGTTGCACGGTATCCGTAAGCTTGTGTGTTGCCGTTTTCATCGCCACGGCGGTCCAGGCTTTTTTCGGTGCCAGTTCACTGCTAACCAGCAGTGCATCAGGCATCCGCCAGGTAACACTTTCTGTTCCGTTGGCATCGACAATGCTGATAACAACGGGAATATGCAGTTCATCCGCACGCATTGCCGCGCTACGAATGAGCTGATGAAGATCCTGAAAAGTGAGCGACATCGTGCGTTCCTTCAATGCTGAAGTGTGGTTGGCTTCGTGATAACGTTTTGTGATTTCCTGAATCATCAGGTTCTGATGAGCAACGTTGTCTTCCACGCGGGCGAGGGCATACAGGCAATCGGAAAGCCGGTTAATATAGTGCAGCAAAACATGGCGGACGGAGGCTTCCGTTGTCAGTTCAACCAGACGCCTTTCAGCTCTCCGGGCCACGGTGCGGGCGAAATGCATGCGGCTCGCGGCTTCACAACGTCCTGGCAGAATGAAACTGTGAACTGGAGGAACAGCGCTCATTGCGCTATCGATCGCTTTTTCAAGTGCGGCAATTTCTTCCGTACTGATGTAACGCTGCTGCGCTGATGGCTGCTCGCTTTCACTGGCGAGTTCGGCGCTAAACCAAAATATCTGTTGCTGAATGGCTTCCAGTAATATGCGATGGCTTTCGATGGCGGTGGCGCAATAACACAGACTGAGTGTCGCGTTCAGTTCATCCAGTGTGCCGTAGGCTTCGACGCGTAGATGAGTTTTACTCACGCGTTGTCCGGTAAATAGAGACGTACTTCCTGAATCACCTGTGCGGGTATAAATCGCCATCTTTCAACTCCTTAGCGCGAAATCGTATCTACAATGCCGACCACTGCCAGGTCGATGGCTTCGTTGGGGCCGCTAAAAACATGTCTGGCGCTGGAGCCGCTGCTGAGGAGTACCAGCTCACCGACGCCTGCACCGACTGAATCAACGGCAACTTCGTCACCGGTTAATGGCGTGAGAGGCAGTTCGCCGTCAGCACTGACCCGGCGAACCAACAGCAGTTTTTTCCCAACCAGAGAAGGTGATTTTTGCGTGGATACCACCGCGCCAGTGACTCGAGCCAGATGCATGGGTTACTCCTGCCTGATTAACTGAATGTTTCGGGTCATTGCCGCTTCACGCGCAAGTGCGGTCACACAACATTTCCGTTGCAACACCACTATCCCTGCGCATAACTGCACTACGTCGGCATAACTTAAAAGTTGACCACGATGAAGGTAGATCGGTTGTCCTTGTTCGTCGCACCAGGTTAGCGGTAGATGGGCGAGAGACTTCAATTTGATGGCGTTCAGGAAATGACTTTGCAACGACAATTGAATGTGTATTCCCCAGGCTAACGCCTCGTGAATGTGGATTACCGCTCGATCTGACGTTTCGTTCTCCGCAAGTTGTCGCAGCAACGGTAAATCGACGAATCGAATTTGTAACGAAGCATACTGATGAACTATCTCGTGAACGCTGGCTTCTCGCAGTTGCGAAACCGTCAGCGCGAGTGTTTTTCCCGCACGTTGTTTCAGGCGAAAAATCACTTCTTCAACAATGTGTTGCATCAGTTTGTTATTCATGGCACCGACACCAGCGTGGCAAAAACATCAGGATTATCAGCGCCTGCGGCGTTGGCCTCGTCGGTATCAATATGCATTTCAAGGCGCATATCTGGTGAGACGCGAACAGCAACGTTATCGAATATCAGTCGTCGTTCATTACCTTCAATGGCGACCGCCACTTTATCGCCATGTGTAACGCCATAAATCAGGGCATCAAGCGAAGACATATGGATGTGCCGTTGTGCGACAATAACGCCAGAAGCGATTTCCAGCTCTGCAAACGGGCTTATCAGACGAATCCCCGGTGTGCCGCTGAGATCGCCAGACATACGTAGCGGGGCGGTGATCCCTAATGTTCTGGCGTCAGTCCGGGAAATCTCCACCTGGCTTGAGTTACGTAGTGGCCCTAACAAGCGAACGTTGTGTAATTTGCCTTTTGGTCCCACCAGCGTAACAACCTGTTCAGCAGCGAATTGACCAGGTTGCAGTAATGACTTTTTCTCGCTGATCGGTTGTTCAGGAAAAAGGCGCACATAATCCGCCGTTGAAAGATGAATATGACGACTGGAAACGCCCAGAGGGATAGGGCGCTCGCGCATTTCATCCAGAACCTGGCTGACAGTCTCCTGCAAGGTTTGTTTATCCATTGCTACTCCCCTCGCTTATCAGAGTGCAGACAAAGTGAACGTGGCTCACCTTTTTGCCGTTGACACGCGGGATCAAGACACAAATTACAGCTGATAATCTCTGGGGGGGCGACTGTTGCTGGCGTTTCGCTTACTGCCACCGTCATATTCATTGCTTCTGTTGGGCGGGGCAGTATTCCCTCACCCGGGCGGGCAATCACTTTGTGTGCGACGAGGCCATTTCGCTGTTCGGCGAAACTGGCACCCGTCGCGATCGCCGCATTAACCGAGGCGACGTCACCGGTGATTTTAATGAGCGTCCAGCCTGAGCCATTGGTCTTCTCAAGGCCAACCAGCGTGATGGACGCGGCTTTTGCCATAGCATCTGCGCAACTGATGGCGAGTGCCAGACCACTGACTTCAAGTAATCCCAGTGATTGCTTCACGCTGTGCTCCTTAGCGAATGGGGTTATGCAGATTTAGGTAAAATGGCCTCAACATCGCTGTGTGGCCGCGGGATGACATGGCAGGATTTCACTTCGCCAACGGCGCTTGCGGCGGCGCTTCCTGCATCAACGGCGGCTTTTACTGCGCCAACATCGCCACGGACCATCACTGTAATCAGACCCGAACCAATCTTTTCATAGCCAACCAGTTGCACGTTGGCGGATTTAACCATGGCATCTGCGGCTTCAATTGCGCCAACTAACCCTTTTGTTTCAACCAGTCCTAGTGCGTTGTTCATACAGCGTTTCTCCTGTGGATTATGAGTGGCATTCCCTGAAGGGAATGCCTTTTACCAGGCGGGCAGCGTTATTGCCGATGCTGCGCCGGGCATGGTTATCTTGTTGATACATCAGCGTAAACAGTGGCGCTGATGCCGGTAAGTTTTTGTAATGCACAATCAGCTTTTCCCGGTCACAGGCTATGCCAACCAACAGGGGGGACTGACGAGCAGCCTGCCAGGCGCTATCGATGACTTCACCTGACGGGATATGTTGAATGCGAAAGGGGATACCTTCCTCTTCAATGCCAAGAAGCACCTCATTCCATGTACTGATACAGTCACCTATTTCCGTAACGACAATAGCGGGCGTATGTTCTTTACTTTCCATGAGCCAACTCCCTGTGCCAGGAAATCAGTAGCCCGGTAGCTACCGCATTGCGCGGGCCTTCACTACCACGGATATTCCCCCGTCCGGCGACCAATCGATAATGCGCCAATGCATCGGTGACTAACTGCGGTACTTCGAAATCCAGGGAAGAACCGCCCACCAGAACGACGAACGGAATATCGCGAATATTTCCGCCTGGACTTACCTGACGTAGCGCGCGCAGGGCATTGGTTACGAAGACACGCTCTTTCGCACTACGACGGATAGCGCGTACTTTTTCCAGCGTCAAATCACCGGGAATAGGCACCAGTTCGTCAGGTTTCACCACACAAACGCGGGCAAATACATGAGGGGACAGCGGAGTAGGGAAGAACTGAACGCTGCCGTCTTCATGGCGTAAATGGAACAGACTTTCTACTTTTGCCAACGGGTATTTTTTGATTTCTTCTGCCAGATAACGATCATTTAAGCCCAGTTCCCTGGCAATAATCATCGTCACCATGTCGCCCGCTCCCGCAAGGTGAGTAGCTATCATTTCCCCTTTCTGATTGATGATGGAGGCATCGGTAGAACCTGCGCCTAAGTCCAGAATTGCCAGAGGGCGTGTGGTTCCAGGGGTAGTCAAGGCTCCCTGAATTGCAGCTTCTGCTTCAGCGCCTCCGACCTGAACATCAACATGCAGTTTTTGCTTAATTTCACTGGCGATCATCGCCATTTGCAGTCGGTCGGATTTCACCATTGAAGCGATACCCACTGCCTGTTCCAGTGAAAATTCACCAGCCAGCCCACCGGTTACGCTGACGGGAACAGAGGTATCTATCGCCAGTAAATCCTGAATAAAAATTTCGTGGCTGGGTTTATTGGTCAGTTCCGCCATAGTCTGGCGAACATGTTCCAGCATACCGCCGATGTTGGTGCCCGGTTCTCCCGTTACGTTTTCCAGTTTTGAGCACTCGCCGACCGCTTTCATAATGGCATCGGCACCAGCAGCAACATCAACTCGTATTGTACGTCCGGCAGAAAGCAGCTCGATGTTTCCGGCGGGTATCGAACGGGCTTTAACGTCGCCAGAAGGTGTTTTCACCACTACTGCAGAACGGTTGCCTATGAGTGCTCGTGCAACAGGAACGATATTTTTAGTCTCCTCAGCATTGAGGGCGAAAACAGTGGCAATCCCATACGGATTAGACAGGGTTTCGATAACCTTCCCGGGAACGGCGACTTCAATCGCGGCCAGCATGCCGAGCGGAATACGATCGATGTAGAGGACTTCATCAACAATGGGTAAAGGGATTTCCAGGCGGTTACTGACCAGCACGCCATCATCACGTTGCAGAATAACGCCAGTCAGTTGATATCCGGCACGCACGGAGGCGTTTATCATGGTCGCGATATCGGCAAAATCAAATGCCGATGACACGACCAGAATGTACGGTGTATCCGCCGGGCGTGTTAACAACTCTTGTGGAGTGATGGTGAGCCCCACGCCCAGTCCCACTCCGCCCGGAGTTTTTGGGTTGTGACCAATCATGGTTGATTCGGTAATGATGGTTTCCGTAATGGTTTCCATCGCCACATCGCCAATGACAGGAGTTGCTTCGTTGATACGAATAAGCGAAATATCGCTGACATTGATGCCGACTTTTTTCGTTGCCTGTGCGAGCGCCTCCTGAATGCCATGGACGTTACGCAACGTACCTTTGATTCCGGTGGTTTCCGCAAGGGCGCTGCTCACGAACGACAATTCTCCAGACGTATTGAGCGTCGCCAGTGCAACTTCTGTGGATGAATTGCCGATATCAATGCCTGCTATATATCGCATAGTTCGTCCTTAATCGTCGCCTTTCAGTTTTTTACGCTCGACATAGAGTTCTGCAGCTTCACGGACAAATGCAGCGCAAATCCTGGCCTGATAACGCTGTTCAAGATCGTCGGCAATGGCAATGAGCTCTTGCTTTGTCGAACGATAAGGGCGTAACGCATTGTAGATTTCGAGGATGCGATCGTCCGGCACTGAGGTAAGCTCGGCAGCGCGTTCAAAATTCATCGCCAGGCGATCACGACCCGCATCTCTGGCAATCGCGGCCTGAATACGCAATGTTTCAGGGGTTATACGCATATCCTGGGCGGTGACTTTATCGCTGAGGACATTCTCCAGAGTGAAATCGTCGAGCGTTTTATTGGTCGCCGTTTTAACCCATTCTGGATGTTTATTTGCCAGTGGATAATCCGTCACTTTGGCGCTCTGTATTGACGCGTTGGGTGTCGCAGAAACAGGAGCTGCATCCTGTAGACTGTTCATGCGGTTCAACACGTCCCTGACCATCGACTCAATTGCATCGGTATTCATGAAGGTTTCCTTTGTTAAAACGTCACGCGCAGTTCTTGCGGTTTTTTGCCAGTGACCACGTACTTCGTCTCTTTGATATGTAAAATGGCTGATTTGGCCTGGTATTTAGGCCGCGCCATTTGATCGTTGAGGGTCGGAACTGGTTGTGGAGACTCACGCTTCGCATAACGCGCGGCGTTTTTACCAATCTGACGATAAGTTTCCAGCGTCAACAAAGGCGCTTGCGGGAAAAGTTCCAGGTTAGACAAAGGGGGAAGCCCCTGCTGGTGGATAACCGTGGTGCCTTTTGACTGAATACCAATAGCAATGCCGGAACCACTAAGGCGATCGCCTTCGACCGCCACGAATGCGACATCAGACGATTTAAAGCAGCGAATCACACGGGCTTTAATGCCTTCTTCTTCGATACCGGCAATCACTTCGCGCAAGATGTTTTTATGCGGAATACCGATGATATTGACGGTTTGCGCCAGGCCGAACGCCGGGCCTACAGCAATAATGACTTCATCTTGCTGAGTGCCTTGTTGGGCTTCGCCAATTTCGGTCAAAAAACTCCCTGCATCCGGTGCGGAAGGGGCAGTGGAGGCGACAGGCGCGCGAAATGAAACGGACTTGTCGCTGGTTTGCATTTCTGCCAGCACGTCTTCGATAATCTGACGCAGTAATTTTTCGTTAATTTCCATTTCTCACCCTTAGTCAATTTCGTTGGGATCAAGTGCACCGGGAATATTTTTGATCTCTTCCCAGCGTTCCCCTTGCAGGCGGTAACCTGTAGCCGGTCCGGCGTAATCATTGACATCATTGACCGCAGACAGCACTTGTCCGTCATCGACGATAATGGCTGAGGTATGGAGATAATCGCCGGTCAGTTTCGCTTTTTGCATGTTGAGCATGTCCTGAGCGACATCGGTAAAACCGCCTTGCGCCAGGGCTTTCACCACTTCCAGGCTGTTACGGTTTTTATTGATAATTTCCTGGGCGAACTTAATGTCTTCTACGATGTTGCGCTCTGGCATATCTTTCGAACCGTGGGCATAGGTCGCCGCTTCGACCTCTTCATCGGTAATAAGGGGTAATCCCATACCGGCAAAGACAGCCTGTAAAGCGCGTGCGGCTTTATTGCGGATGGCGACAACATCTTCTTCGCGCACCGGTCGCAGACCGCCATCAACCTTCAGGTCACGCTGAATGACGTTGTAATCATCGAAGTCTTCTGCGTCTTCGTTTGAACCGGCAAACATGTTGTCGTAGTTCGGCACAGCGGAAAAACCGGAAGAGATAAAGTCAGTACCCGGCAGAAACTGCATCAGGAAACGCGCGGTACGGCGCATATCTGAGTGGGTAAAGGTCTGGTCATTACTGGAGGCACATTCCAGATCCAGCGATGAGCAAATTAAGTTTTCCGCCAGCACTGCGCGGATGCCTGACGGCACAGCTGATGGAACACCGATGCAGCTTACGGAACCATTCTGCAGCCCCTGTACGCCTGCGGCTTTGGTGATGTAAATGCAACGAGCCTCGAGATAAAGCATTGATTTGCCTTCCGCGTAACCCATCTGTACTTCAGAGCCGGAGCCGGAAGTAAAGCGCATTTTTAAGCCGCGAGAAGCATAAGATGATGCGAGAAATCCTTTTGACCACGGGGTGTCATCGCCATCGGTGAAAACAGGTTCTGTGCCGTAAACAGAAATCGTTTCGGCGTAACAGGTGTGACCTAACATACCGAGTTTCAGTTCGGTGGCTTCTTCCAGTGAACACTGGGTCAACACGCCCGGGCGCCCTACCTGTGAACCTACCAGCAGAGCGATGGCGTTGAACGGCGCATAGCGAGCAACGGCAACGGTGGTTTCCTGTTCATCAAACCCGCGCCATGCGCCTTCAGCTGCGTCGGCGGCAATTTGTACCGGGTTATCTTTGACGTTGGTGACGTGAGCCTGTTGTGATGGTGTTCGACGGGCGCGCATTTTCTGCATCGCCATCATCATCTCTACCACGTTCATCTGCGAAACCACTTCGACGATTTTGGCGGGCGTCATTGCTGTGGTAAGGGGAACGATATCGCTACGTTTGACATTTGGATCGCACAGCATATTGGCAAGTTTGACCGAATCCATCGCGATGACTTCTTCGGCGCGCGCGAGATTGATGCCGTAACGGGCGATAAAGTGGTCGATCAGGTCAAACTGGCTGGCGGGTTTTCCATCCAGCTCGGTGACGACGCCGTTAACAATTTTGATTGACGGTTTTGGATCGTTCGGGCTTTCCATCGCAATGAAGCCTTCTTCAATCCACTCTTTAACGAAACCGTCCTGGTTGACCGGGCGTTTGGCGAGTGCTTCAAATCTTTTCGATCTCATGAATCTGCCTCAGGGAATTCAGATGTAGGAAGGGCGATCGTTTTTCGGTGTATCGCCGAGAGTCGAAAGTACGGTTTTACCGATTTCGCGTGCGGAGATGACCGCCTGACGGACTGCGCCGGAGTCACCTGAGATAATCAGAATGACTTCATTGCTGTAGCTGGTGCCATGAGCAGGCGAGCTGTATGCCACCACGTCCACATTGGCGGACTTCAGCGCGGTATCGGCCATCAGAACACCAACAGCGGCCGGAGCGCCGACAATAACGCCGCAAGCGCGACCCAGAGGTGCGCCAAACGCTTTTTCCAGTGCATAGCTGGCGCGGGCGGTGTATTGCAGTTCAAGATGTCCGGCTTCGTTGGCATAGACATCACCAAAGGTCCGATCGAGTTCTTTCAGGGCAACTTCAATACCGCGTTTCACGTCGGAAACATCGTTGCCACCTAAGAGGATCAATGAGCCGTGTCCGGCACCGCCTTTGGTATCGCGAGGAAGTTCAATGCTAATAACTTCAGTGTTCGTAGCTTTTACCGCTTCATCAGCGGCCATAATGTGTGGACCTGCGCCAATACGTGCACCCAGAATGCCAATGGAGCGATAGCGTTTTTCAAGTTTCATCGCGTCCAACAGGGCGCTATCAACGTTCGCAATGACCAGACCTACAGTGTCGCCAATAGCGGAGCCAACAAATTCCGTTAACGTGCAGCTTTTTTCTGCCATAGCCGTCTCTCGTGTTTGATGAGTGGTTTCCGGGAGAACCTCATGCTCTGGCGTCGCTACGCGAGCGATGACCTGCGCCATGATCTGTTCGACCAGTTCATTGCTGCTCATGGGTTAATTCCCTTTGGTAAGATTTTTTCGACATCGGTATGTGGGCGGGGAATAACGTGTACGGCTTTTACTTCACCGACGTTACGCGCGGCGGCGGCACCTGCGTCTGTTGCCGCTTTTACAGCCCCGACATCACCACGAACGATGACGGTCACCAGCCCGGAACCTATTTTTTCGTAGCCAACCAGCAATACATTTGCCGACTTCACCATGGCGTCTGCGGCCTCTATGGCGGCAGTTAAGCCTTTGGTTTCTACCATTCCTAACGCTTCTTGTTGCATAAAGACCTCGCCTGGATTTTTTGACGATATGACTATAAAAAAAAGCGAGGAAAAAGAATGGCTGACTTAGTCGACCAATGAGAAAAATAAATAGAGGACAAATATTATAAAATTGCTTTTATATACTATATGTTATTAATTTATTGGTTGTTTTGTGGGTGTTTCAATGTGAATTAATTGCGTTGGCTGAAGGGGTTAATCGCGAATAATATTTCGTTGGGTTTGGTTCGCGGAAGGGAACTGTGATATTTGTTTAAATTTTATTATATCATGATGACAATTTTTTATTGTGAAAGTTTGGCAGTAATTATTACTTTCAACACTGATTAACGCTGTGTTTGATGCTTTTGCAATGACAATAATTTGCTATGTCAGCACGATTTTTCCACGAGTCTGTCATGAATGTTGGCAATATTTTTTGCAGAGCAATTTTTATAGTTGCCCTCGATATACACAACAATCAGCAATTCTGTTGGCTGATGAAGAAACAAACTCCGCAAAGAAGGTGTCACTATGAATGATTCACTCAAGGCGCAATGCGTTGCCGAGTTTTTGGGCACCGGACTGTTCCTCTTTTTTGGCATTGGTTGTTTGTGTGCCCTCAAACTTGCTGGGGCAAGTCTGGGGCTGTGGGAAATTTGTATTATTTGGGGGTTAGGTATTTCACTTGCTGTTTATCTTACGGCAGGAATTTCCGGCGCTCATCTCAACCCAGCGGTTACGATTGCTCTATGGTTGTTCGCCGCTTTTCCTGGCCGTAAAGTGCTGCCATTTTGTATGGCACAATTAGCGGGTGCCTTTGGTGGTGCGGTTCTGGCGTATTTTTTATACAGCAATTTGTTTACCGATTTTGAATCTGCCCACAATATGGTTCGTGGTAGTGCAGAAAGCTTACAACTCGCCAGTATCTTCAGTACTTACCCGGCCGCGGCAATAAATGTATGGCAGGCGGCGCTGGTTGAAATAGTCATCACGTCTATGTTGATGGGATTGATTATGGCGTTGACCGATGACGGCAACGGTGTACCGAAGGGGCCTCTTGCACCTTTACTGATTGGTATTCTGGTTGCTGTTATTGGTGCTTCTACTGGACCATTAACTGGTTTTGCCATGAATCCAGCGCGTGATTTTGGGCCAAAAATGTTCACCTAGCTTGCGGGTTGGGGAGAAATAGCGATGACTGGCGGACGCAATATTCCTTATTTCATTGTACCCATTATTGCCCCGGTCATTGGTGCCTGCGTTGGCGCGGCGATTTATCGCTTTCTCATTGCACAAAATTTACCTGTCAATAGTGTTACGCCTAAAGATATCCGCGAATAGCGAAATAACCTGGAGGTTATAAACGTTTATTTTTTTACTGTTTGTGATCTGCTTTCCGAACTTATTAAAAAGTCTCCCGCTTCATGGAGGCTTTTGTTATTGTCCTTTGTGCTTCTCGTCAGTAAATCATCAGGGATGATGTGAAGATTAAATGTAAAACAATTGTTTTTACAATAACAATAAATTAACTGGGAGGTTTTATCATGATTTCTGCGGCGACACTTAATTCAGAACTCATTAATAAAATCGCGCAGGATTTTGCGCAGGCGACCAGCCTTGCGGTTGTCGTGGTCAATATCCACGGTGATGAAATTTCCGAACTTTTTAACTTCACCCCGTTTTGTCAGATGATGCGGCAACATCCACAGCTTAGCACTCGCTGCCGCATGAGCGATCGTTGTGGAGGTCTGGAAGCTTCTAAATCCGATCAACCTTGTATTTACCGTTGCCATGCAGGATTAACTGATTTCTCTATTCCTTTGGTGATTGCCGGGCATTTAGTCGGTTTTGTGTTGTGTGGACAAGTCCGCCTGCGTAATGGTGATGTCGATTTGATCGATATTCTGAATGTCGATGATCGTTGGCAAGCAGATCCCGAATTACTTAATGAATTTCGCAAAGTCCCGGAGATGGATTACTCGCGAGTTATGGCCTCTGCTGATTTGTTGAAGCTGATTGTGGAAAATTGCCTCAAAAAGCAACTCAATTTTGTCGTTATTAAAGAGAATAAACCTCATTCGGATTCAGTTCGTCAGACCCGTGCGTCTAATCCCCACGATAATAAAATGAAAAAAGCATTGCGCTATATTGATGCGCATTTATCAGACGATTTACGCCTGGAAGATGTTGCCTCGCATGTTTATCTAAGCCCTTATTATTTCAGTAAATTGTTTAAGAAATATCATGGAATTGGTTTTAATGCATGGGTAAACCAACAACGCATGGCCAGCGCCCGAGAGTTGCTGTGCCATAGTGACTGGAGCATCGCCAGCATTGCGCGTAATTTAGGCTTCTCTCAAACCAGTTATTTTTGCAAAGTTTTTCGACAGACCTATCAGGTAACGCCGCAGGTATACCGTCAGCAAATTGGCGAAAATACGGCTGCGGAAACGGCATAAATTCAATGTAAAAAATGAGGGATGATTAAATATACTCTGGCAGTAATAATTCATTTACGTGTTATGGGAAAATTGAAATCGGCTCATAACATACGCTGACAGGTTTGGCACATTTGTGCCTGGGAAGAGGGTGGAAATCCCTCGCAGCCCCCGCTGCTGTAATGCTGACAACCCCGAAAATGCCACTGATCGTGAGATCGGGAAGGCCGGGGGAGGATGACGCTAAGCCAGAAGACCAGCCTGTCAGTTAATACCAACAACTTCGGTGGGAAGTGGGTTGTCTGGAAGCGCCCGGTTGAGCACTGGCGCGTCTTTATACCCCTACCACCCTGAAAGGATCAGGGGATGGCGGCAGCATTTATTTCATTCATCGTCGTGTCGACAGGCGCCAGGGCTGCACTTATGGTGTGGCAATCTTTTTTTGTGGCATATCAACCTGACCGTTATTACAGGAAACTAAGCGGAGGGTGGTGGTCATGAAAACGATAAAACCTGAATCGATAGCTCTTTTTTGCCTCTCATCTGGCGATATTGAACTCGCTAAACATCTGGCTGAAATGTTGCCTATTACCTGTTTTGTCGGTGAGGATTGGCAGCAAGGTTTCCTGCCTTTTAACGGTGGGCCAGAACAATCATTATCAGATGCGTATAGTGATTATTCAGTGCTGTTATTGATTGCTGAAAGCGGGACACTCATACCAGAAAGGCTCCCTCTGCCTGATGGCGTGACGGTAATCTTAATAGCAGAGCACAATGCTCGTTTGCTGAATGGCACGGCTGGTGGGGCTGTAGCGTTAATCCATTATCTGAATGAAATGTGTCAATTCAGAGAAACCGTTGCTAATGACACATTTCGTCGGTCGTTAACGCAGGGAAATCGGGCTATTTCACAATGCCTCCCTCATTCGTAATGGATTGAGAATGCTGGATTTTTATTTTTAATACGCGCAGTATTAATCGAAGAAATGTTATTACGGTCAGTAACAGTGGAACATCCATTGCTCTGGTCAATGAATACCATCATACAATTGAACCGGGAGTCCGTATGATGATTTTGGTGACGGGGGGCGCACGGAGCGGGAAGAGCCGGCACGCCGAGGCGCTTATTGGGGACACTCCACAGGTCCTGTATATCGCTACTTCGCAAATTTTTGATGATGAGATGGCCGCACGGATTGAACACCATCGGCAAGGCCGCCCGGCGCACTGGCACACGGTGGAACGCTGGCAAAATCTTGATGAGTTAATTAACGCAGACATTAATCCGCAGGCTGCCGTATTGCTGGAATGCATTACAACAATGGTGACTAATCTTTTGTTTGAATATGGCGGCGATAAAGATCCTGAAAAATGGGATTATGACGCGATGGAGCAGGCGATTAACGGTGAGATTCAGTCGTTGATTGCCGCCTGTCAACGTTGTACTGCAAAGGTCGTATTAGTGACCAATGAAGTGGGCATGGGGATTGTGCCGGAGAATCGTCTGGCGCGACATTTTCGTGATATTGCCGGGCGGGTAAATCAGCAGTTGGCCGCTGCGGCAGATGAAGTATGGCTGGTGGTTTCGGGTATTGGAGTAAAAATCAAATGAGTAAATTATTTTGGGCGATGCTCTCTTTTATTTCGCGTCTGCCTGTACCGCGTCGTTGGTCCCAGGGGCTGGATTTCGAGCATTATTCTCGCGGTATCATTACTTTTCCCTTGATTGGTTTATTGCTTGGCGCCATTAGTGGACTGGTCTTCATGGCGTTGCAGGCATGGTGTGGCGTACCGCTGGCGGCACTGTTTAGTGTGCTGGTGCTGGCGCTGATGACAGGGGGATTCCACCTGGACGGCCTCGCAGATACCTGTGATGGCGTATTTTCTGCACGTAGCCGCGATCGCATGTTGGAAATCATGCGTGATAGCCGTTTGGGTACTCACGGTGGTCTGGCGCTGATTTTTGTGGTTCTGGCAAAGATTCTGGTGCTAAGCGAGTTGGCACTGCGTGGCGAACCGATCCTTGCATCGCTGGCGGCAGCATGTGCGGTTAGCCGTGGGACTGCCGCATTGTTGATGTATCGTCATTGTTATGCCCGGGAAGAAGGGCTTGGTAATGTGTTCATTGGCAAAATTGACGGGCGACAAACCTGTGTCACCCTCGGTTTAGCCGCTATTTTTGCTGCCGTATTATTGCCGGGTTTGCATGGTGTGGCAGCTATGGTGGTGACGATGGTGGCGATTTTCGTCCTCGGTCAGCTTCTCAAACGGACTCTGGGCGGGCAAACCGGCGATACGCTGGGAGCAGCCATAGAACTTGGTGAACTGGTCTTCCTGCTGGCACTGCTATAAGACTGATTACCGAGGAGACGTTACATGCAAACACTCGCCGAATTATTGAATACGATCCCTGCCATCGATCCTGCCGCTATGTCGAGTACCCAACGGTATATTGATGGGTTACTCAAACCTGTCGGTAGTCTGGGAAGACTGGAGGCGCTTGCCGTACAACTGGCAGGAATGCCGGGACTGAATGGTGTGCCTCATGTGGGCCAAAAAGCAGTGCTGGTTATGTGTGCCGATCATGGTGTCTGGGAGGAAGGTGTCGCTATTTCTCCGAAAGCAGTGACAGCCATCCAGGCTGAAAATATGACACGTGGAACAACTGGGGTGTGTGTGCTGGCAGCACAAGCGGGCGCTAAAGTTCACGTGCTTGATGTTGGGATTGATACCGTTGAGCCTATCCCTGGGCTTATTAACATGCGTGTCGCACGAGGTAGCGGTAATATTGCCTCGGGTCCGGCAATGAGCCCCTGTCAGGCTGAAGCGTTACTTCTGGACGTCATACAATATACGCGCGAGTTAGCGAGAAATGGCGTCACGCTGTTTGGTGTGGGTGAACTGGGGATGGCAAATACCACACCGGCAGCTGCGATAGTCAGTGCGATTACTGGACGCGATCCTGAAGAAGTGGTCGGTATTGGCGCAAACCTGCCGACAGATAAACTGGCTCATAAAGTTGATGTTGTTCGTCGGGCAATAACAGTGAATCAACCGAATCCACAGGATGGTATTGATGTGCTGGCCAAAGTCGGTGGGTTTGATTTGGTCGGAATGGCTGGCGTAATGTTAGGTGCCGCTTCCTGCGGTTTACCCGTGTTGCTGGATGGATTTCTTTCTTACGCCGCTGCACTTGCCGCCTGCCGGATGTGTCCTGCAATCAAACCGTATCTCATTCCTTCTCACCTGTCGGCAGAAAAAGGGGCGCGTATAGCGCTGTCACATTTGGGGCTGGAGCCTTATCTCAATATGGAAATGCGTTTAGGTGAGGGGAGTGGCGCAGCGCTGGCGATGCCCATCATCGAAGCCGCCTGCGCGATATACAGCAACATGGGTGAACTTGCCGCCAGTAATATTGTTCTACCGGGAAAGACGACTTCTGAATTGAACAGTTAAAAACGAAAAGTCAGATAAAAGCTATACTTATCGGATAGCTTTCGCGACTTAGGAAAGGGACATGATGCGTCGTGTAAATATTCTTTGTTCATTTGTTCTGCTTTTTGCCAGCCATAATAGTCTGGCGGTAACTTACCCACTCCCTCCGGAGGGTAGCCGTTTAGTAGGGCAACCACTGACAATAACGGTTCCTGATCACAATACCCAGCCGCTGGAAACCTTTGCTGCACAGTACGGGCAAGGTCTGAGTAATATGCTGGAAGCGAATCCGGGTGCTGATGTTTTCTTGCCGAAGTCTGGCTCGCAACTTACCATTCCGCAGCAACTGATTTTGCCCGCCACTGTTCGTAAAGGGATTGTGGTTAACGTCGCTGAGATGCGTCTTTATTACTATCCGCCGGACACAAATACTGTGGAAGTGTTTCCTATCGGCATTGGTCAGGCCGGGCGTGAAACGCCGCGCAATTGGGTGACTGCCGTTGAACGTAAACAAGAAGCTCCAACCTGGACGCCAACGCCGAACACTCGGCGCGAATATGCAAAACGAGGGGAGAGCCTGCCAGCATTTGTCCCTGCGGGTCCCGATAATCCTATGGGGCTTTATGCCATCTATATTGGTCGGCTTTATGCCATCCACGGAACTAATGCCAATTTTGGCATTGGCTTGCGGGTGAGTCAGGGCTGTATTCGTCTGCGCAATGATGACATAAAGTATTTGTTCGATAATGTTCCAGTCGGGACGCGCGTGCAAATTATCGATCAGCCGGTGAAATACACAACGGAACTGGATGGCTCAAAGTGGCTGGAAGTTCATGAACCGTTATCGCGCAATCGGGGGGAATATGAGTCCGACAGAAAAGTGCCATTGCCGGTAACGCCTTCATTGCAGGCATTTATCAACGGGCAAGAAGTTGATGTGAATCGCGCAAATGCTGCGTTGCAACGTCGATCGGGAATGCCTGTGCAAGTTAATTCTGGTTCCAGGCAGATGTTTTAAAATAGTTGTTACGTAGAAAGCAAAAAACCTGCTCGAAAGCAGGTTTTTTTTGAATTTGGCTCCTCTGACTGGACTCGAACCAGTGACATACGGATTAACAGTCCGCCGTTCTACCGACTGAACTACAGAGGAATCGTGTGAACGGGGCGCATATTAATGGCAGCGTTCCGCGATGTCAAAGGGGGAAATGCATTTTTTTGTTCGTTTGCTGGCAATTTCGACAAAGCGATGAACATTCAATCTTTTTTGTAATGTTCCATTGTAGTGCATGCCATCCTTTTATGGGGCAATGAACACTCGTTCTGTAACCCAGACGAAAGGACAAAACAATCATAATCTCTTATTTGACAGGCGATTAGCTTTCGCGTTAGCGCCAAACTTAAACTGGCAAGCATCTTGCAATCTGGTTGTGAGTAATACTGGCACTTGGGCCGATTCTTAAAAACCGGAGGCAACATGAACTTCAGACGCCTGAAATACTTCGTAAAAATTGTAGACATTGGTAGCCTGACCCAGGCTGCTGAAGTGTTGCATATCGCGCAGCCTGCGCTCAGTCAGCAGGTCGCCACACTGGAAGGCGAGCTGGATCAACAACTTTTGATTCGCACTAAACGTGGCGTTACTCCAACAGATGCCGGAAAAATTCTCTATACCCATGCGCGGGCAATTTTACGTCAGTGTGAACAGGCCCAACTGGCAGTTCATAACGTAGGTCAGACATTATCGGGTCAAGTCTCAATTGGCTTTGCGCCAGGAACCGCCGCGTCGTCTATCACCATGCCCTTATTACAGGCGGTACGTGCCGAATTTCCGGAAGTGATTATCTATCTACATGAAAACAGCGGCGCTGTTCTTAACGATAAACTTATAAATAGCCAGCTTGATATGGCGGTAATTTACGAGCATTCCCCTGTGGCAGGCGTATCCAGCCAGGCTTTGTTAAAAGAAGATCTTTTTCTTGTCGGAACTCAGGATTTTCCAGGGCAAAGCGTTGATGTTAATGCTATAGCACAAATGAATCTCTTTCTTCCCGGCGATTACAGTGCCGTAAGACTCCGCGTTGATGAGGCTTTTTCTTTACGGCGACTCACGGCAAAAGTCATCGGTGAAATTGAGTCTATCGCCACGCTTACCGCAGCGATTGCCAGCGGCATGGGGGTTGCAGTGTTACCCGAATCAGCCGCGCGCTCGTTATGTGACGCAGTTAACGGATGGATGTCACGTATTACCACACCGTCAATGAGTCTCTCCTTGTCATTAAATTTACCTGCCAGAGCAAAACTGTCGCCACAGGCACAAGCAGTGAAAGAGCTGTTATTGTCAGTGATCAGTCCTCCAGTCATGGAAAAAAGACAATGGCAATTGGTTAGCTAAACGTTATATCTGGATGGAATAAGATGCGGGTTTTTATTATTTGTTATGCCGGGCGTTAGACTTTAACAATAGCGGAATGTCTGATCTGCCCGGAGTTTACCGTGAATTTCCAACAACTAAAGATAATCCGTGAGGCTGCACGTCAGGATTACAACCTGACAGAGGTTGCGAATATGCTTTTTACCTCACAGTCAGGTGTAAGCCGTCATATTCGAGAGCTGGAGGATGAGCTTGGTATAGAAATATTCGTTCGTCGGGGCAAACGACTGCTTGGTATGACTGAACCGGGCAAAGCATTGCTGGTAATTGCAGAACGCATTCTGAATGAAGCCAGTAATGTTCGTCGACTTGCCGATCTCTTTACCAACGATACATCTGGCGTTCTCACTATCGCAACGACGCATACTCAGGCACGCTACAGCTTGCCAAAGGTCATTAAAGCCTTTCGCGAACTTTTCCCGGAAGTGCGGCTTGAGCTTATCCAGGGAACACCACAGGAAATTGCGACGTTGCTGCAAAATGGCGGGGCCGATATTGGCATCGCCAGTGAGCGTCTGAGCAATGATCCGCAACTCGTCGCCTTCCCGTGGTTTCGTTGGCATCATAGTTTGCTCGTTCCAGATAATCATCCCTTAACAAAAATTACGCCATTGACGCTGGAATCAATAGCGAAGTGGCCGTTGATCACTTACCGACAGGGGATTACTGGTCGCTCGCGGATTGATGACGCATTTGCCCGCAAAGGTTTGTTGGCAGATATTGTATTGAGTGCACAGGATTCTGATGTTATCAAAACCTACGTAGCCCTTGGCCTGGGGATTGGATTAGTAGCAGAACAATCCAGTGGCGAACGAGAGGAAGAGAATTTAATTCGTCTGGAAACGCGCCATCTTTTCGATGCTAATACCGTCTGGTTGGGACTAAAACGAGGACAATTACAGCGTAACTATGTCTGGCGTTTTCTGGAACTGTGCAATGCAGGACTGTCGGTTGAGGATATTAAGCGACAGGTGATGGAAAATAGTGAAGAGGAAATTGATTATCAGATATAGCAAAAAGCCCGCTATAAAGCGGGCTTTTCAGAAATTTGGCTCCTCTGACTGGACTCGAACCAGTGACATACGGATTAACAGTCCGCCGTTCTACCGACTGAACTACAGAGGAATCGCTGTTGAGGCACATCTTAACGGCGAAAAATCTTTTGTCAAACCTGATTTTTAAATTTCTCAACCGTTTGCCGTTTCTATCAACAGTTTGTTGCATTTGCAGACAATTTGCTGGCGAAAATCTTTGCAGCTTTGCTGATTCTCCCTCATTATTTGAAATGTGGTTTCACTTTCTGCAATTAAGGTCAGTTTTGAATATCTCCTCAGCTTTACGCCAGATTGTTCATGGCACTCGCTGGCACGCAAAACGTAAGAGCTACAAGGTGTTGTTCTGGCGTGAGATAACCCCGCTTGCTGTTCCTATCTTTATGGAGAATGCCTGTGTCCTGTTGATGGGCGTACTGAGCACGTTTCTGGTCAGTTGGCTGGGAAAAGATGCAATGGCAGGCGTTGGGCTGGCGGACAGTTTCAATATGGTCATTATGGCTTTTTTTGCAGCTATCGACCTTGGTACTACAGTCGTTGTGGCATTTAGTCTCGGTAAGCGTGATCGACGGCGAGCGAGGGTAGCGACACGGCAGTCATTAGTGATCATGACATTGTTTGCCGTACTGTTGGCAGCGCTTATTCATCATTTTGGTGAGCAAATTATCGATTTTGTTGCAGGTGAGGCCACACCGGAGGTAAAAGCACTGGCGCTGACTTATCTGGAACTGACCGTCATCAGTTATCCTGCGGCGGCAATCACCTTGATTGGCAGCGGAGCACTTCGCGGCGCAGGGAATACGAAAATACCGCTTCTTATAAATGGTAGCCTGAATATCCTTAATATCATCATTAGCGGCATATTGATTTACGGTCTTTTCTCCTGGCAGGGGTTAGGGTTTGTCGGGGCAGGGCTGGGATTAACTATTTCCCGTTATATTGGCGCAGTCGCCATTTTGTGGGTTCTGGCGATTGGTTTTAATCCTGCGTTACGGATCTCGTTAAAGAGCTATTTTAAACCATTGAATTTCAGCATTATCTGGGAAGTAATGGGGATTGGTATTCCTGCAAGTGTGGAATCCGTATTATTTACCAGTGGCCGGTTATTAACACAAATGTTCGTTGCCGGGATGGGGACGAGTGTTATCGCCGGGAATTTTATCGCTTTTTCGATTGCGGCTCTTATCAATTTACCAGGAAGTGCACTTGGTTCAGCTTCTACAATCATTACGGGTCGAAGGTTGGGGGTAGGGCAAAGAGCGCAAGCAGAAATTCAATTGAGGCATGTGTTCTGGCTGTCCACTATTGGATTAACGGCAATAGCCTGGTTAACCGCCCCCTTTGCCGGGATTATGGCGTCGTTTTATACCCAGGATCCGCAGGTTAAACATGTCGTTGTGATTCTGATTTGGTTGAATGCTTTATTTATGCCGATTTGGTCTGCCTCCTGGGTACTACCTGCTGGTTTTAAAGGTGCCCGAGATGCACGCTACGCCATGTGGGTTTCTATGCTGAGCATGTGGGGATGCCGGGTAGTAGTCGGTTATATGTTGGGAATCATGCTTGGCTGGGGTGTGGTTGGCGTCTGGATGGGGATGTTTGCCGACTGGGCCGTGCGGGCTGTGCTGTTTTACTGGCGAATGGTGACAGGGCGATGGCTATGGAAATACCCTCGTTCTGAGCATAAATAGTATGAAAAAAAGCCAGGTGTGTCGGAATAAACGACAAAGCGCAGATTATTTCAGCAAACGAATTCAAAATTAAAAAACAGGCTTTGACATTGTGGATGGGCATCGTTAATATTCGCCCCGTTCTCGCGATTCCTCTGTAGTTCAGTCGGTAGAACGGCGGACTGTTAATCCGTATGTCACTGGTTCGAGTCCAGTCAGAGGAGCCAAATTTCTGAAAAGCCCGCTTTTATAGCGGGCTTTTTGCTTTGTTACTTAATCAAATCCTTCACATCTTTTCCTGACGCAAAGGATCTGAACTCATTATCGGAACGGTGGTTCATTAAAGGTCCGCAGTTTACGCGAATGCAGTCGGTCGCCTTCTGCGCGCAGCAAGTCTATCGCCCGAATGCCAATTTGCAGGTGCTCGGAAATTGCGCCTTCATAAAAACGGTTAGCCTGACCGGGAAGTTTAATCTCACCATGCAACGGTTTATCTGAAACACACAGTAGTGTCCCGTATGGCACGCGGAAACGATATCCTTGCGCGGCAATGGTTGCACTTTCCATATCAATTGCTACGGCCCGGCTTAAGTTAAAACGAAGTGCAGAAGCTGAGTAACGTAATTCCCAGTTCCTGTCATCAGTGGTTACTACAGTTCCAGTGCGTAGCCGCTGTTTAACTTCCTCACCCGGCCTGCCGCTGACGAGTTTGGTGGCGTCATAAAGTGCACGTTGTACTTCAGCAATGCTCGGAATAGGAATATCGGGGGGCAGAACCGCATCAAGAACGTGGTCATCGCGTAAATAAGCATGCGCAAGTACGTAATCTCCAATAGCCTGGCTTTCACGTAATCCTCCGCAGTGACCAATCATCAACCAGACATCCGGGCGCAGCACCGCCAGATGATCGCAGATAGTTTTGGCATTTGACGGCCCCACGCCAATATTAACCAGAGTAATACCCTGACCATCGGTAGTGATTAAATGCCATGCGGGCATCTGATGTTTTTTCCATGCGAGGTCGGAAATTGCTTCTTCCGGTGCTTCGGTTTCAGCGGTGATCCAGTTCCCGCCAGCACAAGAAAGGGCAATGTAGGGGCTATGAGGATCAAGGATCTGGCTGCACCCCCAACGTACGAATTCATCCACATAACGTGTGTAGTTGGTAAACAAGACGAACGGCTGAAAATGTTCGACTGGCGTGCCCGTATAATGGCGTAACCGTGCGAGGGAAAAATCTACCCGACGTGCATCAAAATGCGATAGCGGGGAGAATTCCGTTGGATGATAAATGCCGTCTGCCGTTTCATCGCCAATTTGTGCCAGTTCGGTTGTCGGGAAATAACGAGTTAATCCGGCGCTCATTGAGCGATCAAGCGTCAGCTCTGAGCCGTCGATGACATAGGGATAAGGAATTTCATGCTCTGACGGTTGCACGGAAATATGTGCACCATAATCCTGGTACAGCAGAGTTAATTGTTCATTAAGATATGAACGAAAGAGAGCAGGGCGGGTGATGGTGGTCGTGTAGCTGCCAGCGTGAGTAAAACGACCAAACGCGCGTGTTTTGGGAGGGTTTGTTGCGCTACCGTCCCAGGTCACGGTCAGCGATGGATAGACAAAAAGACCGTGTTTTCGGGCGTTTTCATCAGGCAGTTCGCCACTTTTAATATATTTGCCAATGGCGTTGCGTAAAGCGACTACAGATTTTTCATATAGCGCGTCAAGTTTATCCAGTGCCTGAGCTGGGGTCAGACCGGAGCCCTTATTATTCATGTGTGTCTCCTGTTCCATACAATTACCGCTTTTCCGATAGTATGTCACAGGAATGTGAAACAAAAGTGTAAGGCGAAGATCGGACGATCTTCGCCAGGCTATCAAGCGTGTTGATTGTCTTTCATTAACAACGCAGTTATTGCGGAAATCAGGCAGCCTGCCAGCAAATAAATGGCGACGCTATGCCAGTCTCCTGCAAAATAAGTAATCAGAGCAGCAGCAATAAAAGGTGTAAATCCACCGCCTACCACGCTGGCAACCTGATATCCGACGCCAGCGCCGCTGTAGCGATAACCGGCACCAAACATCTCGGTGAACATCGGCTGTTGCACGCAAACCACCATGTCATGCGCAATGTTCGCCAGCATAATGGAGAAGAAAACGATCCAGAAAATGGACTGTGCCTCAAGCGCTATAAAAAAAGGAAATGCGCTTAACGTTCCGATTATTGCGCCGGTGATATAAACCCTACGGCGACCAAAACGATCGGCAAGCCAGGCAAAACAGGGAATTGTCAGGCAGCTTAATCCACCCACCAGCAAACCAATATTGAGGAACAATTCGCGCGGCAGCCCCATATTCTGGGTCGAATAGTTAAGTGCAAAGGCGGTAACGATATACATTGTTAGCAACTCGCACAGTCGCAGCGCAATAATCTTAAGGAAAGCACCGGGATGTCGTAACAGAGCTTCGATAACCGGGATGCGTTTTTGCACTACCGCTTGATTATGCTGCTGTTGTTCAAATTCAGCGGACTCCTCCATGCCATTGCGCACCCACAATGCACCCAGCACCAGTACGATGCTAAACAGGAAAGGAATGCGCCAACCCCAGCTCAAAAATTGCTCGTCAGTTGTCATCATACTGATCAGTGACACCAGTCCGGTTGAAAGGAGTAACCCTACACCGTAACCAACTTGTACGCCGCTACTGTAAAAGGCTTTTTTGTTTTTGGGCGCGCTCTCAACGGACAGCAACGCAGCGCCTCCCCATTCGCCGCCAACAGCAAATCCCTGAATAGCTCGCAGCATCACCAGTAAAATTGGTGCCCACCAGCCAATAGTTGAGAATGAAGGGAGAATGCCGATCAATGCTGTGGCGATGCCCATCATCCAGACGGTAAGCATCAACATGCGCTTACGCCCCAGTCGGTCGCCGAAATGGCCGAAAATGACACCACCGAGCGGACGAAAAAGGAAACCGACACCAAAGGTAGCAAATGCAGCGAGCGTTCCCATTGCCGGGCTTACCTGCGGGAAAAACTCGCGATTAAACACCAATGCGGCAGTAATGCCATAGAGTAAAAAATCATACCAGTCGACGACGGCACCCGCGAAACTGCCTAACGCAGCGCGTCGGGCGCGACTTAACGAAAGCGTTCCTTCATCGGGACGCGTGGAGATAAGCGTGGAGTCCATAGTGATCCTGTTTGTACTGTCTTTTTATAATTAGTATGGATAAGGTAACTCACATTGCCGTCGATCAATAAACGAACCTTATGAGACTACCGCGACAGAAAGTATCTGCAAATGTTTTTATGCCAGGAACTGAGGACGAAGGGCCGTGAGGGGGCAGTTACATATTACAACCGCGTTGAACAGAAAAATGTGAACGCTAAAGCAGCAACGCATGCCCGTCTGATGCTATTTTTTTCTGATGTATTTTTTTGAATTATCCTAATGGGATTTGTGTCACTGACACCAGGCGAGCTAATTGCTTGAATGATTGGCGGAGAGAGGGGGATTTGAACCCCCGGTAGAGTTGCCCCTACTCCGGTTTTCGAGACCGGTCCGTTCAGCCGCTCCGGCATCTCTCCGTTCAGATGGTTGCCATGATGCCAGGAAATTTGGCATTTTAACAGTCCCTGTCCGTGCAATTTTGTTCAAGTGACGAGTTTGCGAGCAAAACGATGATTAAGTGGCCCTGGAAAGTACAAGAAACAGATCATGAAGATACGCTGCCATGGAAGGAAGCTCTGGCGATACCTCTTTTGACATGTCTGACAGAGCAGGAGCAAAGCAAACTAGTCACTCTTGCCGAACGTTTTTTACAGCAAAAAAGACTGGTCCCGCTACAAGGATTTGAACTTGATGCATTGAAAAGTAGTCGCATCGCCTTACTTTTCTGCTTGCCTGTTCTGGAGCTTGGACTGGAATGGCTGGATGGTTTTCATGAAGTGCTAATTTACCCTGCGCCATTTGTGGTGGACGATGAATGGGAAGACGATATAGGACTGGTACATAATCAACGTATCGTTCAATCAGGACAAAGCTGGCAGCAAGGCCCAATCGTGCTGAACTGGCTCGATATACAAGATTCTTTCGATGCCTCGGGCTTTAATCTGATTATCCACGAAGTTGCACATAAACTGGATACGCGAAATGGCGATCGCGCCAGTGGAGTTCCCTTTATTTCTTTACGTGAGGTCGCAGGATGGGAACACGATCTTCATGCGGCGATGGATAATATTCAGGAAGAAATTGAGTTAGTGGGCGAAAATGCCTCCAGCATCGATGCTTATGCTGCCAGTGACCCTGCAGAATGTTTTGCTGTGCTTTCCGAATACTTTTTTAGTGCACCGGAGCTTTTTGCTCCACGCTTCCCCTCGCTGTGGCAACGTTTCTGCCAATTTTATAAGCAGGATCCATTACAACGGCTACGAAATGCCAGTGGGCGAGACACCTATCCAGTACCAAATGTTCATTAAATATAAATTTTGTTGCTTAATTAACCGATTGAAATGGCTTGCGAATTTTAGTGTTGACACTCGCTGCGCTGCTAAGTAATATTCGCCTCGTTCTCACGATTCCTCTGTAGTTCAGTCGGTAGAACGGCGGACTGTTAATCCGTATGTCACTGGTTCGAGTCCAGTCAGAGGAGCCAAATTCAAAAAAGCCTGCTTTCGAGCAGGCTTTTTGCTTTTCTGCAAGCGTGCTTTAGTGTTCGAATTTTTGTTAGAGCTTTCATTACGCTGTGACTGAAATTTTCGCGATAATCCTTTTCAGCGTATTGCTGAATTCATCCAAATTTAGATGATCAATAGCCTTTCCTACCACAATCGTCTCTGAAATATCGGCCATGGCGGGCCAGCGAGTCTTATAATCAGCATACACGGCGATGACAGGAACATTATAAGCACTTGCCATGTGTAAAATAGATGTGTCTGGCGTTATTGCAAGGAAGGCATCTCTTATGATTGCTGCAGACCGCATTATTGAAGGTGATAACGACAAATGATAAACGTTATCAAAATGCCGGGTTAGTTCCAGGGCTGTTTCCGAACCTTTCGGACCATGAACAATGACAATTGGCATGTCTGATTGTATTTTAATCATCTCGATGATTTTTTGTGCCATTGTTAGTGAAAATGTTCTCGCTTGCACGCTACCTTCTAAATTAAGAGCAATATATGAACCTAATGAATGCATCTCACAACGTACTTCTTTTAGCACTATTTCGCTGAGGGGCAATTCAAATATGGGCGGGGGCGCCGGAAATCCTACTTCTCGCATCATGAAGGCCCATGTCAGCGGTACTGGGGCGCGTAGTGACTGATCCATTTTCGACGCTGACTTACATATCGGTGAATAACATTTCATCGTTAAACCCACAACCTGTAAATTTGCATTGGCTCGTAAGTGACTAATAAATAACATCGTCTTCAGGTTTTTCTTGCGCATTGCTTCAATACAAAGATCAGGAGTTCCATATTGTTCATTGATGTTTTTTGCTAATTTTTTTATTTCTTTAATACTGGCATGATCCTGCATTGTCATACTGACCAATGTTAATTTTGTTTGTTCCAGATGAAGTGCATCAAAAACAGATTTATTAATTGTTGATGTGACAATCAATAAGTGTTTTATTTTATGCATTTCAAGCGATCGGATTATTGGATAAATAGCCATTGCATCCCCAATTTGATCGGGAATGTGAATAACTACAAATTCACTTTTTGCAATATCAGTATCTTTGCAGCGATAATCATAATACGCAAATGCAATACGTCTGAAAAATGATACAAATGACATTTCCAACCTCGCTTCCATTCTGGTTAAAACGTGGTGAAGTTTATCAGATATGATTGATTTCTAAAATCGATAAATAATAACGTGAATATACTATATATTTATGGTTTATGTGTTAATCATTTTCGGAAATTATTATTCTGTTTAAAAACAGCTTGTGTCGCATTCTTCAGTCTGGGGGGCGTAAAGTGAAGGGAAGCGTTAAAAGGTCAGCAATTGGAGGTGGTCGTTTTCATGTTTGTTAAGTGGGGGAGAGCTACCCCCACTTTTACTCCACAGTAAGTGTCAGCCGATTAACCTACGTATGCGGCCAGCATCTCCTGTGCTGCCAGTTTGCCTAACGCATTTGCTGCGAAAGGACTGTCACCGGTTAAAAGTTTACGATCTTTGTGTACCCGGCCGGTAATATCATCATTGACGATGTTCATGCCCATTTTCTTCAGTTCTTCACCAAAGTACCAGGTCAGATGACCCGGCATGTAGCCAATCTCTGGCGTTTGTTTGTCTGCAGCGTCAGGGAATGCGCAAATTGAATAACCATTTAATGGGTTATCGCCGTGTCGAAGCGCCAGAAAGGCTGCTGGACCGTGGCAAAGGGAGATAACAAAACGGTCATTTTCGATTGCCCACTGCAGAGCGGCAGCCACGTCTTTGCTTTCTGGTAAACCAATGAGAGCACCGTGACCGCCAGGAACAAAGATTGCTGCATATTCGCTGTCTGCGTTGAGGCTGGCGACAACATCTGCCAATTTTTTCGGATTGCGGAACAGAGATTTGTGCTGCTCAAAGAATGGCATAATTTTTTCATCTTTCCGCGGCATAGCCCAATATTCAAATTTTGTCATCAGGCCAGAAAGCGTCGCAACCTCGAACTCGAAACCAGCAGCATGCAGATGATATAATGGTAGCAACGTTTCAATCGGATGGTTTCCTGTTGAGAAGAGCTTACCATTATCGGTTGGCAAATAGCGTTCATCGGCGGCGATTACCAGGATTTTTTGCTTTCCGCTATACGGTTTTGGATAGTCTACCCCATCAAGATCAGAAATCGGGCTGGTATATTGGCCTAACGAATATTCTGACGGGAAGAAAGCATTATCTTCAGCCATATCGATTTGCGGATTCTTACTTTGTTGAACAGTCATAGTGTATTCCTTGTTGTTACTTATGTAGGTTAGTCACTATATTCGCGACTGAGCTGGTTGCTATTTTTAACCAGATAGGAAATTGGAGTCAATATATCGAAAGCGGTATGCAAGGGGGAGTGTGCGATGACTATGCTGCACTTGTGTAGGATATTAGTCATGCCAATTTTCTCCTTATTGAGTAAAGTGGTTGGAACTGGTGTTAATTTATTTTAGTCTATTTTTCAGAAATCAGGATATTGACTCACTGGTAGCACAATTTTTAATTGTGGAGATTTTTTGTGCTCACGTGATGCTTAGAGCGGCACCGGGGGGGGGGGCTGACAACCGAGTGATTTGCCTGAGGCCTGCTTAAGATAGGTAAATGCTGGAGCAAAGAATCTCCCCGGAACATGCGATGAGAGTGTAAGTTAAGAAAATGAGATTATTAGCAAAAAAATAATCGTAAAACTGTCTGGCACGAAAGATTATCGCGAAAGAATGATGATCCAGATTAAGGTTTAACTGATGACAGATATGATTAATTACTTGTCATCAGATGTACTCTTTGCGCAATTTGCCAGAGGGAATGGGCTGGAGACTAAAGTGGGGCAGCAACGATAACTTTTCTAAAGATAATGACATAAATATAGCATTAAAAATATGCACTAATCATTCAAGCGCAGTTGATTAATATTGAATTTTTTCAGGGAATACCTATGTACCGAAATATTGTTATTCCGGTGAATGTTTTTTCTCGGGATGATAGAGAGCAAGCGTTTTTTCATGCGCAATTTTTCGCCAATGTTTCTTCTGGGCATGTTCACTTACTTGGCTTTATACCGGAATATTTAAGAGTTCTCGAGCGTGGGTATATTTCTGATATGCATCGTTTTAAAGAAGCTCTACGTGGGCAGGCTGTGTGCCGTTTATCTCATATGGCAGAACAACTGGTTTTGCCTGAAGGATTTATTCATACATATGTTCATTTCGGCACTCTTCCGGAAGGGATAAAGGAACTTGCTGAACAACAACTGGCTGATGTTATTGTGCTGGGAGCTACGCAGGAATTAGGGTTTATCGACATGCTACGGCAGTTTAGCGTGCCGCTGTTGGTGATTTGATGTGGGATATAAAAAAGCCTGAATTCGATGAGGGACGAACTCAGGCCGATATTATGTTTTACAGTTACGTGCCGCGGCGCGTTGGCTGATTAGAACTGGTAGACAATACCAACTGCAAACTGGTCATCAGATGCGGCATTGGTAATTGCTGCATCATCTTTATCCAGCAGGTTAAATTTGTATGCAGTATAAACGTTCATGTTCTTATTGAAGTAGTACCAGGTACCAACTTCAATGTAGTTCACGCGGTCAGCGTCAACATATTTATGGCCAGGTACCCCTTTGATATCTTTACCTTTGGAGTAAACATAACCTAAGGATGGACGCAGACCAAAGTCGAATTGATACTGAACAACTGCTTCAAAGTTCTGAGTTTCGTTGATCAGTTGATCGCGCATTATCGAGTTGCCGTCTTTGTCGAAGCCGCCTGTATTAACTGATGTCGGTGTCATATTACGAGTTTCACCATACATCACAGCAGCGTAGACATTGTTCGCATCATATTTTGCTGCCAATGACCATACTTCTGCATTTGAACCGTTTCCATCAGCAACTTGCTCATTGGTACGATCAGATTTGCCATAAACACCGACAAAACCAAAACCTTCGATGTTGTAGTCTACAGACAGCGCATAGCCATCACCGTTTTGTTTAGTAACGCCACGATTGCTGTTCTTACCTTGATATTGAACAGCAAAATTCAGACCGTCAACCAGACCAAAGAAATCAGAGTTACGGTAGGTTGCAACACCGTTGGTACGACCGTTCATGAAGTTGTCAGCGGAAGCCCAGGAATCGCCACCCCATTCAACTAACATATCGGTATAAGCTGCGGCATCATAGGCAACACCGTAGTTACGACCGTAATCGAAAGATCCAAGTCCGTTATATTTCAAACCAGCGAAGGTTAAACGAGTTTTTTCTTGGTTAGAACCTTCAGGCTTGCTGGCGTCAAGGTTGTATTCAAACTGACCAAAACCAGTCAGTTCACTGTTGATTTGAGTTTCACCTTTTACACCAAAACGAGCATAGGAGGTATCTTCGTTTTCGCTGTTATTATCATCAGTGTTCGACCAGATGCGCTCACCAACCATCTTGCCGTAGAAATCAACTTTATTGCCATTTTTATTATAAATTTCAGCCGCATTTGCTGCGCCAGCAACTAATAACGCCGGGACCAGCATTGCCAGAACTTTTCTTTTCATTATGTATTCCCTTGTGATTATAATCTTCATGAATATATCAATAAGTGCCGTTATCCAAAAAAAAGCACATTTGGATACTATTCTATGAAGTTCATTTTATTTTAAAGATTACATGTAACAAATGTATTTAAAAGATTTCAAAATGTTTCTATTCTATTTAATATAATTCATGATTATGAATTTCAGACATAAGCATTCATCATATTTATGTATGCATATCAATTGGTTATTGTTCTTTTGGAAGGATAGCTTGCATCAATAGTTGTTGAGCTAAAGACTTAGTGTGATCTACTGCACATAAATAAACGCATAAAAAAAAGCCGGCATCATGCCGGCCCAAAAAATATAAACAAGACGATAAAAGGCTAATAACGTAGTCATCATGACACAGAAAACAAAAAAGGTATAATTGTATTCAATGCCAATATATTCAAAATATGAATTAATCAATTATGCCCAAACAAAAAACAAATGCCTTCTGACTTGTTTTTTCTGCACATAATGTCACTGGTTCAGATTCATATATTTGTTCAAAAAATGAGTGAGACTTGACTGGCTCGACCGATGTGGAAAAATGTGACTTTTATCACATAACAGTATAAGTCTGAATTTTCCGGGTTATCTCAAAATGGAGTATGGTTCGACAGCAATGGAAGAAAGACTCTCTCGCAGCCCTGGCGGCAAACTGGCTTTATGGGCTTTTTATACCTGGTGTGGTTATTTTGTCTGGGTAATGGCGCGTTACATCTGGGTAATGAGCCGCATCCCCGATGCCCCCGTGTCTGGATTTGAAAGTGATTTAGGTTCAACTGCGGGTAAGTGGTTAGGTGCGTTAGTGGGATTTTTGTTTATGGCCATGGTCGGTGCGTTGTTAGGCGGCATTGCCTGGTACACGCGACCTCGACCCGTACGTAACAGACGCTATGAGTAAAAACTGCTAAGGTTGCGACTCTTTGGCAGCGGAGCGCATATGGACTTACAACACTGGCAGGCACAATTCGAGAACTGGTTGAAGAGCCATCATCAGTATCAGGACGCGGCCCATGACCTGTGTCATTTTCGCCGCGTCTGGGCGACGGCACAAAAACTGGCGGTAGATGAAGACGTGGACATGCTGGTGATTTTAACCGCCTGTTATTTTCACGATATCGTGAGTCTGGCGAAAAATCATCCGCAACGGCAGCAATCTTCAATGCTGGCAGCAGAAGAGACGCGTCGCCTGCTATGTGAAGAGTTTGCGCAATTTCCAGCGGAGAAAATAGAGCCCGTTTGTCATGCCATTGCCGCACACAGTTTCAGTGCGCAAATTACGCCCTTAACGGCGGAAGCTAAAATCGTGCAGGATGCGGACCGGCTGGAAGCCTTAGGCGCGATTGGCCTGGCGCGTGTGTTTGCGGTTTCAGGCGCGTTAGGTGTGGCGCTGTTTGATGGCGAAGATCCGTTCGCGCAGCATCGCCCGCTCGATGATAAACGTTACGCGCTGGACCACTTCCAGACCAAGCTGCTAAAACTACCTCAAACGATGCAAACCACAAAAGGTAAACAACTGGCGCAACACAACGCCCGTTTTCTGGTGGAGTTTATGGCCAAACTTAGTGCGGAACTGGCGGGGGAGAATGAAGGTATCGATCACAACGTGATTGATGCGTTTTCGCCAGCTGACTGCGCGCGTGGCCCTAAACCGATGTAATTATGTTAACCTGTCGGCCATCTCATATGGCCGGTTAAATCTATGCAGGAAAATATTTCAGTAACCGATTCATACAGCACCGGGAATGCCGCACAGGCAATGCTGGAGAAACTGCTGCAAATTTATGATGTTAAAACGCTGGTGGCGCAACTTAATGGCGTCGGTGAGAACCACTGGAGCGCGGCGATTTTAAAACGTGCGCTGGCGAATGATTCGGTATGGCACCGTTTAAGTGAAAATGAGTTCGCCCACCTGCAAACGTTGCTACCCAAACCGCCAACACATCATCCGCATTATGCGTTTCGCTTTATCGATCTCTTTGCCGGGATTGGTGGTATCCGTCGCGGTTTTGAGTCAATTGGCGGTCAGTGCGTATTTACCAGTGAATGGAATAAACATGCGGTGCGCACCTATAAAGCCAACCATTATTGCGATCCGGCAACTCATCATTTTAATGAAGATATCCGTGACATCACCCTGAGTCATAAAGAGGGCACGAGTGATGACGCGGCGGCGGAACATATCCGTCAGCACATTCCTGAACACGATGTTTTACTGGCCGGTTTTCCTTGCCAGCCGTTTTCACTGGCTGGCGTATCGAAAAAGAACTCGCTTGGGCGGGCGCACGGTTTTGCCTGCGATACCCAGGGTACGCTGTTCTTTGATGTGGTGCGCATTATCGACGCTCGTCGTCCGGCGATTTTTGTGCTCGAAAACGTTAAGAACCTGAAAAGCCACGACCAGGGTAAAACGTTCCGCATCATCATGCAGACGCTGGACGAACTGGGCTATGACGTTGCCGACGCAGAAGATAACGGCCCGGACGATCCGAAAATCATCGATGGCAAACATTTTTTACCGCAGCACCGTGAGCGCATCGTGCTGGTGGGCTTTCGTCGCGACCTTAATCTGAAAGAAGATTTCACCCTGCGTGACATTAGCGATTGTTTCCCGGTGCAGCGAGTGACGCTGGCGCAGTTGCTGGACCCGATGGTCGAAGCGAAATATATCCTGACGCCGGTACTATGGAAGTATCTCTATCGCTATGCGAAAAAGCATCAGGCGCGCGGTAACGGCTTCGGTTATGGGATGGTTTATCCGAACAATCCACAAAGTGTCACGCGCACGCTTTCTGCCCGTTATTATAAAGACGGCGCGGAAATCTTAATCGATCGCGGCTGGGATATGGCGACCGGTGAGAAAGACTTTGACGATCCGCAGAATCAGCAACATCGCCCACGAAGATTAACGCCTCGCGAATGCGCGCGTCTGATGGGCTTTGAAGCGCCGGGAGAAGCGAAATTCCGTATACCGGTTTCTGATACGCAGGCCTATCGTCAGTTCGGTAATTCGGTGGTAGTACCGGTCTTTGCCGCGGTGGCAAAACTGCTCGAGCCAAAAATCAGACAAGCGGTGGCGTTGCGTCAGCGAGAAACACAACATGGCCGATGTTCACGATAAGGCCACGCGTAGCAAAAATATGCGCGCGATTGCCACGCACGATACGGCAATCGAGAAACGTCTCGCCAGCCTGTTAACTGAGCAGGGGCTGGCGTTTCGTGTTCAGGAGGCCAATCTTCCCGGACGTCCGGATTTTGTCCTTGATGAATTTCGCTGTGTGATATTTGCCCACGGTTGCTTCTGGCACCATCACCATTGCTACCTGTTTAAAGTCCCCGCCACGCGAACAGATTTTTGGCTGGAGAAGATTGGTAAAAATGTCGAGCGCGATCGGCGCGATATCAGTCGTTTGCAGGAACTCGGCTGGCGTGTGTTGATTGTCTGGGAATGTGCGTTACGCGGGCGGGAGAAATTAACGGACGCGGCACTTACCGAGCGTCTGGAAGAGTGGATCTGCGGCGAGGGCGCCAGCGCGCAGATCGACACTCTGGGGATTCATTTACTCGCTTGATGCATCCTGAATGACGGGAGCGACAACGGGTTTTGCCGGGAAGAGATATTTCCCCAACGTGACCAGTACCACGGCGAAAACAATCACTCCTAGCGCCAGCCATTCAATCTTCGACAGCGTCTCGCCGCCCAGACCCGTACCCAGCAATACCGCGACCACGGGATTAACATAGGCGTAGCTGGTGGCCAGAGCCGGACTGACATTGCGGATTAAATACATATAAGCGTTGATGGCGATAATCGAGCCAAACAGCGTCAGATAGCCGACTGCAAGGAAACCAGAAAGCGAAGGGACTGCTGTCAGTTTTTCACCTGCGATCATCGACGCAATCATTAACACTACGCCAGCCGCCAGCATCTCAATGGCACCTGCCATCATCCCTACCGGTAAGGTAATGCGTGAGCCATAAACCGACCCAAACGCCCAGCTAATTGAGCCGATTAAAATCAGCATTGCACCCCACGGGTTACCGCTTAAATTACCGCCACTATTGAGCATGATGATCCCGGCAAGCCCGATGGCGATACCCACCCATTCCAGTTTGCGCGTTTTAATGCCAAACAGGCGGCTGAAGCAAAGAGTAAAGAGTGGCACCGTTGCCACCACCACGGCGGCAATGCCGGAAGGGACGTTTTGATGTTCGGCAACCGTCACCATACCGTTACCGACAGCCAGCAGTAACAGGCCAATAAGCGCGGCGTTGAGCAGGGGACGTAGCGGCGGCAATTTGTGCCCACGCAGCAGTAAAAATGCCATCAATAAAAGACCTGCTGCCAAAAATCGCACCCCCGCCATCATTAACGGTGGCCAGCTTTCAACGCCAATCCGAATGACAAAATAGGTCGAGCCCCAAATGATATACAACGCAAACAGCGCGCCAAAAAGCGGTAACAACTGGCGGAAACGCATAATCCCTCACGGTAGAAATAAAAAGGTGGTTCATAGTAAACGTGAAAATCATTCTGCTGGCGAGAGATATAATTGTGCTTGATTGTTAAAAAAATGTTGACCTGTGAAGCACAGTATCAGGCAAGCCGATTTTGCTTCATACTTAGCGCGTCAACGAAAAAATGAGAGGGAATGCTTTTGGCCGGGAGTAGTTTATTGACGTTGCTCGATGATATCGCCACTTTGCTGGACGATATCTCCGTGATGGGCAAGCTGGCGGCGAAGAAAACCGCCGGCGTATTAGGGGATGACTTGTCGCTCAATGCGCAACAAGTTTCAGGTGTGCGTGCCAACCGGGAACTTCCTGTGGTCTGGGGCGTGGCGAAGGGATCGCTAATCAACAAAGTGATTCTGGTGCCGCTGGCGCTGATCATCAGTGCATTTATCCCGTGGGCAATTACGCCACTGTTGATGATTGGTGGTGCGTTTCTCTGCTTTGAAGGGGTAGAGAAAGTGCTACATATGCTGGAGGCGCGTAAACACAAAGAGGATCCGGCGCAGAGTCAGCAGCGTCTGGAAAAACTGGCGGAGCAAGACCCGCTCAAGTTTGAAAAGGACAAAATAAAAGGGGCCATTCGCACCGATTTTATTTTGTCTGCGGAAATTGTCGCCATAACGCTGGGCATTGTGGCGGAAGCGCCGCTGATTAATCAGGTGCTGGTGCTCTCAGGGATAGCTCTGGTGGTAACGATTGGCGTGTATGGCCTGGTGGGGATTATCGTTAAGATTGATGACCTGGGCTACTGGCTGGCAGAAAAGTCCAGTACGTTGATGCAGGCGTTGGGTAAGGGGCTGTTGATTATCGCGCCCTGGCTGATGAAAGCATTATCGGTTGTCGGCACGCTGGCGATGTTCCTGGTTGGTGGCGGTATTGTGGTGCATGGCATCGCGCCGCTGCATCATGCCATTGAACATTTTGCCGGACAGCAGAACGCGCTGGTGGCGATGATATTACCGACTGTTTTAAATCTGATTCTTGGATTTATCATCGGTGGCATCGTGGTGCTGGGAGTGAAAGTGGTAGCGAAAATGCGCGGCCAGGCACATTAAAATTCACATTGGCTGTTATGCAAAATTCGCCATCCTCGACTAAGGTGAACAAGTTTCACTCGAAAAAAGGAGGCGAGTATGAGCTTTATGGTTAGTGAGGAAGTCACGGTAAAAGAGGGCGGCCCGCGGATGATTGTCACCGGGTATTCCAGCGGTATGGTTGAGTGCCGGTGGTATGATGGTTATGGGGTCAAGCGGGAAGCTTTTCATGAAACCGAGCTTGTTCCGGGGGAGGGGAGTTGTTCGTCGGAAGAAGTTTGAAAGTGTGCAATTAACACCAGGCCGGATGTGGCGTTCACGCCGCATCCGGCAGTTGTGCCAGCGTCTGCATGGAATGCCTGATGCGACGCTGTCGCGTCTTATCATGCCTGGGTTATACAAATAATCGATATCTGGCGATAGAATCAAAAGTAGGCCGGATAAGGCGTTCACGCCGCATCCGGCAGTCCTGCCAGCGTCAATATCGAAGGCCTGATGCCTCGTATCATGCCAACATTATAAAATTATCGTTGTTTGGCGGTACGCTATCGCCAGGTTATGCCAGAATCATTAAAAAGCAGGTTGGGAGTCGTCAGGGTGCAGCACGAGACAAAAATGGAAAACCAGAGCTGGCTAAAAAAACTCGCGCGCCGCCTGGGGCCTGGTCATGTCGTTAATCTGTGCTTTATCGTGGTGTTGATCTTCTCCACTTTGCTCACCTGGCGTGAAGTTGTGGTGCTGGAAGACGCCTATATCTCCAGCCAGCGTAATCATCTGGAAAACGTTGCCAACGCGCTCGACAAGCAATTGCAATATAACGTCGATAAACTGATTTTTTTGCGTAATGGAATGCGTGAAGCTCTTGTTGCGCCGCTGGATTTCACTTCTATGCGAAACGCTGTTATCGAGTTTGAACAACATCGCGACGAGCACGCCTGGCAAATCGAACTCAACAGACGACGCACTCTGTCGGTAAACGGTGTCTCGGATGCGTTAGTGAGCGAGGGAAATCAGCTTTCTCGCGAAAATGAATTACTCGACAATGAAATTACCGCCGCACTGGAAGTCGGCTACTTACTGCGACTGGCGCACAACTCTTCTTCGATGGTTGAACAGGCGATGTATGTCTCGCGCGCCGGATTCTACGTTTCGACGCAGCCGACGTTGTTTACCCGAAATATCCCTACGCGTTACTACGAATTTGTCACACAACCCTGGTTTATCGGCCAATCAGAACGAGAAAATCGTCAACGTGGCGTACGTTGGTTTACCTCTCAGCATGACCATAACAATGTTACTGAACCGCAGGTCACCGTAAGCGTGCCGGTCGACAGTAATAATTACTGGTATGGCGTGTTGGGGATGAGTATCCCTGTGCGCTCAATGCAGCAATTTCTAAAAAACGCTATTGATAAAAACCTGGATGGCGAATATCAGCTCTACGACAGTAAACTGAAATTATTAACTTCCTCTAACCCGGAACACTCGGCGGAGGATCTCTTTGATCCTCGAGAGCTGGCATCTCTGGCGCAGGCTATGGAACACGATACGCGCGGTGGCATCAGGATGAGCAGTCGCTATGTTAGCTGGGAGCGACTGGACCATTTTGACGGCGCATTGGTGCGCATTCATTCGCTCAGTGAAGGTGTGCGTGGTGATTTCGGCAGCATCAGCATTGCGTTAACCCTTCTGTGGGCGCTTTTTACGACGATGTTACTTATCTCCTGGTATGTGATTCGCCAGATGGTCAGCAATATGTTTGTCCTGCAAAGCTCGTTGCAGTGGCAGGCGTGGCATGACACCTTAACGCGCTTGTATAACCGTGGCGCATTGTTCGAAAAAGCGCGTCCGCTTGCCGAATTGTGTCAGATACACAAACATCCGTTTTCTGTCATCCAGGTCGACCTTGACCATTTTAAAGCGATTAATGACCGCTTTGGTCATCAGGCAGGCGATCGTGTGCTGTCGCATGCTGCCGGATTAATCAGTCATTCATTGCGTTCACAGGACGTTGCCGGCCGCGTGGGCGGCGAGGAGTTTTGTGTGATTCTGCCTGGCGCTAACCTGGCGCAGGCAACGGAAGTGGCCGAACGTATTCGCCTGAAGCTGAATGAAAAAGAGATGTTGATCGCCAAGAGCACGACCCTACGCATCAGTGCTTCGCTGGGGGTGAGTAGCAGCGAGGAAACCGGCGATTATGATTTTGAACAATTACAGTCTCTGGCCGACCGACGGTTGTATCTTGCAAAACAAGCGGGGCGCAATCAGGTTTGCGCCAGCGATAGCCCTTAACTGGCCGTGAAAAAGTGATCCAGTCCTTCGCGCCAGCCTTCCGGTCCTTCTCGCTGTGTCCGCAAGACACGGGCCGGATCCTCATTTTGCAAATGCACGCCTTCCCGGTTTAGCCCTTTTACAATCACCGCATAATCCATCACTTCCAGTAATGGTGCGTCATTTGGGCCATCGCCTAAGCCAAGCGTGGTCGGACGTTTTCCACTCGATTGCTGATATGCCGCAATGATCCAGTTGGCAGCCTGATCTTTCCCGGCTGAGACATCCAGCACATGCCAGAAACGCGCACCTTGCACAAACTGCAAGCCCAGTTCATTCAGGCGAGCGGTAAATTGCGCCATCCGCTCGTCACTGTCGCGCCAGATAAGCGTGACAGAAGCCTCATGCAACTGCGTCAGTGCTGCCTGGCTGTGGCTTAAGCCAGTCCATTCAGCGATGGTTGTATCATCGACGTCATCAAAGGTGGTGAATTTGAAGTGTTCTTTCTCACGCAGCGTATTTAATACCAGGCTGATTTCACTATGAGCAATCCCCGAGATGATGCGCGGAAAGCCGTTCAAATCCTGCCATTGTTGATCCAGTTGGATCACCGCGCCGTTCTCTGCAATGAGTGACAACCCTTGCAGACCTAACATCTTTTGCAGGTACAGCATTTCAGCCGAGGTTTTACTACTACACAGGATCACGGGGATCTCCGCTTCCCGCAGGCGGATTAACCAGGAGGCGGCAGGTTGCCAGTCATAGCTATGACTGTCCAACAGGGTGCCATCAAGATCGGTAAAAATCAGCAGCGGTTGATGAATTGAAAGCATGATCGCGCAGTACTCCCTTTGCCGGATATTTCTTAAAACAGCACGAATAATAAAAAATCGTTTTTCGGGAGCGATCCCGTGAACGCCAGAGCCTCCAGGGGGTGACGCGGATCACACTTCCATTCATAAGTGACGTTAATCATTCATATCAAGAATATTTTCTTGTCAGCATAAAAAATTGCGGATAAGGTGATGTACGCATCAGATTTCCTGGTGTAACGAATTTTTTAAGTGCTTCTTGCTTAAGCAAGTTTGATCCCGACCCCAACAAGGGCCGGGATTTTTTTATGACGCATTTAGCGATTCACTTCAGAGACGCTAAAGTCATGAATATCAAGTTCAAAGGCATCGGCTAATTCACGCCATGTATGATATTCACGGCCATCGACGCTAACGTGTTCTGAATCGTTCTGGCTGCGATGAACTTCGCTTTCGCTAATTTCATTGATCGCCGCCAGCAGGGCATCGACATCGACGCTGACCTCACGTTTTGCGGTATCGCTGTACTCTTTTGCGGTTTTCATCATCTATCCTCGCAACCGTTGCTTATATGTTGCTGCCGACACGTCATGTCAGCCAGGCATTTCTTAAGTATAGACCGTTGAGAAAATCAGCACTCGCACGCGCCTGGCGCTGTCAGAAAAACGAAATTGTTCTAAACTGGCACAAAGCCACAGGAGGAAAACGATGAAGGTGAATGATCGGGTAACAGTCAAAACGGATGGCGGTCCGCGTCGTCCTGGCGTGGTACTGGCAGTTGAGGAGTTTAGTGAAGGCACAATGTACCTGGTTTCGCTGGAAGACTACCCGCTCGGCATCTGGTTCTTTAATGAAGCAGGGCATCAGGATGGTATCTTTGTGGAGAAAGCAGAGTAATTTCTGTCAGCCTGACTGGTGGAATACCACCAGTCAGTATGCCCTAGCGCATGTTGACAAAAATACCATTTGTCACATTATCCGTCAGTCGGACGACATGGTAGATAACCTGTTTATTATGCGTTTTGATCTTACGTTTAATATTGCCTTTATGCGATGAAACGGTCTTGGCTTTAATATTCATTTGGTCGGATATTTGAATCGTTCCCTGGCCAGCCATCCACATTCGCAACATACTCGATTCGGTCCGGCTTAATGATAGCGTTGGCATATTTAAAATGCTGGCCATCGCTGTCTCTTTTTTCAGAATATCGCCAAGGATATCATCAAGAGATTCCGGTTTAATCGATTTGGAACTGATCAATAAATTTTTTCTGACCAATAGATATTCATCAAAATGAACATTGGCAATTGCCATAAAAACGATAAATAACGTATTGGGATGTTGATTAATGATGTACTTGATACGTTGACTGTTAGAAGCATCGTGGATAAAACAGTCCTCATTAATAAACACCACTGAAGGGTGCTGTGAATCACAAGCGATGGCAAGGTCATCAACGGTTTCAATGTCGTTGATTTCTCTTTTTTTCACCCCTCTACTCAACAGATACCCGGTCAAACCCAGCCGGGTGTAACTACATAAATCCATAATAATCGTTGACATGGCATACCCTCACTCAATGCGTAACGATAATTCCCCTTACCTGAATATTTCATCATGACTAAACGGAACGACATGGGTCACCTAATGCGCCACTCTCGCGATTTTTCAGGCGGACTTACTATCCCGTAAAGCGTTGTATAATTTGCCTGGAATTGTCTTAAAGTAAAGTAAATGTTGCGATATGTGAGTGAGGTTAAAACAAATATTTCGCCACAGGAGTATCCTGGAAGATGTTCGCTGGTATTATTTTTCGGATAATCCTTAGGATAACAAGATAAACATTAGGGAATCATATTACAGGTAATTCGCTGATAATATCCGCCAGCAAATTAAAAATTTCACTAAATAAATGTTCGCAAAAAGGAGCAATTAACGGCATTAATGCCGCCATTAATGAGATGCCGACAGTCAACGTTAATGGAAAACCAATAACAAAAATTGATAATTGCGGGGCCATACGATTCAGTAAACCTAATGCGATATTCAGCGTCAGCAACAGGGTAATGAGCGGTAACGCCAGCATCAACCCGTTAAGGAAAACCAGACTTCCTGCTTTGGTGAGTGCCAGAAATGCATTGCTGTTCAGCGGTTCGCCACCAATGGGGAGAGTGTGAAATGTATCGACCAGCAACGAAATCAGCCATAAATGACCGTTAAATGTCAGGAACAACAGTAGCGCCAGCATATCCATAATGCGCGCTAAGACGGGCATATTGAGATGACTGCCAGGATCGACAAACGTCGCAAATGACAGCCCCATTTGCAGACCGATAATTTCGCCAGCGGTACGCACAGCGGCGAAGGCAAATTGCATGGTAAAGCCGAGAGCAATGCCAATCAGGATTTGCTGCACCGCCAGCCATAGGGCATAGAACGAAAAAATAGCCACATCGTTGGCGGGTATTGCCGGAGCAATGGCGAACGTGATCATCATTGCGAGGCCCAGTTTTATCCGTTTTGGCACGCTGCGTTCGCTCAAAATGGGCGCGGTGGAGATCAGCGCCAGCACGCGCAGTAATGGCCAGAAATACAGGCTTAACCAGGAAAGCCATTGATCGCTTGTTACCTGCAACATTACATCGATTACCCGATGATATACGGTAGGTTAGTGAATAAGGTACGAACGTAATCCAGCAACAAGTTGAGCATCCACGGTCCGGCAATAATAATGGCGATAAATACGGCGATGATTTTCGGAATGAATGACAGCGTCATTTCGTTAATCTGCGTGGCGGCCTGCAAAATGCTGATGATAAGACCGGTGACCAGCGCCACCAGCAACAGCGGGGCAGCCAGTGCCAGCGCGACTTTCATCGCTTCTGTCCCCATCATCATGACCGATTCGGGTGTCATTTGGCCTCTCTAGCTGTAAAAGCTTTGTGCCAGCGAGCCGACCAGCAATTGCCAGCCATCCACCAGTACAAACAACATCAGTTTAAACGGCAGGGCAATGGTCGCGGGGGGAACCATCATCATCCCCAATGCCATCAACACACTTGCAATAACCAGGTCGATAATCAAAAACGGAATGAAAATCGTGAAGCCTATCTGGAAGGCGGTTTTCAACTCGCTGGTCACGTAGGCCGGGAGCAAAATGCGCATCGGTACTGCTTCAGGTCCCTGCAACGGGCCGGTATTCGCCAGCCTGGCAAACAACCCTAAATCCGCCTCGCGGGTCTGGCGCAGCATAAACTCACGCAGTGGCTGCGCCCCTTTTTCCAGCGCCTCCTGCATTGATATTTTCTCTTCGCTGAACGGCTGATACGCATCGACATAAATTTTGTCGATTACCGGAGACATAATAAAAAAGGTCAAAAACAGCGCCAGCCCCAGCAATACCTGGTTGGGCGGCGCGGAGGGCGTTCCCAGTGCGTTACGCAATAAACCAAAAACAATGATGATGCGGGTGAAGCTGGTCATCATCAGTAAAATTGCCGGAATAAAAGTCAGCGAGGTGATGAACACCAGCGTCTGCACCGGGAGTGACCAGCTTTGTCCACCGCCAGGCAGCGGCTGGCTGGTGATGCCAGGCAGTTGAGCAAAGGCGAGGGGAGTAAACAGCCAGAGAAGGGCCGGTGCGACAGACAAGAGATGACGCATCAGGCTCTCCCGCCACGCTTAAGTAAATTTTTCATGACCGACTGAAAATCGGCTTGAGGTAACTCTTCCGTTGGCGCAGAAGGGGGAAGTTTATGCAGCAGATTGATTTGCCCGGCAGTAACGCCGAGCACCAGTCGCGCATCTTCCACATCGACCACCACGACCCGTTCACGCGCCCCCAACGAGGCACTAGCGCTGACTTTCAGCCCGTTCGTGCCATTACGTTTGGGAGCAAATCCCAGCCTTTTTACCAGCCAGGCCGCAGCGAGGATCAGGACAATAATGGCAATTAGCGCGCCGCTCACCTGAAGGAGCGGAGCAGCAGAAACCTGCGCGGAAGGTTGTACAGTAGCGTGGTTATTCATCACTAACGGCTCAGGCGGCGCATCCGCTCGGATGGGGTAATGATATCGGTGATCCGCACGCCATATTTATCAGCGACTACGACAACTTCACCCTGAGCAATTAAATAACCGTTGATCAGAATATCCAGCGGTTCGCCCGCCAGACCGTCCAGCGCCACGACTGACCCTTGCGTCAGACGCAACAACTCTTTGATGGTCATTCGTGTGCGGCCCAGTTCGACGGTCAGCTTAACCGGAATATCCATAATCAGGTCGATATCCTGCAATGTTCCACTGACGTCGCCGCCGCCAAGTTGCTGGAACACCGCTTCAGCCGCGCTTTTGCCGCTTGTTGATTTTTGTTCGCCTAACGCTTCAGCCCACAGATCGTCCATTGCGCCGTTGTTGTCATCGGCCGGATTATTCAAGTCACTCATTTGGGCTGTTCCTCGTTCAGAGAATTCAAAATCGGGTTAATCAAATGTTCTATCCGTAACGCATACTGACCGTTGATGGTGCCGTACTGGCTGGTCAGTACCGGAACGCCGTCAACATGGGCGATAATGCGATCGGGTTTTTCTATCGGCAGGACATCGCCAGGTTTCAGCTTTAAAATCTGCGACAGGCGCAGCGAAATATCGGCAAAGTTGGCAACCAGCTCCAGCTGTGAATGCTGAACCTGGCGCACCAGGTTATCGCGCCAGTTCTGATCTTCATTACGCGAGTTTTCCAGCGGCGGGTTAACCAACAATTCCCTCAGTGGCTCGATCATGCTGAATGGCAGGCAGATATTAAATTCGCCGGTCAGGTTGCCAATCTCCACATGGAACGGCGTGTTAACCACAATGTCGTTCGGTGAGGTGGTGATATTGGTAAATTTCACCTGCATTTCGGAACGCACGTACTCGACTTCCAGCGGATTAATCGCCTTCCACGCGTCGCTATAGCCTTCAAGTGCCAGCTTCAACATGCGATTAATGACGCGCTGTTCGGTATGAGTAAACTCGCGACCTTCTACTTTGGTAGGGAAGCGTCCATCGCCGCCAAACAGGTTATCCACGGCGATAAACACCAGACTCGGCGAAAACACCACCAGCCCTGTTCCGCGCAGCGGTTTCAGATGGATAAGGTTCAGGTTGGTCGGCACCGGCAGGTTGCGGGCAAATTCATGGTACGGCTGTATGCGGATAGCCCCGACGGTAATGTCCGGGCTACGGCGCAGCAGGTTGAACAGCCCCATGCGGAAATGGCGGGCAAAACGCTCATTAATGATTTCCAGCGCCTGCAAACGTTCGCGCACAACCCGGCGTTGCGTGTTGGGATCGTACGGACGAATGTCACTTTCGCCGCTAACACTGGTTGTCGGTTCGTCTTTGACCTCGCTGTCACCATTCAACAGCGCATCAATTTCAGCTTGAGAAAGAATACTATCGCCCATGTCGTTATCGCAGAATAAAAGCGGTATACAGCACGTCGGTGACATCCTGTTTCGGTTGCCCGGCAACAAGCGGGGGGGAGAGTGTGGCTTTAATTGCGGCAATCAGTTTTTGCTTGCCTTCTTCCGTTGCCAGCACGGCGGCATCCTGGCGCGAAAACAGTAACAGCAAACGACTGCGGACTTCCGGCAAATACTCGCTCAACCGCGAACGGGTGGCTTCATCTTTCAGTCGCAGCGTTATACCGATATAAAGCACGCGATCTGCATCGCCAAGATTGACCGTAAAAGTGTCCAGCGCATAGAAGACAGGTGAGAGCACGACGTGTTGCTGCGCTTTGTCGCCAGCGGTCACTTGTTGCGAATGCCAGTAGCTGTAACCCGCGCTGGCACAGGCCGCGAGAGTGATGAATACCAGGATCGGGAGCCAAAGCGATCGCCTGCTTTTCTTGCTTATCGCGTAATCAGTCATGTGTTGCGGTCTTCCTGTGTCGCTACTGCTTATCGGCTAATTATCCTGCGTCTTAAGTGTGGCAAAGCGGGGAAAAGACGCGGATTAAGGTGTTACCTCTGGCGTTAGGCGAAAATATCGACGCCGCTATTGCCCGATGAAACTCTCTGGAGAGTTGTGGGAACTGGCAATGCATCGTCATCCTCGGTTGTCAGGCGTTCATGGCCTGATGTGCGTGGACTTTGTTGTTGCTCGGAAGCTGCCCGCTGCTGACCGCTAAAACTCTCTCCGCTGATATTGCTCTGCCCCAACTGAATTCCGCTTTCTGCCAGTTGTGTGCGCAGTACCGGCAAAGCCGCTTCCAGAGCGGCGCGCACGTGCTGATGCGGTGAAACCATCTGAATTTGCGCCTGGTTGTCATCCACCTTAAGGGAGATTTGCACTTCGCCTAAATCTTGCGGATGCAAACGCAGTTCGGCACTTTGTTGCCCCTGGCGGGTAAACAGCGAAATATGCTGGCTTAATGATTGTTGCCATTCGTGGGAACCCAGCGGTGCGCTCAAAACAGGCGCTGCGACGGTGGGCAGTAGCTGCGTCTGGTGCGGAGTAATTAGCGGACTGGTGACAGAAGTAACAGGTGAAGGCGTGCTGATGACCTCCGCTTTACTCTGGGCTTCTGCGACCAGCGGTGTTAATGGCTGATCTGGCGCGCCAGGGGCGTCGTCAGGTTGTGCTGTTGCGAGTTGCGCGGTAGTCAGTTTTGTTGAGAGTGCTTGCTTCTGCGTCGGTAACGCTGTGACAGGCGCATCAGTCACTTTGGGGGTATTGTCAAAACCGGGCAGCATAGCAAAAAGGGCGCTCAGGCTGGCGACAGCATCTTCATTAAGGTCATCCGTTTTATCGTCGGCGACCGTTTCCTTTTCTGGCATGGCTGCCAGCGTATTAACCAAAGCCGTCGTCAGCGGCGTTGTATCGGGTAGTGCTGTGGTTATTTCAGCCAGCGTTTCGTCAGTAGCGATGTGTAAATCAGACGGCAGTACCCCGGCCAGAATTTCGTTGGCGCGTTCTTTACCTTGCGCGTGTGGGGTATCCACTGCAACCTGAAGCAATGGCGAAGCTTTGCCAGGTGCTGCATCTCCTGCTAATGCCCCGCTCAACAACGCAAGAAAATCCTGTGCCGTGTCAGTGGCGCTAGCACCGGGCAATGTGGATGTGTCAACGTCAGCGGTAATCAAGGGCGCTAAACGAATCATTCAGTTTTCCTCATGGCGGCGCGCTGGGCGAACTCGTCCATCTTTTTCTGATCGAGGCGGTTTTCTGCTAACAGGGCCGCCGTGGATTGCCGTTCCTGGAGGGTCTGCCAGGCCTGCAAGCGTTGTTTCTTTTCTCGCCAGCTGTTCAGCGCAATGTCAACTTTCTGCGTCCACTGATTAAGCTGCTGGCGGTGCTGGGTAATGGCCTTTTCCAGCGTCTGAATGAACTGCTGGTAGTTGATCCAGCGATTACTGGTCATTCCTGCACTCATGTCGTTGTTCAGGTTGCTGCGATATTCGTTTTGATAATCGATCAGCATTTTGAGTTGTTCTTCCGCTTGCTGACATCCGCGACGCATTTCACCCAGCAGGCGGGCCGCATTATCCACCTCTTTTTCTGCCAGATCTTTCAGGGTCGCCAGGGCGCCATGTTCTGCCATCTGTTGCTATCTCCTGCGTAATCACACCGTCGGAAAAATACGTTCCAGCCCCAGGAGAGAGTCTTCCCAGTCCGCGCGTTCAAAAATGCCTTGTTGCAAATAGCCCTCCAGCTGCGGCCACAAGGCGATAGCTTTATCGAGCATTGGATCGCTGCCTTTGGCATACGCGCCGACGCTGACCAGATCGCGGTTACGCTGAAAACTCGACAACAGCTGCTTGAATGTGCGTACCCGCGCGTAATGTTGCTCGCTGATCAACGCCGTCATTGCACGGCTGATTGAGGCTTCAATATCAATCGCAGGATAGTGCCCGGCTTCTGCCAGACGGCGAGACAGCACGATGTGACCGTCGAGGATCGCCCGCGCGGAGTCGGCAATCGGATCCTGCTGGTCATCGCCTTCGGTGAGCACGGTATAAAACGCGGTAATCGAGCCGCCGCCGCTGATTCCGTTTCCGGCACGTTCGACCAGCGCCGGTAATTTGGCGAATACCGACGGCGGATAACCTTTGGTGGCTGGTGGTTCGCCAATCGCCAGCGCAATCTCACGCTGGGCCATCGCGTAGCGGGTGAGGGAGTCCATAATCAGCAACACATGCTGACCACGATCGCGAAAATCTTCGGCAATGCGCGTGGCATAGGCGGCACCCTGCATTCGCAGGAGCGGAGAAACATCCGCCGGAGCGGCAATCACCACGGAGCGCGCACGCCCTTCGGCACCGAGAATATTTTCAATAAAATCTTTTACTTCTCGCCCACGTTCACCAATCAAACCAACGACGATCACATCGGCACGGGTGTAGCGCGCCATCATTCCCAGCAGCACACTTTTACCAACGCCAGATCCGGCAAACAGCCCCATACGCTGCCCGCGCCCGACGGTAAGCAGGGCATTAATTGGGCGCACGCCCGTATCCAGCACATGCTCAATCGGTGTACGTTGCAACGGATTAAACGGCGGGGTAATCAGGCGCCAGTTTCAGTCGTATCGGGGGAGGGCAGACCATCGAGCGGTTTACCGCTGCCGTCCAGAACGCGACCTAATAACGCCGGACCAAGTGAAAGCTGCTTGCCGCTTTGCAGCCCATCGCCGGAGATATTTTTGGCGTAAACGCGCGCGCCGGGCAGCACGCCTTCTACTTCCTCCAGCGGCATTAAAAACAGCCGTTGACCGTTAAAGCCAACCACTTCGCTTTCCACTTCGTGCGTTTCAGTGCCGTTCTGACGTTCAATGACACAGGTTGCGCCGAGCGGCAGTTGCAATCCGGTGGCTTCCAGCACCAGCCCGGTGGCGCGGGTTAATCGCCCGTAGCGACGCACCGCAGGCAACTGCGCCATTTTGGCTTCAAAATTATCCAGCGTGGTTAGCCAACGTGTCAGGCGCGTGGTCATTACACCACTCCTGGCGCTGCCAGACGGCAGAGTTCTTGCCAGCGGGTGGCGACACTGGCGTCGAGATCGCCTTCATCAGCGGAGACTTTACAACCGCCAGGATGCAGGGTCGGGTCGCCGCGCAAGCGCCAGCCATGCAAACTTAAGGTTGCGCCGAGCATCTCATCAACACGTTGCAGATCATCCGGGTGCACGCGTAGCTGCGGTTTGCCGCTGAATAACGGTTCTTGCTGCAACAACTGTTGGATCTGTTTGATCAGTGCCGAGTTGTCCACCGTTGGCGTCTGGCCGATCACCTGACGCGCTGCCTCCAGCGCCATCTGCATCAGGCGTGAAGCAATCACGCTATCCAGCGCGTCAAGGGTGGTCTGAAACTCGCTGACCAGTTGCTGCATCCGGGCATGAATCGGCGCTTGCTGGGATTTTGCCTGTGCCAGTCCTTGTTCCAGCCCCTGAGCCAGACCTTCCTGATAGCCCTGTTCGTGACCTTGCTGGCGACCTTCGGCAATCCCCGCCTGATAACCTTGCTCGTGGGCCTGCATTTGCAGTTGCGCCAGTTGTTGCTCAAGGCTGGGTTCGGCCTCTTCAGTGACGGTTTCTTCTGGCTCCATCAGTGGCACAAACTCCGCCTGGGGTGGCGCGAGATCGTCTGGTGTCCAGGTTTTCCACGGCAGATTATCAGACATAGGTATCCTCGCCGCTGCCAATCACCATCTCGCCGGTTTCGGCAAGGCGGCGCACAATCAGCAGAATCGCTTTCTGTTCGTTTTCCACCTGCGACAGACGCACCGGACCACGGTTGGCGAGATCGTCGCGCAGAATATCGGCGGCACGTTGCGACATATTGCGCAGGAATTTTTCGCGTAGCGGCTGCTCGGCCCCTTTCAGCGCGATCAGCAGCGATTCGGAATCCACTTCCTGCAACAGACGCTGGATGCTGCGATCGTCGACATCCACCAGATTTTCGAACAGGAACATCTCGTCGATGATTTTCTGCGCCAGTTCGCCGTCAAATTCACGCACGGCGGTAATAACCGCTTCTTCCTGCTGAGTTTTCATCAGGTTGATAATTTCCGCTGCTGTTCTCACGCCGCCCATTTTGCTGCGTTTGAGATTCTGGCCATCGAGCAGGCCATTCAGCACCTCTGTCAGTTCAGCCAGCGCGGCAGGTTGTACGCCGCCAAAGGTAGCGATACGTAGCATCACGTCGTGGCGCAGACGTTCATCGAACAACGCCAGAATATCGGCGGCTTGAGCGCGTTTCAGATGCACCAGAATGGTGGCGATAATCTGCGGATGTTCATCGCGAATCAGATCGGCGGCGCTCTGTGGCTCCATAAAGTTGAGCGTTTCAATACCGCTGGCAGTGTCGCGGGTTTCGAGAATATCTTCCAGCAGGCTGGCGGCACGCTCTTCGCCCAGCGCTTTGACCAGCACTGAACGCAGATAATCATTGGCGTTAATATTCAGTGCGGCAAACTGTTCGGCTTCTTGTTCAAACTCTGCCAGTACTTCAGTTAATTGTTTGTTGGAGATCTGCGAGACGTTCGCCATTGCCGCGCTCAGGGTTTGCACTTCTCGTTGGGACAGGTGCTTGAATACCTCTGCCGCCCGGTCTTCGCCGATGGTCATCAGCAGAATGACGCTTTTATCGGTGCCTGTCAGGTTACTCATGATCGTTATTTATCCACTGGCGAATGACCAGCGCCACTACGCGCGGATCGTTATCAGACATGTCGCGGATGCGCTGGCTCATTACCTCAGCCCCCAGACGTTGGTTAGCGCGGCGTTGTTGCAGTTGTTCGTCTTTGCTCAGGCGTACTTCCACTGCATCTTCCGTCTCCTGGCGAGTTTGTGTCTGTTGCTGAACGGCTTTCACCACCTCAGCGCGGCGGATTAATTGCGGACGTACCGCTTTACGCCACAGCAGCCACGCCACCAGCAGTACCAGCAACCAGCGACCGGCAGCCAGCAACTGATCGATAAACGCTTGTTGTTGCCAGAACGGCAACTCACCACCACTTTCATCACTACTGGTAAACGGCGAGTTGACGACATTGAGCGAATCACCGCGTTTTTCCGAAAAGCCCATTGCCTCGCGGGTCAGATCATCAATTTGTTTCATCTGTTCGGCGCTCAGTGGCAACGGTTTGCCATCCGGCAGCGTTTTGTAATTCACCACTACCGCGACAGACAGACGTTGCACGTCGCCGACGTTCATTTTGGTATGACGAATGGTGCGATCGACTTCGTAGTTGCTGGTTTCATTACGCTGTGTGCTGCGCGGCCCACTATTGCTGGTGGTGCTCGTCTGTTGTTGGCGATTGTTTTGATTTGCCGGAGGCGTACTGATCGGCGCGTTATTTACAGGCGCGGGCTGATTAGACAATGCCCCCGGCACGCCGCCCGGATAACCGGAACCGCTCTGCTCGCTTTCATTCAGTTGACGGGAACGAAGTGCTGCCTGTGACTCATTGCCATTAGGGCGATACTGCTCTTCTGTTTGCTCTTTACTGGCGAAATCCAGCTGCGCTGTGACTTGCGCATGAATATTGCCGTTGCCGACAATAGGCGACAGAATTGCTTCAATACGACGCTGAATGCGGCCTTCGACATCGCTGGTATATTTCAACTGAACATCATTGAGATCGCGCCCGCTGGTGTTGGACTGGGTTAACAGATGCCCACCTTGATCCACCAGCGTAACGTTACCCGGGGGCAGCCCAGCTACTGCACTGGAAACCAGATGCACAATGGCGCTAATTTGCCCTTCATCGAGTGCGCGGCCGGGTAACAGATTTACCGTCACCGATGCTGAAGGGGATTTTTGTTCACGGACAAATAAAGACGGTTTCGGCATCGCCAGATGCACGCGCGCCCCTTTTACCGGGCCGATAGTTTCGATGGTACGAGAAAGTTCGCCTTCCAGCGCTCGCTGATAATTCACCTGTTCGCTGAACTGGCTGATACCAAACTTTTCCTGATCGAGCAGTTCAAAGCCGACCGCTCCGCCTTTAGGTAAGCCTTGCTGCGCCAGACGCAGACGCAATTCATGAACCTTATCCGCCGGAACTTCAATTGCACCACTGGCTTCACTAAAGCGGTAGGGGATGTTCATCTGCGTCAGTTGGCTGACGATCGCGCCACCATCCTGATCGGAAAGGTTGCTGAATAACGTGCGGTAATCAGGGGCTTTTGCCCATAGAACTAACGCGACTATCACTGCCACTGCAGCGGAACCAGCAACAATCAAAGGGATTCTCGGATTCGCGCGTAGGCGATTAAGCCACTCAAGAGATTTTGTCTGGGCTGCAGTCGTATTCATCGCGCACCTCGCGGCAGATGAAAGACGGCGTTATTAGCAAAGTGGAACAAGACGCACTCCCGGGTCAGCAAACTCGAAAAATTGACGGCCTCATTATTTGTGGTTTTATTTTTTTCTATGCGCCAATTAACCCGGTTTTTTATCGTTATTTAACGCCTTTATCTTATTGACTTACTGTTAATCTCTGCTACCAGAAATGGTCCAGGAGATGAATATGTCAGCCATACAGGGGATTGAAGGGGTTATCAGCCAGTTACAGGCTACGGCGATGAGTGCCCGTGCGCAGGAATCACTACCACAACCTGGCATCAGTTTTGCCGGACAGTTTCATGCCGCGCTCGATCGTATAAGTGATACGCAAACCGCCGCCCGCACTCAGGCAGAAAAATTCACCCTCGGCGAACCCGGCGTAGCGCTAAACGATGTGATGACCGATATGCAAAAAGCCTCAGTTTCAATGCAAATGGGGATTCAGGTGCGTAATAAGCTGGTGGCGGCGTACCAGGAAATGATGTCCATGCAGGTGTAGGTTTTGTAACTGAGGCGTCCTGCCGATACAACAAAAACAACTGGTCTACGAAACCTGGGGCGGCGATTAGTGAATGCAGATAAGTACACTCTCATTATTTTTTATATTTCATGTAATGAGGATGGCGAGTTAGTCTTTATTTTTTTGATAAATGGTAGCTCTATAAAATGGTAAGTGAAAGTGGATAGAAGGCAAATAGCGAAGAAGGCTATAATAAGTATCGAAAGTAGTAAGGGGCCAATAGCTATCATTTTTGCAGTTGCCAGATAGTTGTAAACTGGGAAAAGTACTAACCCCTGCGTGAGGTACAAACTGTAGCTAATCGCCCCTAATCTTTTAGCTGCTCTGGTTGTTAATGCACCAAATAGTTCGGCTCCAGATATGATACAAAAGAAAATAATAGCAAGGAAAGCAGTCTCTGGCGGGCTATACAATGTAGGTGCTGACAGATAGGCCAGCAGTATTGTAGATAATAAAATACAATTTGCAGTGGTCTTTGATAGAATAACCCTTTCTTTCAATTCCTTACAAAGCATTCCTGCAAAGAAATATGACCAAAGATAAGCTGTATTCGTGAAGGAAGGTAAGAAATAAAATGAAAATGCAAAAAGTACAATGCTCAGTTCCATAGATCTTTTATTGAGCATAAATAGCAATGGAAGAGAAAAATAAAACATCCATTCCCATTTTAATGTCCACGTAACCCCGGCTAATACAATAAAGGGGGTATGAAAAGCCGTCACTGGTAATTTATTGTCCCATAAACCACCATCAAACCAGGTCAGTAAATTAGATATAGTCGTTGCGGTGAATGGGATTTTTTCCGTGAATATGAAAAGGAGAGAAATAGCCAGGAATGAGCAAAAGAAAGTTAACGGGACAATTCTAAGGAGTCTTTTTTTATATAAATCAATCCAGTCTATATTATCTTTGTCCCTAATCTTTCCCCAAAATAAATAAGCGGTTGTCATGAAAAACAATGCTACGCCATTCTTTCCCATAATTAAAAGCCATTGGGATATCGGAGCCCATTGACCAGTTGTAAAATATGAGTAAGCGCAATCCATATGATGGAATATAACAAAAGATGCAAGATAAAAACGCATGCCATCAAGTCTATTGGCTCTGTTTGGCTGAATGTCGTTATCAAGAAATTTAAATATTGGCAAGCTGAATGCGATTAATGCACCTACGATACAGAAAAATGCTAAAATAAATGAGAATGACAGGTTCATATGAACAAAACTCTTCTGCAGTAAATGTTAAAAATAATCAGTAATCTATATAAATGGGTATGGATTACTTTAGAGTTTATCTAGAGTATCAGATTGTAATCCCATAGCAAACAACTGTGCTTTATCATTTAATTTAGGTGATGTTAACTCTCGATTTTGTTATTTTATTCCTGGGTGGTATTACTTAACCAATATTCATAAAAATGCAAAAATCACGAGCAAATGGCACGTTCCCTGTTTTTGTCAGAGTTATTTAACTTGCTTACAGTGGGTTGAGTACACTAAAGCTAAGTTTTTGGCTGTACGAGCAATGGTGAGAGTGGGGGGATGATGTCCCATTTACATTGGAACAATAGGTAATGGGCGACTGATTAATCACTTTTGGGGCCGCACCGTAAGGTAATGAGTATTCATTAGTATGAAGTGATCGAACCTTTATAAGAAGCTGCCTGCAAGCACAAAAAAGTGCTGCAAACACATAATCAGCATTCCCTGCCGCAGTTGGTTGGGCTACCAGTCATGACAATTGATGATTTTCATATAAGTTCAAGGTCATAAAACGGCTATTTGGATCCGGTTTATAATCAGCGAAGGGCTCGCAGGCGGTGAAGCCATGTTTGAGATAAAGTTGATGGCAGGCCGTAAACCCAGCATGTGTTCCTGTTTCTAAACTCAGGCGATGAAGGCGTCTGTCATGTGCAACCCGCAAAATATGCCGTAGAATCAGATTTGCAACGCCACGACGTAAAAAGTCTGGCGCAGTACGCATTGATTTCAACTCGCCATGTTCATCATCCAGTAACTTCAGCGCGCCAATTCCGGCGAGTCGATCTCCTTCCCATGCTGACCAGAATGTCACTGCCGGATCACGTAGTTTTTGTACGTCCAAAGCATGGATGCTTTCTGGTGGAGATTGTTCCTGCATACCGGAAATATGGTAATTCACTAATTCTTGTACTGCAGGATGGGAGAGATCATCTGTTTTGACAGTGAACATGATTGTTTCTTGTTGGTTGTCTAATTACAACATACCAACAGGCGAAAACATCTTTGTCTAATAGATGTTTCTTATGACACGGTTCTGTTTGTAAAAATGACCGCTCACCATTGTATGGAGCCATCGCTGGAAGAAAGCTTTGCAGTAACTTGCTTTCAGAATGCCCATCGAGTGATGGGCGTGTTTAGGGTATGACACACCGCGAGAACTACGGTGAACGATGATACTTGATATTTCACCCCGCCTGTTAACAGGTGCGCTCCAGGGTTTTCTTTGTCATCAACGAAAAATACATGGTCACAGGCATGAACATGAAGCCGTTAGTTAATCGCTATTTCAGAACCGTTCATTGAAAATTTTATTAATAACCAGCCACTGTCAGACCTGAGTTGGTGAGAACAGCTAAATAAGTGGTTTGTTGTTCTCGATATCTTCAATATATAAAAGTGTATTATCGATAGAATAGTAACGCCGCTTATTATCACCGACGTCAGTAACCCACCGAAAAACACCAGCCTTTGCAAGCGTTATACAATATTCCCGAAATGTAGACCGTCTTGAAATGTGAGTTCGGGCTGCTTTTTTGACTTGCTCAGGATCCTTGATGGCACTGACTTTTAATAGACTTCTGCTTCCTCTTATTAACAAAACATTGTCATCGTGCGTGACGATCCTGATGTTATCTGTGGCAAGATAGTAAATATAATGTGCAATATGATGACGTTTTAACTCAGCATAAAACCAGGAAAAATTTAGCTCCGTTCTCACTTGCTCAAACATCTTTTGAAAATTAGCAACCTGATCCATCAGGGAAATAATCTCTCGTCAGTTGTGAGGGAGAGTAGTTTGCATGATCGGTGTTATTCCTTCAATCTGGTCCGATCACTTAATGCTGTGTCTGTGTGAATCAATAATAATCCAACTGCGGTACGGAAAATAGACAACGGAGTATTCGTAGCAAGTGACTCCCGCTGCCTGAAACAGCGGGAGAAAAGATTACTTCTGAATTAAATAACGAATGGTCGGCCCGTCTTGCTGAATATCCAGTACCGTATAGCCGTGATTACGCGCATCCAGCGGAATATTGTTAATCGACTGTGGACAATCGCTGACCACTTCTAGGATCTCGCCTTTTTTTAACTGCGGCATCGCCTCAAGTGTTGCAACCGCTGGGTAAGGGCAGGGCTCACCCACCATATCAAGACGGTAATCAGGAACGATATTTTTCATGCGATCTCCTTAGCTGTCTGCGGCGCCGCACGGCGGAAGAAGCGTTTTTCCCAGCCGATAATCAGCATCAGCGCAGCGAACAATAGTAAATATGTCACCAGCAGGCCGCCCATTGGACCAAAGGTTTTTAGCAGGTTGATTTTGTCCCAGTCGGTTGCCAGTACCGGGGCGAAATCATCCCAGTAATACGCAAGAATCGTGGAGCCAATAACGTTGCCCAGACCGACCCACCAGTAATGCACCTGGCCTTCCACCGCGCGGTACATCCATCCCGTTTCGCAGCCGCCCGCCAGCACAATACCAAAACCAAACAGTAATCCACCAATTACCGCGTTCGGACCCGCCCACATGATTTTAGGTTCTACGCCCAGCTGTACATAACTGAAAATCCCGATGGCACTTACCGCCATACCGAAAATGATCGCTTTCGCCATGTGGGTTCGTCCGGTGATCCACATGTCGCGGAACGCCGAAGTAAAGCAGATTTGTGCACGTTCTATCAGTAAGCCAAAGCCGACACCAAACAGCATCGCCAGCCCCAGCTTTGGTTGGTTCATCGCCGTCAGCAGCGCCCAGCCCAGCATGCCGAAAAAGACCAGCATCCCGAGACGAAAACGGCGCCGCGCCTGATCCGGTTTCTGCGTCAGCGGTGAGGCAGCAGAGACTTTCTGCATTTTCACGGGGATGCGAAAAACAGGCAGCAGGGTAAAGCGCGCGCCAAACCATGAACCGATGGCGGTGGCGATGGCAAAGAACCAGGCGTGCAGCGAGAACTGAGGAATGCCGGTAAAGAACGCCGCCAGGTTACAGCCCATCGCCAGACGTGCACCAAAACCAGCAATAATCCCGCCAATAATGGCCTGCATAATGCGGATACGGCTTCGCGGCATGCGCAGTTTGACGTTGTTGGCCCATAATGCCGCGGCAAAACAGCCGCCGAACATACCGAGAATCATCATCCCGTCAATGCGGGTTAATGGCGATCCTTCCAGATGGATAATTTTAAAATAGCCCCACTCTTCAGCATGGACGCCAAACAGTTGCAGGAGCTGACCGCCCCAGCGGGTAAATTCACCCGTAACTGCCCAAAAAGTGCCGGTAATGCCAAAATAGTAAGTGGAGAGAATGCCCGCCGCGATGACCGCAGGGATTGGCGCCCAGAATTTAATCAACCAGGCTTGTTTGAATTGCTGCCATGACATGTATGTAGCCTCTGAACTCAGAAGGTTTAAACAAGAGTTGCGAATCATACATCAGGAGAATTTATTTGCGTGGCAATAATTCACAGAAATAATAGTTAGATCAAATTTCTCTTTGGGCCTGGAAAGGGTGGCAGCGTCAGGGCTTTAATGCCACAATCCACTTTTCTTCTCATGCAGGACGAATGATGAAAAAACTCGCAATTGCAGGCGCACTCATGTTGTTGGCGGGCTGTGCCGAAGTCGAAAACTATAATAATGTTGTAAAAACCCCCGCGCCAGACTGGCTGGCAGGGTACTGGCAGACCAAAGGGCCGCAACGTGCGCTGGTCAGCCCGGAAGCGATTGGTAGCCTGATTGTCACTAAAGAGGGTGATACCCTGGATTGCCGTCAATGGCAGCGAGTGATTGCGTTACCGGGTAAGCTGACGCTGATGTCTGATTCTCTCACTAACGTTACTGTGAAACGTGAGCTGTACGAGATTGAGCGTGACGGTAACACTATTGAGTATGATGGCATGACGATGGAACGCGTGGCTCGTCCGACGGCAGAGTGTGCCGCCGCGCTGGAAAAAGCGCCGTTACCGACGCCGCTGCCGTAATGAAATTCCCCTGGCCCAGGGGGATTTTCATGTCAAAAAAAGTGCCCGATACGCAAGCTTATCGGGCCTGGAACTGTAACGGCGCCGCAATAACGATGCGTGTATTGTCAGCGATCGGTTTTAAATCACCTCTTCGATAACCCAAACGCTGACGCTGCCGCCGTTGCAAAAAAAAGTCGCTTCGCCATTTTCATCGGTAACTATGCTCTCTTGTCGATTACCGAGGAAATCTCGCCAGGTTTTATTGCCATAGTTCTCCCCCAGATTAATCGTCTTTTCGCCATCGTCGCCATTCGACATAACCACAACGCAGCCTGGATATTCATCGGTGCCACTGCGACTAAAGGCAATACAGTTCGGATGATCGAAAAATAGCGTCTGTACACCGTGGGCAAAACGCTGTCGGGCGAGGATTAGCTCATCAAGTTGTTCGATTATTGGCATATCGATTGGATAGGTTTGACCGTCACCGCCGACATCTTTGTAATGAGCCCCGTACAGATCAGGGTAAAACACCGAAGGCACGCCATTTTCCCGTAGCAAAATAAGGGCATAAGCCAGCGGCTTAAACCACGGCTCCACCGGAGCTTCAAGGGCTTGTAACGGCTGGGTGTCGTGGTTGGCGACCAGCGTCACAGCGTGGAAAGGATCGACTTCAACCAATGTGCCGCTAAAAATCTCAGTCATATCATAATCACGCCCCATACGAGACGCTTCGTGGAATTTCATCTGCAGCGGTGCATCAAACAGCATGGTTTTACCTTCCACCTGATCAATATACGTTTGCAGTTTCTCGACCTCGCGCGACCAGTATTCCGCCACAATAAAGAGTGGTTTCGGCGCAACTTCTTGCACATGCTCGATCCACTCTTTATAGAACCACGCCGGAATATGTTTTACCGCGTCGAGACGAAAACCATCGCACTGAGTTTGTTCCATTACCCAGCGCGCCCAGTATTTGAGCTCTTCGGTGACGGCATGGTTACGAAAATCGATATTTTCGCCCATCAGATAATCGAAATTGCCTAATTCATCATCGACCTGATCATTCCAGCCTTCGCCAGTGTAATCGTTGACGATTTTAAAGATGCCATCTTCATGCGGGTTTTCGATATGGTCGATACCGCTAAAACATTTGAAGTCCCATATGAATTGTGAATATTTTCCGGCTCGTGCAGGGAAGGTGTAACGGGTCCAGCCTTCGCATTCGATAATTTCATCATCAATTTGCGTGCGACACTCTTCGTTAACTCGCTGAACGCGAATCGCTTCTTTTTCGTCGGCACCCATTTTGTGGTTCACCACCACATCCAGCAGTACGGCGATGTCGTTGCGTTTAAGCGCGTCGATGGCCGCCAGCAATTGCGCTTTATCACCATATTTCGTCGCGACAGTGCCTTTTTGATCAAACTCGCCTAAATCAAATAAATCATAGGAATCGTAGCCGACAGAATATCCGCCCGATGCGCCTTTATAGGCAGGCGGTAGCCAGACCATATTGATACCAATATCATTTAAACCGTCGGCGCGCTCGGCAAGCTCGGGCCAGAGCTTGCCGCCTTCAGGATAATACCAGTGAAAGCATTGCAACAGCGTGGGATTACGCATTCTTCGACTCCACATGAGGGGAACATTAGAAGCGTAGCCGTAATCAGGTTATTCGCGAGTAATCCAACTTTTATGCTTTGCCAAAATTCAGATGGGGAGAAAAATTGACGATATTCTCCTGCGGCGCCAGTACGTAGCCGCCCTGGTCGCCGTAAGCACTTAATACGGATTTTTGCATCGATGACTGACCAACCAGCTTCGCCAGCTCATCCATTCGCACCTGCAATAAATGCTTAACGTTGCTTTCGTTGTCCAGGACGAGGCGTAACATCGGTTTGAGTTGTTCCTGCATCATGGCAGAGGGTTCCATCTCTTCCGTCAGGTGCGCGATTTGTTGCACCGCATTCACATAATCCATTTCGCTGGCGATGAGTTCATCCCATCGTCCTTCTGTCGCCAGGCGTAACATGAGCTGGCTTTTTTCGACAAGTTGTTGCCAGGCAAAATACAAGTGCGGTGCATGGTTCATCAGACAGGGTCCTGAATCAAAGAAGGGGAGAGTAAAGTCTCTTTCCAGGCATCGGCAATATTGCGCATCAACGTTTCCACTTCTTCTACTGCGGAGACATCGTTACGCAAATTCGCTTGCAGCAAACGCCTGACCATATAGCTATAGAGCGCAATTAAATTCTGGGTTAATTCATCCTGGCTTTCTTCTTCGAGGCTCACCTTCAGCCCATTCTCAATGATGTTGATAGCTTTCGATAAAGACACGCCTTTACCTTCCAGGTTGTTGTCCTGCATAAACAGGCGCGCTCTTACCAGCGCACTCAACACGCCGTCAAATAGCATGGTAACCAGTTGCTGTGGACTGGCGCTCATCACGGCGCTCTCAACGCCAATTTGTGCATAGGCCTGCGTGCCTTTTGCGCTGTACATAGTCTCTCCTGAAGATTATTTCGAGCTGCTATTTGAGGTGTCGAATTGCTGTGTCAGATAGCTACTGGTGGAGTTAAGCGAGTTCATTAACACATCCAGTTGGGTGAACTGGGCTTTGTAGCGCGCCATTAATGTATCGATACGTTCACTGGCAGCGTTGTACTGATCCGTCAAATTGTTCAGCGTTTTGCTTACGCCATCTTTTGCAGCCTGGATTATCCCGGTGGAGGAGAGCCAACTGGTCAGGTTGCTGCTAATGCTGGTGGTTACGCCAGTGCTTTTACCGTCACCAATAAACATTTCACCTACGCCAGCGGCATCTTTCTTCAGGGCTGTTTGCAGCTTGTCGGTCGCTATTTCCAGCTTACCGGTACTGGCGTCGGTGGTAATACCGATCTGTGCCAATGTTTTATAGGCTGAACTGCTATGCGTATTGGCAAGCAGCGTTTTTAACTGGGTCTGGATGGTGCGCAGCGTGGAGTCACCGAGTAACGCGCCGTTGCTGGAGTCCTGACTTTCTGCCCCGGCATCGACTGCGGTGTATTTGGTTAAGCTGCTGAACGTATCCTGTAACGTGTTATAGGCATCCACCCACGCTTTAACCGCATTTTCAGCTTTAGATGTGTCTTTGCTGATGGTGAGGGTCTGATTACCGGTGGTGACGTCATTCAGGTTGAGAGTGATATCTTCCAGCGCGTCACTGATAGTGTTGCTGCTGTTTTCAATCTCAACGTTATTAACCGTAAGTTTGGCGTTCTGCGCGGTGACGCTTTCAGTCATGCCATTACTGCTATCACCCGACGTTCCGTTGTAACCCATAAAACTTTGCAGGGCGCTGTCGCCGCTGACGCTCAGTTTCATGGCGTTATTGCTACCGGTATCATTGGCGGTGATAGACAAACGATACTCGCCGTTACCCACATTGATGATACTGGCGCTGACGCCGGCTTTGGCGTTGTTAATTGCATCGCGGATGCCAGAGAGTGACGAGTTAGCCGCGCTGATATCAATCGTGACGGGATCTTTTCCTCCGCCTTGCTGGATGGTCAGTACGCTATCGCTGGTGGCGATGGCGGCTTTGTTGTCTTTTTGACTGTTTTGGGTCGTGAGCGTCTGTGCCTGTGCCAGTTGGCTGACACTAATGGTGTATTTTCCGGCAATCGCGCTGCCCGTGGTGGTGGCGCTAAAAGCCGAGGAACTGCTGGTGGTTGAGGTAGCGGTAAATAAGTCGGCTTTATTCAGTGCCGTGTTGGCGGTCTGAAAACTCTCCAGCGCGCTTTTCAGCGTCCCGTAGGCGCTCAGTTTCGCGGTGTACGAGCTTTGCTGTTTTGATATCGGCGTCAGGGTAGATTTTTCTGCCGCCTCAAGACTGTCGAGGATGCTGCTTAAGTCCAGCCCCGACCCAACCCCGAGCGTTGAAATACTAGCCATATATATTCCTTAATCATGCGACATGTAGAACGAATACCGGGGTTATCGGCGCAAGCGGGGCAAAGTTTACGATTTATTTTTTGGCTTAATGACACGAACAGCAACGAGGAAGGGGAGTATTTCGACGGCTAGAAAAAAATTCTAAAGGTTGTGAGTGACCAGACGATAACAGGGTTGACGGCGACGAAGCCGAAGGGTGGAAGCCCAATACTTAAACCGTAGAGCTAAAAAACAGGAATAAAAATTATGGCACAAGTCATTAACACCAACAGCCTCTCGCTGATCACTCAGAACAACATCAACAAAAACCAGTCTGCGCTGTCGACTTCTATCGAACGCCTGTCTTCTGGTCTGCGTATCAACAGTGCGAAAGACGACGCCGCTGGTCAGGCGATTGCTAACCGTTTCACCTCTAACATTAAAGGGCTGACTCAGGCTGCGCGTAACGCTAATGACGGTATTTCTCTGGCGCAGACCGCAGAAGGCGCACTGTCTGAAATCAACAACAACTTGCAGCGTGTGCGTGAGTTGACCGTTCAGGCGACGACCGGGACTAACTCTGATTCTGACCTGTCTTCTATTCAGGACGAAATCAAATCCCGTCTGGATGAAATTGACCGTGTTTCCGGTCAGACCCAGTTCAACGGCGTGAATGTACTGGCAAAAGACGGTTCGATGAAGATTCAGGTTGGCGCGAATGACGGGCAGACTATTTCCATCGATCTGAAGAAAATTGATTCTTCAACTTTAGGGCTGAATGGCTTCTCAGTTTCTAAAAACTCTCTTAATGTCAGCAATGCTATCACATCTATCCCGCAAGCCGCTGGCGATGAACCTGTTGATGTTAACTTTGGTGATACTGTTGAGTCTGCAGCAATTGCAGCTAAATTGGGTGTATCCGATACGTCAAACCTGTCGCTGCACAACATCCTTGATAAAGATGGTAAGCCGACAGCTGATTATGTTGTTCAGTCAGGTAAAGACTTCTATGCTGCTTCTGTTGATGCCACTTCGGGTAAAGTAACCTTAAACACCATTAATGTTACTTATGATGATTATGCGAACGGTGTTGACGATGCCAAGCAAACAGATCAGCTGATCAAAGTTTCAGCAGATAAAGATGGTGCAGCTCAAGGTTTCGTCACACTTCAAGGCAAAAACTATTCTGCTGGTGATGCGGCAGACGTTCTTGAGAATGGAGCAATCGATCTTGAATTAACTGATCTGAATTTAAGTGATGTTACTGATACTAATGGTAAGGTAACTACAACTGCGACTGAGCAATTTGCAGGTGCTTCAACCAACGATCCACTGGCACTTTTAGACAAAGCTATCTCACAAGTTGATACTTTCCGCTCCTCCCTCGGTGCCGTACAAAACCGTCTGGATTCTGCGGTCACTAACCTGAACAACACCACCACCAACCTGTCTGAAGCGCAGTCCCGTATTCAGGACGCCGACTATGCGACCGAAGTGTCCAATATGTCGAAAGCGCAGATCATCCAGCAGGCGGGTAACTCTGTGCTGTCTAAAGCTAACCAGGTGCCGCAGCAAGTTCTGTCTCTGCTGCAGGGTTAATCGCCAAAACCTGACTAACCGATAATGACAGCAAACGCCAAATTGCCTGATGCGCGGCGCTTATCAGGCCTACAAGGTGAATCGCAATTAATTAAATTTGCATATTCGTCCAGGCCGGATAAGGCGTTTACGCCGCATCCGGCAAGATGAAACGTACGTTGTCAGATCTCTTAACCCCGCGTCCGGCGGGGTTATTCTGCTCGTTATTTACCGATCACCCTAAATAACCGCTTATTTCACCCATTAATCGTCCGATTAAAAAACCTGCAGAAACGGATAATTATGCCGATTACTTATATAACGCAGGGTTGTTTATCGTGAAATCACTCTATACCGCTGAAGGTGTAATGGATAAATACTCGCTGTGGCAGCGTTATATCCCGCTGGTGCGTCACGAAGCATTGCGCCTGCAGGTCCGACTGCCCGCGAGTGTAGAACTTGATGATCTCCTACAGGCGGGCGGCATTGGATTACTTAATGCCGTTGAACGTTATGACGCCCTGCAAGGAACGGCATTTACAACTTACGCAGTGCAGCGAATCCGTGGTGCTATGCTGGATGAACTTCGCAGCCGTGACTGGGTGCCACGAAGCGTGCGACGCAATGCGCGTGAAGTGGCGCAGGCAATGGGGCAACTGGAGCAGGAACTTGGCCGTAACGCCACAGAAACTGAAGTGGCAGAACGTTTAGGGATCGAAATCGCCGATTATCGACAAATGTTGCTTGATACTAATAACAGTCAACTCTTTTCCTACGATGAGTGGCGTGAAGAGCACGGCGATAGTATTGAACTGGTAAGTGACGATCATCAGCGGGAAAACCCGTTACAAAAATTACTGGAAAGTAATCTGCGTCAACGGGTGATGGAAGCCATCGAAATGTTGCCGGAGCGTGAACAGTTAGTATTAACGCTCTATTACCAGGAAGAGCTTAATCTCAAAGAGATTGGCGCGGTGCTGGAAGTTGGTGAATCGCGGGTCAGTCAGTTACACAGTCAGGCCATTAAACGGTTACGCACCAAACTGGGTAAGTTATAACTTAAGTAAATGCCGCACATTAATTTTGAATACCAGGAGTTCTTAATAATGATGCAGCACCAGAAAAGGCGGCCATTGAGTCGCTATCTTAAAGACTTTAAACACAGTCAAAGCCATTGCGCATTTTGCCGTAAACTACTTGATCGCATTACGCTGGTTCGCGACGGCAAAATAGTGAATAAAATCGAGATTTCCCGTCTCGATACACTGCTTGATGAAAATGGCTGGCAGGAAGAACAAAAATCATGGTCCGCGTTGTGTCGTTTTTGCGGCGATTTACACTGCAAAACGCAGAGTGATTTTTTTGATATTATCGGCTTCAAGCAATTTCTCTTTGACCATACTGAAATGAGCCCCGGTACTGTGCGCGAGTATGTGGTGCGTCTGCGTCGTTTGGGTAATTATTTAAGCGAGCAAGATATTTCCACCGACCTGCTGCAGGATGGTTTTCTTGATGAAAACCTGGCGCCCTGGCTACCCACCACAAGCACCAATAATTACCGCATCGCATTACGTAAGTATCAGTGTTACCAGACGCAAACCCGCGGTGATCTTGCGCAGAATTCCCCCTGCATGTCAGCTTCTGATATATATTAAATAAGAATAAGATGTAGCAGACTTGTTTTTGTGTTTACAAACAATAGCTCTACACTGCAAACCAACAAAACAACATTCGGGGTGAATATGAAACTAGCACATCTGGGACATCAGGCGTTGATGGGCGTTATGGCCGTGGCGCTGGTTGCGGGTATGAGCGTGAAAAGTTTTGCCAACGAAGGCCTGCTCAATAAAGTAAAAGAGCGTGGCACGTTGCTGGTGGGACTGGAAGGGACTTACCCGCCGTTTAGCTTTCAGGGCGATGACGGCAAGTTGACTGGTTTTGAAGTGGAATTTGCCCAACAACTGGCAAAACATCTGGGCGTTGATGCCGCATTAAAACCGACCAAATGGGACGGGATGCTGGCGTCACTGGATTCTAAACGCATCGATGTGGTGATTAACCAGGTCACCATTTCTGATGAACGCAAGAAAAAATACGACTTTTCTACCCCATACACCATTTCCGGTATTCAGGCGCTGGTGAAAAAAGGTAATGAAGGCACAATAAAAACCGCAGACGACCTGAAAGGTAAAAAAGTTGGTGTTGGTTTAGGCACCAACTATGAAGAGTGGCTGCGTCAGAATGTTCAGGGTGTTGATGTGCGCACCTATGATGACGACCCGACCAAGTACCAGGATCTGCGCGTAGGCCGTATTGATGCCATCCTGGTTGACCGTCTGGCGGCGCTGGATTTGGTGAAGAAAACCAATGATACGCTGGCAGTAACTGGCGAAGCCTTCTCCCGCCAGGAGTCAGGTGTCGCGCTGCGTAAAGGTAACGAAGACTTGCTGAAAGCAGTCAACGATGCCATTGCAGAAATGCAAAAAGATGGAACCTTGCAAGCCCTTTCCGAAAAATGGTTTGGTGCTGATGTGACCAAGTAATCAACGTATTGACGGGCCCTGCTATAAGTTGACAGATTTCTGTCTGTAAAACGCCTGATGAACTTCATCGGGCGTTTTGTATTTCAGTGCCAGGTGTGGCCGCTCATGGTTATAAATTGCCACGGATTTTTTACTATTTTCCGGGCCTGCAGGACGCGAGTTTTTCAGGAGCCCGTTTATTCGTTCAGCCAGCGCATTCTGGTCGCAGTCATAACCAACGGTCATTGAGCAGGTTATCCCGTTTCTCTCATGCACTGACTGATAAAGAGCTACCCGGTTCAGAATGTATACTTCATACCCAGCATGGCAGAGGCGTCGCTGTATCCCTCGTCACCGAGTTGTACACCCACATTGCCCCACAGGTTCAGATGGTCATTTATCTGCCCCTCAACACCGGTTTTTACTTCTCCGATATTGCTGGCGCCGTCCTGATGTACCGTCACACCGTTCATGCGAGTGCCAAAATCACGGGTGTTGTGCAGCCAGTTCACCTCAACGAACGGACGGAACTCATGGGATTTGCCGTCATTCATTCTGTTGTGTCCCTTAATCCAGGTCTTCACGCCCAGACGGGTACCGACGTTACCGTCACCGGTGCTTTCAACACGGGTACCATTGCGTTCGCGGTGCTCATCAGCTTTTACGCCCATCCAGATAACCTGAGCCTGAGGCTGGACATACCATTCGTTCAGACTGCCATGGCTGCCGGTAAACTCACCGGCTTTCCAGGCATAACCGGTTTCCAGTGAGGCTGTCAGACCTTTTGATTTCCAGGATTCCCCCGGCAGTCCGTCACCTTTCACATCGTTATCGAACCAACTGTACTGTGCCCAGCTATCCAGATAAGCCCCGCTATGTGTCTCATCATTAGCATACCAGGTGGCATACAGACCTGTGTTGTATCCTTTCACACTGCCTTTTGAACTGTATCCGGTACGTACAGAATCTGTATTGTTATGGTCATTACCGTAACCAGCCATAACCCCCAGATGCCAGCGGTCAGATCTGTTCCGGCTCCACTGGGCCAGGTCACCGCCCATCTGCAGGACGTAACGGTTACCCTGTGTTTTCAGTTGACCTGTACCGTCACGCCAGCGGTTGTGTCCCCCTTCATGGCGCATCCACATGCTGGTTTCTTTCTGCTCACCGGTAATCACATCGGTGTAATGCATCGGCCCCTGGCGTTCATGAAGACGGGATACGAACATGGTGTTTGCGGCAGCCATGTTCGCCGTGTAGGAGCCAGCTTCCGGGCGCAGGTCGTTGTCATGACCACCCGGAGCAGGTTCAGGGGCAGGGGGTTGCATTGCTTTCAGAGCGCGCAGCAGGAACGGAGTGTTTTTACCACTGGTCAGATACCAGTTATCACGGTTGCTTCCCTGACCACGTCCCAGCGTGTAGTCATAAGCCCCAGCGGCAATACGCCCGGCCTGAATAAATGCAGCACTGTCAGCATTTCCGTCGACATGAATCAACTCAATACCGTTCAGTGTCTGTGCTCCGGTACCACCTGCATTTATAACAACCACTCGGGTCTGACTGGAAGCATCGCCTTTAATAACCAGTTTGTCTGTTGCGGAGCTGTCATTTCCCAGAGCGGTGTTCATGAGCAGTATGCCATTATTACCGGTATAGTTACCTCCGATCGTCAGTACATTACCTGGTGCATCAGCTCTCAGGTCAAGGGTACCGCTGTTGGTTACGTTCCCGGCGACACCACCAGAGCCGGAGAGTGTCCCCTGCTGAGCGATGGTGACCTGGCTGTTAGCAAGCATGACAGGTGCATCAGCCTTGCCCAGAATCAGTGTGCCGACAGTGTTAACCGAGCCTGCTCCCAGTCCGTCAGTATTAAGCACCTTCACCATTGCCTTATCTGCGATAGCAATGGTGGCATTCAGGGCGCGGCTGGCACCAGTAATATCGAACACGCCACCGCTGAGGTTCAGGGAGCCAGAGCCGATGAGGGTACCTGCAGACAGGCCTCCACCTGTGAGGGTCAGATTACCGCCATTAATGTTCAGTATGGAACCTGCTGCGCTGTTCAGTTTACCTGCGGTCTGGCTGTGACCGTTCATGTCCAGCATGGTGTCGTCTGCCAGACGAATCTCGCTGGTCTGCCCCAGTGCACTGTTGCTGTTCATGCGAACATTGCCGCCGCGGATGTCTGTTACACCCGTGTAAGTGTTTTTGGAAGACAGAATCAGTGTTCCTTCGCCGGCTTTGGTCAGCGTTTTTCCATCCCAGTCATGAGATAACTGAACAGCATTGTTATCTGCAAGTCGCACCTTCAGCTCTAACACCGCGCCTCTCCTTAGATCAAACGAGCCATATCCATTTCCTGAGGGGTCATTCCACTTCAGGGAAGAACTCACCTCTTTTACTGTCTGCCCGTTACCACTAAGTGATGTTAAAACATAGTCTTCAGCACCATCACTCAGTAGATTGTTATGCTGATAAATATTATTTTCAGAGAGCCCTGTTATGCCGTCGGAGGTCGTCAACAAGCCGTACTCATTTTGCTTCCATATTGTCATGGCAGTATCAACATTAAGCACTGCACCGTTATTGAACTGGATATTGTTGGCAGTTAAATGACTGGAACCTGTACTCATATTCAGCGATGAATCTCTGTCAAATACCGAACTTCCGCTAAAGGTGACATCAGCTCCCGAAACGGAAACATGTGTACCTGTACCCGCACTCAGATTGCCTTTTATCTCAGAGCTGGCGGAGTCTTTATTTGTAATGGACAGAGAATTACCATCAGCACTATTTTCAACATTATTCAAAACAATATCACCTTGAATGACAGAACCAGCGAAGAGATTCAACGAGTTAGTTCCACCATTCAGAGATATTGCGGTATCACAATCTTGCCCTCTGTTACCATATATCCCACCGTGGAAATCACCGTGACCTTCATTTCCGCCACTACCAGGCAATATCCTGCCATGATTATTTATCGTAATATCACTCCCGGATATAGCAGTACCACCATTACCTCCGTCGCCACCATTACCACCGTTACCAGTATTTTCAGAATGCATATTTTCACCGGGGTCGCCACCATAACCACCATCACCACCAGTGCCACCAATAATATTTCCATAATTATTTATTTCCATATTATTTCCAGATATGGCAATCCCCCCGGTGCCACCAATACCACCAGTACCACCAGTGCCAAGAGGCACTGAATCAGTGGGATCATATTCTGTATAACCACTACCACCTTCACCACCAGTGCCCCCCTGTCCGCCAGTTATATCTCCCGTATTATTTATCTTAATATTATTACCATATATAGCAGACCCTCCAATACCACCACTACCACCGGTACTCCCATTAATATTCGGATCGGTAGAAAATTCGAGACTACCTTCACCACCGCGAGCACCATCCCCCCCCTGGCCACCTGTGATGTGATTATTATTTGTTATCACCATATTATTTCCGGATATTGCCGTGCCTCCATTCCCTCCTGTGCCGGCAGAAGACCCCCATACCGCCCACCAGGCACCACTACTACCTTGCCCGGCAGTGATGTTTCCGTTATTGCTTATTTGAAGATTATTGCCAGATATGGCAGTCCCACCAACAGCAGGAGTCCCCGTTAAACCACCGCTCTCATCGCCATAACCACTGGCTCCAGGCATTCCGCCATTGCCACCCTTAATGCTTCCGTTGTTCGTAATGGTAAGATCATCTCCGGAAATAGCGGTACCCGCTTCACCTCCATCGCCCCCGCCATTACCATAACCTCCCCAACCACCCTTACCACCGGAAATATCACCAGAATTAACAAGAGTAAAATTATTTCCAGTAATGGCTGTACCGCCCTGGCCTCCTGCCGATCCCATCTTAGTAAGATCATCATCACCAGCCCATCCGCCTTCACCGCCACTAATGCTAGTACCGCTGTTAATTGTCAGGATATTTTCATCCTGTAACGAACCAGGTACAACATTAACAATGAGAGCATCTTCACCAGCTTCCCCATCATCATTACCCGGGGGGTGACGCACGCCATCAGCACCAATGATATTTTCAGATATTTCTGCAGGGTTTCCTTCAGAAAGAGTAACTTCCATTTTGGCTCCCAAAGCAGGCTGAATGGCCAGAGTGGCCAGAGTGGCAGATATAAGACTGAATAGTAATGTTGTCTTCATTCCCTCTTGCGTTACGCCGAATGTTTTTCTGTTTTTTATATATACATAAAACTTTTCTTTTTTATTAATTTTGATTTTCACAAAAGCTCCAATTTCTTGTTTAAGAATGGTGGGTTAAATGTTTTGGCTGTGTAAATGCCATTGAGAAATAATATGTATTATCTAATCATCATACAAATGATCGATGCGAGCATTATTGCAAATAAACAGAAAAAATCCATCTCAAGCAATCAGGTTGATTTTTTTGGCGAGTAATTTGAAATTGTAATGTTTTCTGGATGTTAGTTTGTTTATTGGTCGGCATAATTTTAGATAGTGAGTGTTTCTCTGCTTTTTTATAAGAAAAGTGCCTGAAAATACCGTCATGGAATATAATATTTTTATCCTAAAAACAGACATGGATATAAATAATAATTAATATAAAGATAATGGTTTCCTTATTAATGAATGGGTATGGATAACCAGGCTTGATCAACCTAAGATGCCAGGAGAAGTTATCCCCGTAACCAGGGGACATCAGATTTTCTGCTTTATGGACATAAGCAGCCTTTACACCGTTACGTTCCTGATGACCCATCGGACATTCAACAGTATCACGGGACCACAAATCTGATTCTATTAACACACTACCTGCTATCGCCCGGAATCCAAGAGTACTACAGTTGCCATATGCTCAACGAAAGACTGAGAAAAACGCTAAACTATGAATCATCCGCAGATCGGTTCAACCAGTGTGTTGCATCCCTCGGTTGAACTCACAGCCAGGAACGTGTCAACGCTATTCTGGGCGGGGCATAATGACAAAAAAGGGCGCTTTAATCGGCGCATTTTTTATTTATACGTTTCCTGCGTGCATAATAACAAGATCACAACAACACACATCGGAGGCTTTTATGCCACTGCATAATTTAACTCGTTTTCCACGGCTGGAGTTTATCGGCGCACCGACACCGCTCGAATATCTGCCACGTTTTTCTGATTATCTCGGGCGGGACATTTTCATCAAACGGGATGACGTCACCCCGTTGGCAATGGGCGGAAATAAGTTACGCAAACTGGAATTTCTCGCAGCAGACGCCTTGCGCGAAGGTGCCGACACACTGATTACAGCCGGAGCGATTCAGTCTAACCATGTGCGCCAGACTGCCGCAGTGGCCGCAAAACTTGGTCTGCATTGCGTGGCGCTGCTGGAAAATCCCATTGGCACTGCCGCAGAAAACTATTTAACCAACGGCAACCGCTTGTTGCTGGATCTGTTCAATACTCAGATTGAAATGTGCGATGCGCTGACCAATCCTGATGCCCAACTGGAAGAGTTAGCGACTCGCGTCGAAGCGCAAGGCTTTCGCCCATACGTCATTCCGGTTGGCGGCTCCAATGCTTTAGGTGCGTTGGGCTATGTGGAGAGTGCGCTGGAAATCGCCCAGCAGTGTGAAGGGGCGGTTAATATATCGTCGGTGGTGGTGGCATCAGGCAGTGCCGGAACTCACGCCGGGCTTGCTGTAGGGCTGGAACAACTGATGCCTGAAACAGAACTGATTGGCGTGACTGTTTCACGTTCTGTTGCTGACCAGTTGCCGAAAGTGGTTAGCCTACAACAGGCGATCGCGAAAGAACTGGAGCTGACTGCCTCAGCGGAAATTTTACTCTGGGATGACTATTTTGCGCCTGGCTACGGTGTGCCGAATGACGAAGGCATGGAGGCGGTGAAACTGCTGGCGCGTCTGGAAGGCATTCTGCTTGATCCCGTGTATACCGGAAAAGCGATGGCGGGGCTGATTGATGGTATAAGTCAGAAACGCTTCAAAGATGAAGGGCCGATTCTGTTTATTCATACCGGGGGCGCGCCTGCACTGTTCGCCTATCATCCCCACGTTTAGCGCCGGAAATGCTCATGCAAGAAAGTATACAACTGGTTATTGATTCTCTGCCGTTCCTGTTGAAAGGGGCAGGGTATACGCTGCAACTCAGCATCGGCGGCATGTTTTTTGGCTTACTGCTGGGATTTATTCTCGCGCTGATGCGCTTGTCGCCCGTCTGGCCTGTGCGCTGGCTGGCGCGTTTTTATATCTCCATCTTCCGTGGTACGCCACTCATCGCACAGCTGTTTATGATCTACTACGGTTTACCGCAGTTTGGTATTGAATTAGACCCGATTCCGTCAGCGATGATTGGCCTGTCACTGAACACCGCCGCCTATGCAGCCGAAACGCTGCGGGCAGCGATTTCGTCCATTGATAAAGGTCAGTGGGAGGCGGCTGCCAGTATCGGCATGACGCCGTGGCAAACTATGCGTCGTGCTATTTTGCCACAGGCCGCGCGGGTAGCACTGCCGCCGCTGTCGAACAGTTTTATCAGCCTGGTAAAAGATACTTCTCTGGCTGCGACGATTCAGGTACCAGAGTTGTTCCGTCAGGCGCAGTTGATTACTTCGCGCACACTGGAAGTTTTCACCATGTATCTGGCGGCTTCGCTCATCTACTGGATTATGGCGACGGTGTTATCGACTTTGCAGAACCATTTTGAGAATCAACTTAATCGCCAGGAGAGGGATCCAAAATGAGTGCCATTGACGTTAAAAACCTGGTGAAAAAATTCCACGGTCAGACGGTGCTGCATGGCATAGATCTGGAGGTTAAAACCGGCGAAGTAGTGGCGATTATAGGTCCAAGCGGCTCCGGGAAAACCACGTTGCTACGCAGCATAAATTTGCTGGAACAACCGGAAGCGGGGACGATTACCGTCGGGGATATCACCATTGATACCGCGCGTTCGTTAAGTCAGCAAAAATCCCTGATTCGTCAGTTGCGCCAGCACGTTGGTTTTGTTTTCCAGAACTTTAATTTGTTTCCGCATCGTACGGTGCTGGAAAACATTATTGAAGGGCCGGTGATTGTCAAAGGTGAACCTAAAGAGGAAGCCACGGCGCGCGCACGTGAGTTGTTGGCGAAAGTTGGCCTTGCAGGCAAAGAAACCAGCTATCCACGTCGTTTATCTGGCGGTCAACAGCAACGTGTGGCGATTGCCCGAGCGCTGGCGATGCGCCCCGAGGTGATTTTGTTTGATGAGCCAACCTCGGCACTGGACCCAGAGTTGGTGGGCGAAGTCCTGAATACTATCCGCCAGCTGGCGCAGGAAAAGCGCACAATGGTGATTGTGACACACGAAATGAGCTTTGCCCGAGATGTTGCTGACCGCGCGATCTTTATGGACCAGGGGCGGATAGTAGAGCAGGGATCGGCGAAAGCGTTATTTGCCAATCCACAGCAGCCCCGTACCCGCCAGTTTCTCGAGAAGTTTCTACTGCAATAATAAGAAAAAATCAGCCCCGGTGAGTTAGTGACCGGGGCGAACCACTCTTCTGAAGACTCAATAAACGGTCAATAAATCAGCATAACTCATTAATAACATAAGAGAATGCGATGTCTTGCAAAAGTAATTCATTATCTGAATAATATAAATTATATATAAATCTTATTTATGTGATAGCTTGAGTTTTCAGTATAAATGATACTCACTCTCAGGGGCATTGCGGTTTACTATGCAGGATACGGATTTTTTTAGCTGGCGTCGCACAATGCTGTCGCGCTTTCAGAGGATGGAGGCCGCAGAAGAGGTCTACCATGAAATAGAGCTTCAGGCTCAGCAGCTTGAGTACGATTACTATTCGTTATGTGTTCGCCACCCGGTGCCATTCACGCGACCCAAAGTGGCTTTCTACACCAATTACCCTGAGTCGTGGGTTAGTTATTATCAGGCAAAAAACTTTCTCGCTATTGATCCCGTGCTCAACCCTGAAAACTTCAGCCAGGGCCATTTATTGTGGAATGATGACTTATTCAGTGAAGCCCAGCCATTATGGGAGGCTGCGCGTGCACATGGTTTACGCAGGGGAGTTACTCAGTATTTAATGCTACCGAACCGGGCGTTGGGATTTTTGTCATTTTCTCGTAGCAGTACGCGCGAAATACCCGTTCTTAGTGATGAGCTGCAATTAAAAATGCAGCTACTGGTGCGCGAAAGTCTGATGGCGCTGATGCGTTTAAATGATCAAATAGTGATGACGCCGGAGATGAATTTCAGTAAGCGGGAAAAGGAAATTTTGAAATGGACCGCGGAAGGTAAGACATCGGCAGAGATTGCGATGATCTTGTCAATCTCCGAGAACACGGTTAATTTTCATCAGAAAAACATGCAGAAAAAAATCAACGCGCCGAATAAGACCCAGGTTGCCTGTTACGCCGCCGCAACTGGCTTAATATGACCTCTATTACATTCTGCGTGCCAGGTGTAAAACCGGCTGAAAGGTGTGCTTTCAGCCGGTTTTATATTACTGACGGTAGGCCTGTTTAATTTGCTTAACCGTTTTGGAAAATACCGCAGCCTGGGTTTCGTCTTCGATCAGCGCAAGCTGTTTTTCCATCTTTAACATCACGCGGCCCGCGTCAGCTTGTCCCATCGCCTGCAGCATCAGCGTCAGCATCGCTTTCAGGCAGGAGACTTCATTTGCCAGTTCTTGATTATTCTCGGCAGTAGAAAAATCAGGCGTACTCATTTATTTTCCTCGTCATGTTGCAATGAAAATTTGCAGTAAAAAATGTTAAGGCGGCGGAGTATACCATAAGCTTTGCTAAAAATAGCAGTGGTTGTTTTTTGCTCACTGAATCATCATTGATATTAAATTAGTTAATATAGTGGTTAATAAATATTTATATCATGAATGTTTTTTGTGCGTATTTATTGAGTTAATTAATGTTACATATTCATGCTGATGATTTTTCATTTGTGCTGAATGAAGTCAATTTTTGTCACATTTCAGTCTAACCGGCAGGTTACAACGCTGCGGAAGCTTTTTGGTGACGGACGTGACCATAACTGCGGACAATTGAATTATCAAAAATGAGAGAAAAATCGAATACCCACCATTTTTAACGTTTCAAAGTTGCAATAAAACCCGCTAATATACGGATGACTAACTATCAGTAGCGTTATCCCTATTTCTGGAGATATTCCTTTGATCAACGTTCTACTTGTTGATGACCACGAACTGGTGCGCGCAGGGATACGACGCATTCTGGAAGATATAAAGGGTATTAAAGTCGTTGGTGAGGCTTCCTGTGGTGAAGATGCCGTTAAGTGGTGCCGGGCAAATTCCGTCGACGTGGTGCTAATGGACATGAGTATGCCTGGCATTGGCGGCCTTGAGGCGACGCGTAAAATCGCCCGTTCAACCGCAGATGTCAAAATCATCATGCTTACGGTTCACACCGAAAACCCTTTACCAGCAAAAGTCATGCAGGCTGGCGCTGCGGGCTATCTAAGCAAAGGTGCGGCCCCGCAGGAGGTGGTGAGCGCGATTCGTTCTGTCTATTCTGGGCAGCGTTATATTGCTTCTGACATTGCGCAACAAATGGCGTTAAGCCAGATCGAACCAGAAAAAACAGAAAGCCCATTTGCCAGTTTGTCTGAACGCGAATTGCAGATTATGCTGATGATTACCAAAGGCCAGAAGGTCAATGAGATTTCAGAACAGCTTAATCTCAGCCCGAAAACGGTGAACAGCTATCGCTACCGTATGTTCAGTAAATTAAACATTCATGGCGATGTTGAGCTGACTCACCTGGCTATTCGCCATGGTCTGTGTAATGCGGAGACGTTAACAAGTCAGTGAGTGTTCAGTTTGACGCAAAAGCGTTTTTAAAAACCGTCACCAGCCAGCCGGGCGTATATCGCATGTATGATGCTGGTGGTACGGTTATTTATGTCGGTAAAGCGAAAGACCTGAAAAAACGGCTTTCAAGCTATTTCCGTAGCAATCTCGCTTCGCGCAAAACGGAAGCGTTGGTCGCCCAGATCCAGCAAATCGATGTCACGGTGACTCATACTGAAACCGAAGCATTATTGCTGGAACACAACTACATCAAACTCTATCAGCCGCGTTACAACGTTTTGTTACGCGACGACAAATCTTACCCCTTTATTTTCCTCAGTGGCGATACACATCCACGTCTGGCGATGCATCGCGGTGCGAAGCACGCCAAGGGAGAGTATTTCGGCCCGTTCCCGAATGGTTATGCGGTGCGTGAAACTCTGGCGTTGTTGCAAAAGATTTTTCCCATTCGCCAGTGCGAAAATAGCGTTTATCGCAATCGCTCGCGTCCATGTCTGCAATACCAGATCGGGCGCTGTCTTGGGCCGTGCGTGGCCGGGTTGGTTAGCGAAGAAGAGTATGCCCAGCAGGTTGAATATGTGCGCCTGTTTTTATCGGGTAAAGACGATCAGGTGCTTAAGCAACTGATTAGCCGCATGGAAACAGCCAGCCAGAATCTGGAGTTTGAAGAGGCGGCACGTATTCGCGACCAAATTCAGGCGGTGCGACGCGTCACCGAAAAACAATTTGTCTCTAATACGGGCGACGACCTTGATGTTATTGGCGTGGCGTTCGATGCTGGCATGGCATGTGTCCATGTTTTGTTTATTCGTCAGGGCAAAGTGCTCGGTAGCCGTAGCTATTTCCCCAAGGTGCCGGGCGGTACGGAACTGGGCGAAGTCGTGGAAACCTTTGTTGGTCAGTTCTATTTACAGGGCAGCCAGATGCGCACTCTCCCGGGAGAGATCCTGCTCGATTTTAATCTTAGCGATAAAACGCTGCTCGCCGATTCATTATCAGAACTGGCGGGGCGCAAGATAAACATTCAGACCAAACCGCGTGGCGACAGGGCGCGTTACCTGAAACTGGCGCGGACGAATGCAGCAACAGCGTTAACCACCAAACTTTCGCAGCAATCAACCGTTCATCAGCGACTGACAGCGCTTGCCAGCGTGTTGAAATTGCCGGAAGTGAAACGGATGGAATGTTTCGATATCAGCCATACGATGGGCGAACAAACCGTTGCCTCGTGCGTGGTGTTTGATGCTAATGGCCCACTGCGTGCGGAGTATCGGCGCTATAACATCAATGGCATTACGCCGGGCGATGATTATGCGGCGATGAATCAGGTGTTGCGTCGGCGTTATGGTAAAGCCATCGATGACAGTAAGATTCCGGACGTGATCCTGATTGATGGTGGCAAAGGACAACTTGCGCAGGCGAAAAATGTCTTCGCCGAGCTGGACGTCCCCTGGGATAAAAACCATCCGTTGTTACTTGGCGTTGCCAAAGGGGCTGACCGTAAGGCTGGGCTGGAAACATTGTTCTTCGAGCCGGAAGGAGAGGGCTTTAGCTTACCGCCAGATTCGCCTGCGTTACACGTCATCCAGCATATTCGCGATGAATCACACGATCATGCGATTGGCGGACATCGCAAAAAACGGGCGAAGGTTAAAAATACCAGCACCCTGGAAACCATTGAAGGCGTCGGGCCAAAACGTCGGCAAATGTTGTTGAAATATATGGGCGGTTTGCAAGGTTTACGTAACGCCAGCGTCGAAGAAATTGCAAAAGTGCCGGGTATTTCGCAAGGTCTGGCAGAAAAGATCTTCTGGTCGTTGAAACATTGATGTCTCTGTAGCAACATAGGGGTAATCTTACTGACAACAGATAGTTACCCGTCATTATGCAATTTAATATCCCTACGTTGCTCACACTGTTCCGTGTCATCCTTATCCCATTCTTTGTATTGGTTTTTTATCTACCTGTTACCTGGTCGCCGTTTGCTGCCGCGCTCATTTTCTGCGTCGCGGCGGTGACTGACTGGTTCGATGGTTTTCTGGCGCGTCGCTGGAACCAGAGTACCCGTTTTGGTGCCTTCCTTGATCCAGTAGCAGACAAAGTGCTTGTCGCCATCGCCATGGTGCTGGTAACCGAGCATTATCATAGCTGGTGGGTGACCTTACCGGCGGCAACGATGATTGCCCGTGAAATTATCATTTCTGCTCTGCGTGAATGGATGGCTGAACTCGGTAAACGTAGCAGTGTGGCCGTATCCTGGATTGGTAAAGTCAAAACGACTGCCCAGATGGTCGCGCTGGCCTGGTTGCTGTGGCGCCCGAATATTTGGGTTGAGTACGCCGGTATTGCCCTTTTCTTTGTGGCTGCGGTGCTGACACTCTGGTCAATGTTGCAATATTTGAGCGCTGCACGCGCGGATTTGCTTGATCAGTGATCGTTTCGACGCAAATTTCAGCAAACGATCAAAAGTGGTGAAAAATATCGTTGACTCAACGCGTCAGGTAAGTAGAATGCAACGCATCGAACGGCGGCACTGATTGCCAGATGATAATAAAATCAAGTGATTAGCTGATTGCTTGATGATTGCGGGAATAGCTCAGTTGGTAGAGCACGACCTTGCCAAGGTCGGGGTCGCGAGTTCGAGTCTCGTTTCCCGCTCCAGTTTAAAAGGCATCGGCATTAAGCGGGTGTCTGGCTGAAAAGCCTGAAGAATTTGGCGCGTTAACAAAGCGGTTATGTAGCGGATTGCAAATCCGTCTAGTCCGGTTCGACTCCGGAACGCGCCTCCAATTTTTCCCGAGCCCGGATGGTGGAATCGGTAGACACAAGGGATTTAAAATCCCTCGGCGTTCGCGCTGTGCGGGTTCAAGTCCCGCTCCGGGTACCATGGGAAAGATAAGAATAAAATCAAAGCAATAAGCAGTGTCGTGAAACCACCTTCGGGTGGTTTTTTTGTATGTGCAACTTGTCGTTACACCCTCTCTGATTTTTAATCTCCGGGTAATCCACTCGAAAAGTATCTCTATGCCAGACCGACATGTAATATAGGCGCTGGCGAGTCGAGATCCACAAGGAAAAGCGTATGAAAACTGGACCGTTAAACGAAAGTGAGTTGGAATGGCTGGATGATATCTTGACCAAATACAACACAGACCACGCCATCCTTGATGTGGCAGAGCTGGACGGTTTGTTGACGGCGGTGTTGAGTTCTCCGCAAGAAATTGAACCAGAACAGTGGCTGGTTGCTGTGTGGGGTGGGGCGGATTATGTGCCGCGCTGGGCGTCAGAGAAAGAGATGACGCGCTTTATGAACCTGGCGTTTCAACATATGGCCGATACTGCAGAGCGACTCAACGAGTTTCCTGAGCAGTTTGAACCGTTATTTGGTCTACGAGAAGTTGACGGTAGGGAGCTGACGATTGTCGAAGAGTGGTGCTTTGGCTATATGCGTGGCGTTGCGCTTTCTGACTGGTCAGCATTGCCTGACTCATTAAAACCGGCGCTTGAAGCGATTGCGCTGCACGGTACTGAGGAAAACTTCGAGCGGGTAGAGAAGATGTCGCCAGAAGCGTTTGAAGAAAGCGTGGATGCCATTCGACTGGCGGCGCTTGATTTGCATGCTTACTGGATGACGCATCCTCAGGAAAAAGCTGTTCAGCAACCGATTAAAGCTGAAGAAAAACCTGGTCGTAACGACCCTTGCCCATGTGGTAGTGGCAAGAAATATAAGCAGTGCTGCCTGCATTAAGAGGCTATATTGGGTGTCAGAATTAACTCTGGCACCCATGTTTTATGGGCCTGATAAGGATGTGGACAAAAATCTGGACTATGCCCAAATACACGGCAAAGCATTCATCCCACTTCTGGCAACAATCCTGCCGCAATCAAAAATTGCACGCCAATCACGCCAATGCCACAGATAAACACCAACACCAGTGCGGGACGTCCACCTTTCACCCGATAGCTTGCTTGTGGATTATGCTTCCTGCTCTGCCAGGTCAGCAGTGAAGGAATTATCAACGCCAATACTGCCAGCGCTACGCCAGCATACCCGAGCGCCATTACAAAACCACGTGGATAAAACAGCGCAAACGCCAGTGGCGGCAGAAAGGTAATTACACCGGTTTGCAGTCTTCCACCAACGGTATTGGAACGCTGAAACAAATCCGCCAGATAATCAAATAAGCCTAACGCTACGCCAAGGAAAGATGTGGCGAGGGCTAAATCAGCGAATAAATGCACTGCCAACTCGACATGCGGCGAGGCCACCACTTCGCGTAATGCCTGTAACAGCCCATTTAATCCAGCATGATTCGCCAGCAGTCCCATAAAGGTTGTTGAGTCAATGCTGCCCAGTGTCGCCAGTTGCCAGAAAATATATGCCACCAGAGGGATCGCGCTACCGGTAATAAACACCCAGCGCAATTTACGAATGTTGCCATCCATATAGCTGACGATGCTCGGTACGCTACCGTGAAAACCAAACGAGGTAAAAATCACCGGAATTGCAGACAATGCCAGACCCTGTTGCAGTGGCAGCGTTAGCAGATTGATTTTATGAATATGTGGTAGCAGCAATACCAGCATTAGCACCAGGAAAATAATCTTGGTGCTGAACAAAAAACGGTTAAACAAATCGACCAGCGACGTCCCAACACAAACCACACCACCGGCAACAAAAGTAAACAACAGCACACCAGCGGTTGTGGTCATTGAAATGCCTGTCCAGTCGCTGATGCTGGAGGCAAGCAATTCGCCGGCACCGCTGATATATGCTGCGGTCAGGGCATACATTAAAAACATCATACTGAAGCCGGTCAGCCACTGACCGTAGCGGCCCAGATAGCGTTTTGCCAGCGTGCCTAAGCCGGTATCTGCAGGGACATGCTGATACACTTCCAGCAGTAACAGCGCGGTGTAACACATCAAGGCCCACAGGCCAATTAACAATGTCAGAGTGACGGTAAAACCGACGCCAGCCGCTGCCAGCGGCATTGCCAGCATACCTGCGCCAATTGTGGTTCCCGCCACGATAAAAACACTTCCCAGAGTTCTGTTTTTCACGCTTTCTTCTGTCCTGACGATCTTTATGAGTGATATCTGCGGCGCAGGTTAAGGCATTATCCAAACTTCGTCAAATCGACGTTACATCTAGTGTAAATAAAAATGTACGATAAATGCATTCAGAACTGAGCTGGCGCAAAGCCATAAGGCGCGGGGATCGTTACGCTATGCTTTTCTTGAGGAGGAACGATGGAATCGATTCACGGTCATGAAGTGTTAAATATGATGATTGAATCAGGTGAGCAATATACGCACGCCAGCCTGGAAGCGGCGATCAAAGCGCGTTTTGGTGATCAGACACGTTTTCATACTTGCTCGGCTGAAGGGATGACTGCGGGAGAGTTGGTGGCTTTTCTGGCGGCAAAAGGCAAATTTATTCCCTGCGAAGAAGGGTTCTCAACCGATAAAAGTAAGATTTGTCGTCACTGATCTGAAACGGCGGCAGGTAATCTGCCGCCGGAGAAGATTAGTTTTGCGTGTCGAGGGTAGAGAGTTCTTTATCGATGAAATAAAGACCTTCGCCGCTTTTCCCTGCCAGGCTCAATTTATCAATAATAGATTTGAACAATTTCTCTTCTTCGTGTTGCTCAGACACATACCATTGCAGGAAATTGAACGTTGGGTAGTCCTGATTGGTCATTGCAGCATGAGCCAGTTCGTTAATTTTTTGCGTAATTAATTGTTCGTGTTTATAGGTTTCCTGGAATAATTCATCAAGTGAAGAATATTCAGCAAACGGTGATTCAACGGTATTAATTCGCGGTAAATTTCCGGTATCGGTCAGGTAATCAAACAGACGCTGCATATGCGTCATCTCTTCCTGGGCGTGGCGACGCAGAAACGCGGCAGCACCTTCGAAGGTGTGATAGCTGCACCATGCGCTCATTTGCTGATAAAGCAGTGAAGAGTAGAGTTCCAGGTTCATCTGCTCATTAAGTTTTTCAATCATTTCTGGTTTCAGCATGATAGTGCTCCACAAAGGTTATATTTGTTGCTGTGGCGCCACTATAATTTGTTATTTTATTATTTGCAAAAGGTAAAATATTAAACTCAATAATTAAAAATGCGAATGTGAATAAAACGCATTAACGCTATTTGTGATGTTAATTAACCAGCGAAGCCTCCCTCGCTGATTAAAATCTTTATTGATAAGCCGAGGGTGTTAAGTATCGGCACTGATACGACAGTGTAAATTGCGTATTCAGACATAATGATCCCGCAAACAAACTACAGTTACTTACAGGTTGCCCAAACGCAAAGGCGCGGGTAAATCCAACCTGCTGACATGCGCGGTTCGCGATTCCCTGATCGAGATAGTTGTCAGTGCGGGCGTGTTGTAAAAAAGCCTGATTGTAAACGAGGCGGACAATGCCACTCGTGGCGTCAACATCGCTCAGGTGAGCCTGACGAGTTACGGTACAGCCCGCTACTGTTAAAAGTGAAAAAACAATTATCAGATGTTTCATGTCACAGCCTGAAGAGGGAGAAGAAACAGGTATTGTACTTGTGGACACAGCCAGGCTATGGACAGAAAAGACGACGGATTAGCGCTATTCCTTGCTTTCTGCAGAACACAGAGGTTTTGTGGTTATCATTTTTATAACATTAAAGAGGTATTTATGTGATGCATATCACATAAAGATTGATTTTTGTGATGAATGTCATATTATAAACGTAAAGACGATAACACCTGCATAACAAATAATCGGAGTGGCGCGATGAAACTGCGTAAGATCCTGAAAAGCATGTTCAATAATTATTGCAAGACGTTCAAAGACGTACCGCCTGGCAATATGTTCAGATAACAAAAAAACCTGCTTCGGCAGGTTTTTTTGTACCCTGATGCGGGCTGATGTGACTATCGTTGAGGAAGGGAAGCCGCTACTATAACGGCTTTCAAAATGCTATCAGGAGTTTAGGATGTCCCAGCCGCTGAATGCCGATCAGGAACTGGTTTCTGATGTTGTTGCTTGCCAGTTGGTGATCAAACAAATTCTCGACGTGCTCGATGTGATCGCGCCTGTTGAGGTACGTGAAAAAATGTCCAGCCAGCTGAAGAATATTGATTTTACTCACCATCCGGCTGCTGCTGACCCAGTCACTATGCGCGCTATTCAAAAAGCCATCGCGTTGATTGAGCTAAAGTTCACCCCACAAAACGAATCCCATTAAAAAAACCGCTGCCTCAGTAATGTGAGGCAGCGGTTTTCACCACTTTTTTGTATTCGGCGCATCTTTTTATGCGCCGATTTTATTAATGTATCTGATGCGACACGACATTCAGAACATGCTGGTCGGTCTGGACAGGGCACATACCGGCCAGTTTCGCACTGCGTACTTCATCAAGAATGGTTTGCAGTAAGAGGCCATCGTGCTGCTGTTCTTTTTCCAGATCGCGCAGAAAATCGACAGTAGAATCATCATTCAATTCTTTAGCTTCATTTGCTAATTGCGCCAGCGTGCTTGAACGCTGCTCATATTCTTCCAACGTTTTTTGGAAGAGTTCTTCCAGAGAGTTCAGTTTTTCTCCAGGTACATCAATGGCTTTAACGATGGGCGTCGCTCCGACACTTTTCATGAAGTTAAACATGCGCATCATTTGAGTCACGTTACTTTGTGCCTGGGAGCGAAGAAAAGTCGCGGTGCCATTCAGACTTTGTTCAGAACACCAGTTGCTCAGGTGAAGGTAGAGATTGGATGCATAAAACTCGCGGTTCATTTGAGTGTTGAGTTTGAGAAGCATTCCAGTGGTTGCCATACCTAATATCCTTATATCCAGAAGACGAGAGGTGCAAGATAAATCAAAACACCGTAATTACTGTTTGCAGAATAATTCCTTTCTGCGGGTCCGAAATGTGATCCTGGAGTCAATTCTGACGATGATCTGAAATAAGCATAACGTCTGAAGCATTATAAGAAAATCCTTAAATCACCAAGTTTATATTTTTTTACATTTCATTGATTAGGGTTATTGATTTGCAATAACTCTCAATGTTGTGAATTTCTGGATGTTATTGATATTAAATGAATTTATCAATTTCATGATGCTGTTCTTATATTTTCAGTTATTTTTTCAGTTTTGCGATGATGCTCGCATTATGGATTTATCCTTCATTAATGAAGGTGGTGATAATTAACAGCGAAAGGAATTTTGTCTGGAGTTTTTATTCTTCTTACATCATTCACCATTCAGCTGTAATGAGCAGCTTCTTGCCCGAGCAAATTAGATTAAAAAGAAGACACGCCAGAGCTATCAAATGATGCCACAAGGATTTCCAGGCTAATCTTATGGACTAATCTGCTAAGTCATTTCTCATTTGTCATACAATTGACGTCTTCCGTATGTCTTTTATTGCTAAATTCATGCACGTTTTCACTGTAATTCTGCGGTGTGATATTGCTCTCCTATGGAGAATTAATTTCTCGCTAAAACTATGCCAACACAGTCACTTATCTTTTCGCCAAAGGTAATGCTTTGTTTTCCGATTGAATTAACAAAAGTTCTTAGGTTTTGCCCTACACAAAATGATGCTAAAGCTGGAGATAACCATGCACAAATTTACTAAAGCTCTTGCAGCCATCGGTCTGGCTGCCGTTATGTCACAATCCGCTATGGCGGAAAATTTGAAACTCGGTTTCCTGGTGAAGCAACCAGAAGAACCGTGGTTTCAGACTGAATGGAAGTTTGCCGATAAAGCCGGGAAAGATTTAGGCTTTGAAGTTATTAAGATAGCCGTACCTGATGGCGAAAAAACACTGAACGCTATTGATAGCCTGGCAGCCAGTGGCGCGAAAGGTTTTGTTATCTGTACTCCGGACCCGAAATTGGGTGCAGCCATCGTGGCGAAAGCGCGTGGCTACGATATGAAAGTTATTGCCGTGGATGATCAGTTTGTTAATGCCAAAGGTAAGCCGGTTGATACCGTTCCATTGGTGATGATGGCGGCGACGAAAATTGGCGAACGTCAGGGCCAGGAACTGTATAAAGAGATGCAGAAACGTGGCTGGGATGTGAAAGAAAGCGCCGTAATGGCGATTACTGCCAACGAACTGGATACCGCCCGTCGTCGTACCACCGGTTCTATGGATGCGCTGAAAGCCGCCGGATTCCCGGAAAAACAAATTTATCAAGTTCCTACCAAATCTAACGACATTCCAGGGGCGTTTGATGCCGCCAACTCTATGCTGGTTCAGCATCCTGAAGTTAAACACTGGTTGATCGTCGGTATGAACGACAGCACCGTGCTGGGTGGCGTTCGCGCGACGGAAGGTCAGGGCTTTAAAGCAGCTGATATTATCGGTATCGGTATTAACGGTGTGGATGCGGTGAGCGAACTGTCAAAGGCACAGGCTACGGGTTTCTATGGTTCACTGCTGCCAAGTCCGGACGTTCATGGCTATAAATCCAGCGAAATGCTTTACAACTGGGTAGCAAAAGACGTTGAACCGCCAAAATTCACTGAAGTTACCGACGTGGTGCTGATCACGCGTGACAACTTTAAAGAAGAACTGGAGAAAAAAGGTTTAGGCGGTAAGTAATCTGCCGGAAAAATTCCCCTCTGCGTTATGCAGAGGGGGTGTAAAACGACCAGTGATTCACGGAGACGTTATGCAACAGTCTACCCCGTATCTCTCATTTCGCGGCATTGGTAAAACCTTTCCAGGCGTCAAGGCGCTTACGGATATCAGTTTTGACTGTTATGCCGGTCAGGTTCATGCATTGATGGGTGAAAATGGCGCCGGAAAATCAACACTTTTAAAAATCCTTAGTGGAAACTATGCGCCAACCACGGGTTCTGTAGTGATTAATGGGCAGGAAATGTCCTTTTCCGATACCACCGCAGCACTGAATGCGGGTGTCGCGATTATTTACCAGGAACTGCATCTCGTGCCGGAAATGACCGTCGCGGAAAACATCTATCTCGGCCAGCTTCCTCATAAAGGCGGTATCGTGAATCGTTCACTGCTGAATTATGAAGCTGGGATACAGCTCAAACATCTGGGTATGGATATTGACCCGGATACGCCGCTGAAATACCTCTCCATCGGGCAATGGCAGATGGTTGAAATTGCCAAAGCTTTGGCACGTAACGCCAAAATTATCGCTTTTGATGAACCAACCAGCTCCTTATCCGCGCGTGAAATAGACAATCTGTTTCGCGTCATTCGTGAACTGCGAAAAGAGGGGCGGGTGATCTTATACGTTTCTCACCGTATGGAAGAAATTTTTGCGCTCAGCGATGCCATCACTGTCTTTAAAGATGGTCGTTACGTCAAAACCTTTACCGACATGCAGCAGGTAGATCATGACTCGCTGGTGCAGGCAATGGTTGGTCGCGACATCGGCGATATCTACGGCTGGCAACCGCGCAGCTACGGCGAGGAGCGCTTGCGTCTGGATGCGGTAAAGGCACCAGGCGTGCGTACGCCAATAAGCCTGGCTGTTCGCAGTGGCGAAATCGTCGGTCTGTTTGGTCTGGTGGGGGCAGGGCGCAGCGAATTAATGAAAGGCATGTTTGGCGGTACGCAAATTACCGCTGGTCAGGTTTATATCGACCAACAGCCGATCGATATCCGTAAACCGGGCCACGCCATTGCCGCTGGCATGATGCTCTGCCCGGAAGATCGCAAAGCGGAGGGCATTATTCCAGTGCACTCGGTGCGCGACAATATCAACATCAGCGCTCGTCGCAAACATGTGCACGGCGGGTGCGTGATCAACAACGGCTGGGAAGCCAATAATGCCGATCACCATATTCGTTCTCTCAACATCAAAACGCCAGGTGCAGAGCAATTGATCATGAATCTTTCCGGCGGTAATCAGCAAAAAGCCATTTTGGGGCGCTGGTTATCCGAAGAGATGAAAGTCATTTTGCTTGATGAACCTACGCGCGGCATCGATGTGGGGGCTAAACATGAAATTTATAACGTGATTTATGCGCTGGCCGCGCAGGGCGTGGCGGTACTGTTTGCCTCCAGTGACCTGCCCGAAGTCCTTGGTGTCGCCGACCGCATCGTAGTTATGCGGGAAGGTGAAATCGCCGGTGAATTGCTACACGAGCAGGCAGATGAGCGTCAGGCACTAAGCCTTGCTATGCCTAAAGTCAGCCAGGCAGTTGCCTGAGTAAGGAGAATAAGATGTCTTCTGTTTCTACATCGGGTTCTGGCGCACCTAAGTCGTCATTCAGCCTCGGGCGTATCTGGGATCAGTACGGTATGCTGGTGGTGTTCGCAGTGCTTTTTATCGCCTGTGCCATCTTCGTGCCGAACTTTGCCACCTTTATTAATATGAAAGGGCTGGGACTGGCAATCTCCATGTCGGGGATGGTGGCTTGCGGTATGTTGTTTTGCCTGGCCTCAGGTGACTTTGACCTTTCTGTTGCCTCGGTGATTGCCTGCGCAGGCGTAACCACTGCGGTGGTTATTAACCTGACCGAAAGTTTGTGGATTGGCGTGGCGGCAGGTCTACTGCTGGGCGTTCTCTGCGGCCTGGTGAATGGCTTTGTTATCGCTAAATTGAAAATCAACGCCCTGATTACCACGCTGGCGACGATGCAGATTGTCCGTGGTCTGGCGTATATTATCTCTGACGGTAAAGCGGTGGGCATCGAAGATGAAAGCTTCTTTGCACTCGGTTATGCCAACTGGTTCGGCCTGCCTGCGCCAATCTGGCTCACTGTGGCTTGCCTGGTCGTCTTTGGTTTGCTGCTGAACAAAACCACGTTTGGTCGTAATACATTGGCAATTGGCGGTAACGAAGAGGCGGCACGTCTCGCGGGTGTACCGGTAGTCCGAACCAAAATTATTATCTTCGTTCTCTCTGGTCTGGTATCGGCGATTGCCGGGATCATTCTGGCTTCTCGTATGACCAGCGGCCAGCCAATGACGTCTATTGGTTATGAGTTGATTGTTATCTCTGCCTGCGTTTTAGGTGGCGTTTCTCTGAAAGGCGGCATCGGAAAAATCTCATATGTAGTGGCGGGTATCTTAATTTTAGGCACCGTGGAAAACGCCATGAACCTGCTTAATATTTCTCCGTTCGCACAGTATGTTGTTCGTGGCTTAATCCTGCTGGCTGCGGTGATCTTCGACCGTTATAAGCAAAAAGCGAAACGCACTGTTTGATGCTTTATACGATAATTATTTAGTTCCAAAATCCTCCACAGCCAACCGCCACAACGGTTGGCTGTTCTTTTTGTCAATGGCGAGCCTCGTCACACTGTCTATACTTACATGTCTGTAAAGCGCGTTCTGCGCGAACAATAAAAAGATAAGGAGGAGTACCGGGTGACAGAACCGTTAACCGAACCCCCTGAACTATCCGCGAATTATGCCTGGTTTTTTGATCTCGATGGAACGCTGGCGGAAATCAAACCGCATCCCGATCAGGTCGTCGTACCTGAAAATATTCTGCAAGGACTCCAGCTGCTGGCAACCGCAAGTGATGGTGCATTGGCATTGATATCAGGGCGCTCAATGGTAGAGCTTGACGCACTGGCGAAACCTTATCGCTTCCCGTTAGCGGGTGTGCATGGGGCGGAGCGCCGTGACATCAATGGTAAAACGCATATTGTTCATTTGCCGGAAGCGATTGCCCGCGATATTAGCGTTCAACTGCATACGGCTATCGCCAGGCTTCCCGGTGTGGAGATTGAGGCTAAAGGGATGGCGTTTGCGCTGCATTATCGTCAGGCACCGCAGCATGAGGACGCCTTATTGACATTAGCGCAGCGCATTACCCAGATTTGGCCGCAAATGGCGTTACAACAGGGAAAGTGTGTCGTTGAGATAAAACCGAGAGGCACCAGCAAAGGGGACGCGATTGCCGCATTTATGCAGGAAGTTCCCTTTATTGGCCGCAAGCCTATTTTTTTAGGCGATGACTTAACCGATGAATCTGGCTTCTCGGTCGTTAACAGGCTGGGCGGAATGTCAGTGAAAATTGGCACAGGCGCAACTCAGGCATCATGGCGGCTGGCGGGCGTGCCGGATGTCTGGCGCTGGCTTGAAATGATAACCAACGCATTACAACAACTAAAAAGAGACAATAACAGGAGTGATGACTATGAGCCGTTTAGTCGTAGTATCTAACCGGATTGCACCACCAGACGAGCACGCCGCCAGTGCCGGTGGCCTTGCTGTCGGTATACTGGGGGCGCTGAAAGCCGCAGGTGGACTGTGGTTTGGCTGGAGTGGCGAAACAGGGAATGAAGATCAGCCGCTAAAAAAGGTGAAAAAAGGAAATATCACCTGGGCCTCTTTTAACCTCAGTGAAAAGGATCTCGACGAATACTACAACCAATTCTCCAATGCTGTTCTCTGGCCCGCATTTCATTATCGACTCGATCTGGTGCAATTTCAGCGTTCCGCCTGGGAAGGTTATTTACGCGTGAATGCATTGCTGGCAGATAAATTACTGCCGTTGCTGGAAGACGATGACATTATTTGGATCCACGATTATCACCTGTTGCCATTTGCGCATGAACTCCGTAAACGTGGCGTGAATAATCGTATTGGTTTCTTCCTGCATATTCCTTTCCCGACGCCGGAAATTTTCAACGCGCTGCCGACTTATAACACGTTGCTTGAACAGCTTTGTGATTATGATTTGCTGGGGTTTCAGACAGAAAACGATCGCCTGGCGTTTCTGGATTGCCTTTCCAACCTGACGCGCGTCGCGACGCGAAGTTCGCGCAATCATACGGCCTGGGGCAAGGCATTTCGCACCGAAGTTTACCCTATTGGTATTGAACCGGATGAAATAGCCAAACAGGCTGCCGGACCGCTGCCGGCCAAACTGGCGCAATTAAAAGCGGAGCTGAAAAGCGTACAAAATATCTTTTCTGTCGAACGACTGGATTATTCCAAAGGTCTGCCTGAGCGTTTTCTTGCCTATGAAGCCTTGCTGGAAAAATATCCGCAGCATCATGGCAAAATACGTTATACCCAGATAGCGCCAACCTCGCGTGGTGATGTGCAGGCGTATCAGGATATTCGTCATCAGCTGGAAAATGAAGCCGGGAGAATTAACGGAAAATATGGGCAATTAGGCTGGACACCGCTTTATTATCTGAACCAGCATTTCGACCGTAAATTACTGATGAAAATCTTCCGCTATTCCGATGTCGGATTAGTGACGCCGCTGCGTGACGGGATGAATCTGGTGGCGAAAGAATATGTCGCCGCCCAGGATCCTGCCAATCCCGGTGTACTGGTGCTTTCACAATTTGCGGGGGCGGCAAATGAACTGACGTCAGCGTTAATCGTTAACCCATACGATCGTGATGAAGTCGCGGCGGCGTTGAATCGGGCATTGACTATGTCGCTGGCAGAACGTATTTCCCGTCATGCAGAAATGTTGGAAATTATCGTGAAAAACGATATTAACCACTGGCAGGAGTGCTTTATTAGCGACCTAAAGCTGATAGTTCCGCGCAGCGCGGAAAGCCAGCAGCGCGATAAAGTTGCGACCTTTCCAAAGCTGGCGTAATTGCGCTTAATCTCCCTTAAGCGGAACCAACAGCACATCAACCTCACTTGAAGCAATCACACTTTTCGCAGAGCAGGATGCTCGCGAAAAGAAACTGTGATTATGATTACCACAAATCACCAAATCGAATTTATGTTTACGGCATACCGCCAGAATATGTTCGCTCAACTCTCCGTAAGCTATAAACTTTTCTTCAACGGGATATCCAGCATCCTGAATTAATTTGTCCAGAAAGTTTTGTGTTTCTTCATGCATCACACTGCGTAAATCCTCAAGCATCGGCGCGGCTAATTGATTGTACATTTCTGGATCGGACGCGAGGGTGATTAAACTGATACGCCCATTCACGGGACGGGCGATAGATACCGCTTTTGCTAACAGTTGCTGGCTTTCCGGTGAGACAGCAACGGCAACAAGAATATTGGCGTAACTCATAACCTGCTCCTTATTCTATGAACTTCAGGTGAGATCACAGCTTTACCCTGAATGAGGTACAGATGCAATAACAACTTGGTCAAAAAAGCAAATATTAGCATGGTCATTAATAAATATATTTAATCAATTGCGTAGTGTTACTGTGTAGTCATGCGGGGGATGATGAGGAAGTGGATAAATTGATTTCTCTCATTAAACAAATGGTTAATATTAACAAAACATCTTGTTAACATTGGTGTTAATGGCTGCCTTAATTTTTCTTAAATGGAATCTTATTATTTAATTGACTGTTTTTTTAATGATTTACAGAGAGCATAGATATTTATCCCATATCCGGGATATGGTTATTCACGGTGATTTATATTAACAGTGCGCAACATCTCAATTTTATCCCTTCTCATCATTTTTGCTGACAGATAAGCTGAAAAACTTTTTAACAGAATGAAATATACGCAAAACAAAAGTATGACTTATACATTAATGTTAAGTAATTGAGTGTTTTGTGTGATCCGTGTCACACATTGTCGAAAATCGCAGCTCCGCTCCGTTGTATGTATGAGTGGTGACGAGTACAGTTGCGTCGAATTAGGAAAAATCTTAGATAAGTGTAAAAAGCATCACTCTGTGTAAGACGTGTTTCACCTCTTATGATGTCTGTGTGTTTTTTCGTTGATCGCTACTATTCCATTTTTATTTACTTTTTACCGGGATTTCCCGGCGACATCACGGGGTGCGGTGATACCGCATAAAAAATAAAGTTAGTTCTTCTGGGTGGGAATAATGCATACCTCCGAGTTGCTGAAACATATTTATGACATCAATTTGTCATATTTACTTCTTGCACAGCGTCTGATCGTTCAGGACAAAGCGTCCGCCATGTTTCGTCTCGGTATTAATGAAGAAATGGCAACAACGCTGGCGACGCTGACTCTTCCACAAATGGTTAAACTGGCCGAAACCAATCAACTGATTTGTCAATTCCGCTTTGACAGCCACCAGACTGTTAACCAACTGACGCAGGATTCCCGTGTTGACGATCTCCAGCAAATTCATACCGGTATTATGCTCTCCACGCGTTTGTTGAATGATGTTAATCAGCCCGAAGAAGTACAACGTAAGAAAAGGGCCTGATCATGAGTGAAAAAAGCATTGTTCAGGAAGCCCGTGATATTCAACTCGCCATGGAGTTGATAACCCTCGGTGCTCGTTTGCAGATGCTGGAAAGCGAAACACAATTAAGTCGCGGACGTCTGATCAAACTCTATAAAGAGCTGCGCGGAAGCCCGCCGCCGAAAGGTATGTTGCCGTTTTCCACCGACTGGTTTATGACCTGGGAACAAAATGTCCATGCGTCGATGTTCTGTAATGCATGGCAGTTTTTACTGAAAACCGGGCTATGTAATGGCGTTGATGCGGTAATCAAAGCCTATCGTTTATACCTTGAACAGTGCCCACAAGCCGAAAACGGACCACTGCTGGCGCTAACCCGCGCCTGGACTCTGGTGCGATTTGTCGAAAGTGATTTACTACAACTTTCCAGTTGCAACTGCTGCGGCGGTAATTTTATCACCCATGCTCATCAACCTGTCGGCAGTTTTGCCTGCAGCTTATGTCAACCGCCATCGCGCGCCGTAAAAAGACGTAAACTTTCTCAGAACCCTGCCGATATTATCCCTCAACTGCTGGATGAACAGAGAATACAGGCTGTTTAACTCATACGGTGTGGCGAAACACTCCAGCAGCGGTAAGCAATTGCCGCTGCTTTTTTTTCTCCAGCCGTAAGGTAACGTCTGCCGACTGAACATCCTGTCATGGTCAACAGTGGAAGGATGATGTCGTGCTTATCTTATTAGGTTACCTGGTTGTTCTCGGTACAGTTTTCGGCGGTTATTTGATGACCGGTGGAAGCCTTGGAGCACTCTATCAACCCGCTGAACTGGTGATTATTGCCGGTGCAGGCATTGGGTCGTTTATCGTCGGCAATAATGGCAAAGCAATCAAAGGTACGCTGAAGGCGCTGCCATTATTGTTTCGTCGCTCTAAATATACCAAAGCAATGTATATGGATTTGTTGGCGCTGCTTTACCGCCTGATGGCGAAATCGCGGCAAATGGGCATGTTCTCACTGGAACGCGATATTGAAAATCCACGAGAGAGCGAGATCTTCGCCAGTTATCCGCGCATCCTCGCGGATGCCGTTATGCTGGATTTTATCGTCGATTATCTGCGCCTGATTATCAGCGGCCACATGAATACCTTCGAAATTGAAGCCCTGATGGACGAAGAGATAGAAACGCACGAAAACGAAGCGGAAGTCCCGGCGAACAGCCTGGCGTTGGTCGGAGACTCTCTTCCTGCGTTTGGTATTGTTGCGGCTGTAATGGGGGTGGTGCACGCACTAGGATCAGCCGATCGTCCTGCCGCCGAGTTGGGGGCGCTCATTGCACATGCGATGGTGGGGACTTTCCTCGGTATCTTATTGGCTTACGGATTTATTTCCCCGTTGGCGAGTGTTTTGCGCCAGAAAAGCGCCGAAACCAGCAAAATGATGCAGTGCGTCAAAGTCACACTGCTTTCTAATCTGAACGGTTACGCACCGCCTATCGCCGTTGAATTTGGTCGCAAAACGCTCTATTCCAGTGAACGTCCGTCGTTTGTTGAACTGGAAGAGCATGTGCGCGCGGTGAAAAATCCGCAGCAGCAGACGACAACCGAGGAAGCATGAAGAATCAAGCGCACCCGATTATTGTCGTCAAACGACGCAAAGCGAAATCCCACGGCGCAGCACATGGTTCGTGGAAGATTGCTTATGCTGACTTTATGACCGCGATGATGGCTTTTTTTCTGGTGATGTGGCTTATCTCCATCTCCAGCCCAAAAGAGCTGATTCAGATTGCGGAATACTTCCGTACGCCGCTGGCGACAGCGGTTACGGGCGGCGATCGCATTTCTAATAGTGAAAGCCCAATTCCCGGCGGCGGTGATGATTTCACCCAAAGCCAGGGAGAAGTGAATAAGCAGCCGAACATTGAAGAACTTAAAAAACGCATGGAGCAAAGTCGGCTGCGGAAATTGCGTGGCGATCTCGACCAGCTTATTGAATCAGACCCGAAACTACGGGCGATGCGTCCACATCTCAAAATCGATCTGGTACAGGAAGGTTTACGTATCCAGATAATTGATAGCCAGAATCGCCCGATGTTTAAAACCGGTAGTGCTGATGTCGAGCCCTATATGCGCGACATTCTGCGCGCCATTGCGCCGGTGCTGAACGGTATTCCTAACCGTATCAGCCTTTCAGGCCATACCGATGATTTCCCTTACGCCAATGGTGAGAAAGGTTACAGCAACTGGGAGCTTTCCACTGAACGCGCCAATGCGTCGCGCCGTGAGCTAATGGTGGGAAGTCTGGCTGATGGCAAAATTTTACGTGTTGTCGGCATGGCGGCGACCATGCGCTTAAGCGATCGCGGCCCGGATGATGCCGTTAATCGTCGAATCAGTCTGTTGGTACTGAATAAACAAGCCGAACAGGCCATTTTGCATGAAAACGCCGAAAGCCAGAATGAGCCAGTAAGCGTCCTGGAAAAACCTGGGGTAACACCGCAGGTCAGTGTTTCCACAATGCCATCAGCCGAACCGAGGTGACAGCGTGAGCATGGATATAAGCGATTTTTATCAGACATTTTTTGATGAAGCGGACGAACTGTTGGCCGATATGGAGCAGCATCTGCTGAATTTACAGCCAGAAGCGCCAGATGCCGAACAATTGAATGCCATCTTTCGTGCGGCCCACTCTATCAAAGGAGGGGCGGGAACCTTTGGCTTTAGCGTATTGCAGGAAACCACGCATCTGATGGAAAACCTGCTCGACGAAGCCAGACGCGGTGAAATGCTGCTTAACACCGACATTATCAATCTGTTTTTGGAAACGAAGGACATCATGCAGGAACAGCTCGACGCTTATAAACAGTCGCAAGAGCCGGATGCCGCCAGTTTTGACTATATCTGCCAGGCCTTACGTCAACTGGCAATAGAAGCGAAAGGCGAATCGACCCCCGCCATGGCCCGGTTAAGTGTGGTTGCCAAAAGTGAACCGCAAGATGAACAGGGTAACAGTGAGTCGCCGCGACGAATTCTACTTTCGCGTCTGAAAGCGGGAGAAGTCGATCTCCTGGAAGAAGAGCTGTGTCATTTGACAACGTTGACTGATGTGGTGAAAGCCGCTGATTCTCTTTCGGCAATATTACCGGGCGACATCGCGGAAGATGATATTAAAGCGGTGCTCTGTTTTGTGATTGAGGCCGATCAGATTGCCTTTGAAACAGTAGAATCCGCGCCAAAAATATCCCCGCCACCGGTACTTAAACTGGCAGCCGAACAAGCGCCAGCAGAACGTGTGGAACGGGAAAAACCGACGCGCGGTAGTGAATCTACCAGTATCCGCGTGGCGGTTGAGAAGGTTGATCAGCTGATTAACCTCGTTGGCGAACTGGTGATTACTCAGTCGATGCTGGCCCAGCGCTCCAGTGAACTGGACCCGGTGAATCATGGGGATTTGATTACCAGCATGGGGCAGTTACAACGTAACGCCCGCGATTTGCAGGAATCAGTGATGTCGATTCGCATGATGCCGATGGAATATGTCTTTAGTCGCTATCCCCGGCTGGTGCGCGACCTGGCGGGTAAACTTGGCAAACAGGTGGAGCTGACGCTGGTGGGCAGTTCCACCGAACTCGACAAGAGTTTGATAGAACGCATTATCGATCCTCTGACCCACCTGGTACGCAATAGCCTCGACCATGGTATTGAATTGCCAGAAAAACGACTCGCTGTGGGTAAAGATAGCGTTGGAAATTTAATCCTGTCTGCCGAACATCAGGGCGGCAACATCTGCATCGAAGTGACCGACGATGGCGCGGGGCTTAATCGAGAGCGGATTCTGGCAAAAGCCGTCTCACAAGGTCTGAGCGTTAGCGACAATATGACTGACGACGAAGTGGCGATGTTGATATTCGCCCCTGGTTTTTCCACGGCGGAGCAGGTCACCGATGTTTCCGGGCGCGGCGTCGGCATGGATGTCGTTAAACGTAATATCCAGGAGATGGGTGGCCACGTTGAAATCCAGTCGAAGCAGGGCGTTGGCACCACAATCCGCATTTTACTGCCACTAACGCTGGCGATCCTCGATGGCATGTCGGTACGCGTTGCTGACGAAGTTTTCATTCTGCCGCTGAACGCCGTCATGGAGTCACTACAACCTCGTGAAGCCGATCTCCATCCACTGGCAGGCGGCGAGCGAGTACTGGAAGTGCGTGGTGAATATCTGCCCATCGTCGAACTGTGGAAAGTGTTCAACGTCGCAGGCGCGAAAACCGAAGCTACAGAGGGGATTGTTGTCATTCTGCAAAGTGGCGGTCGCCGCTACGCCTTGCTGGTGGATCAGTTAATTGGTCAACATCAGGTGGTGGTTAAAAACCTTGAAAGTAACTATCGCAAAGTCCCTGGCATTTCTGCTGCAACCATTCTTGGCGACGGCAGCGTGGCACTGATTATTGATGTTTCCGCCTTGCAGGCGATAAACCGCGAACAACGTATGGCGAATACCGCCGCCTGATTGAGTAAAAAGGGAATAAATATGACCGGTATGACAAATGTAACAAAGCTGGCCAGCGAACCGTCAGGCCAGGAGTTTCTGGTATTTACCCTCGGTGACGAAGAGTACGGCATCGATATTCTGAAAGTGCAGGAGATCCGTGGCTACGATCAGGTTACGCGGATTGCCAATACACCCGCGTTTATCAAAGGCGTCACTAATCTGCGCGGCGTGATTGTGCCAATTATCGATTTGCGTATTAAGTTCAGCCAGGTAGATGTGGAGTACAACGATAACACGGTGGTTATCGTTCTGAATCTTGGGCAGCGGGTGGTCGGCATTGTGGTAGATGGCGTTTCAGATGTTCTTTCGTTGACGACGGAACAAATTCGCCCGGCACCGGAATTTGCTGTGACGCTTTCCACAGAATACCTCACCGGCCTGGGCGCACTGGGCGATCGCATGCTAATTCTGGTTAATATCGAAAAATTGCTGAATAGCGAAGAGATGGCTCTGTTGGATAGCACGGCATCAGAAGTCGCATAATTTATCCCGCTGTACTCAAATGAAATGAGCCCGATACCCTGCGGATCGGGTTTTTCATTTTAATTTCGCCATGACTGGCATCAGAAATAAAGTTTCCCTCCTTCCTGCCGATAACGGAATCAACTTGTTTTCAGGAAGGTGCCTTATGATTAACCGTATCCGCGTAGTCACGCTGTTGGTAATGGTGCTGGGGGTATTCGCACTGTTACAGCTTATTTCCGGAAGTCTGTTTTTTTCTTCTCTTCACCATAGCCAGAAAAGTTTTGTGGTTTCCAATCAATTACGGGAACAACAGAGCGAGTTGACCTCAACCTGGGATTTAATGCTGCAAACGCGCATTAATCTGAGTCGTTCAGCGGTGCGGATGATGATGGATTCATCCAATCAACAAAGTAACGCCAAAGTTGAATTACTTGATAGCGCCAGGAAAACATTGGTCCAGGCTGCAATCCATTATAAAAAATTCAAAAGCATGGCACCGTTACCTGAAATGGTCGCTACCAGTCGTAATATCGACGAAAAATATAAAAACTATCACACAGCATTAACAGAACTGATTGATTATCTTGATTATGGCAATACTGGAGCCTATTTCGCTCAGCCAACCCAGGGAATGCAAAATGCGATGGGCGAAGCCTTTGCCCAGTACGCCCTCAGTAGTGAAAAACGGTATCAAGATATCGTCACTGACAACGCGGATGATTACCGATTTGCCCAGTGGCAACTGGCGGTTATCGCGCTGGTGGTGGTATTGATTCTGCTGGTGGCGTGGTACGGCATCCGCCGCATGCTACTTAACCCGTTAGCGAAGATCATTTCTCACATCCGGGAAATTGCTGGTGGCAATCTGGCGAATACCCTCAGCATTGCCGGGCGCAGTGAAATGGGCGACCTGGCACAGAGCGTTTCACATATGCAACGCTCTCTGACTGACACGGTCAACCATGTGCGAGAAGGTTCAGACGCTATCTATGCTGGTACTCGTGAGATTGCTGCGGGGAATACCGATCTTTCCTCCCGTACTGAACAGCAGGCATCGGCGCTGGAAGAAACGGCCGCCAGCATGGAACAGCTCACAGCAACAGTGAAACAGAACGCCGATAACGCCCGCCAAGCCTCGCAACTGGCGCAAAGTGCCTCCGATACTGCTCAGCATGGTGGCAAAGTCGTGGACGGTGTGGTGAAAACCATGCACGAAATTGCCGACAGTTCGCAGAAAATTGCCGACATTATTAGCGTTATTGATGGCATTGCTTTCCAGACCAATATCCTGGCACTGAACGCGGCTGTTGAAGCCGCCCGAGCAGGGGAGCAGGGGCGTGGTTTTGCCGTGGTGGCGGGCGAGGTGCGTAATCTCGCCAGTCGCAGCGCCCAGGCGGCAAAAGAGATCAAAGCGCTGATTGAAGATTCCGCCTCCCGCGTTGATACCGGTTCGGTGCTGGTAGAAAGTGCCGGAGAAACCATGACTAATATTGTCAATGCCGTCACCCGTGTTACCGACATTATGGGCGAGATTGCCTCGGCATCGGACGAACAGAGTCGCGGTATCGATCAAGTGGCGTTGGCAGTGTCGGAAATGGATCGCGTCACCCAACAAAACGCATCGCTGGTGCAGGAATCAGCTGCCGCCGCAGCTGCGCTGGAAGAACAGGCCAGTCGTTTAACGCAAGCGGTTTCCGCGTTCCGTCTGACTGCCCGCTCGCAAACGAATAAACCACAATCACAATCCCGCCCTGGTACTGAACAACCACCCGCACAGCCGCGATTGCGTATTACTGAACAAGATCCAAACTGGGAAACATTTTGATGGTTTTTTGCTCAAGAACCATCGCCGCCAGATGAGGCTGATGATGCAACAGAACCTCGCGCTTATCATCTCTGGTGGCGTTATTTATAGGTCGTTATACAACACAACTGGCGCAGTTACAGGCTGCGCCAGGGGTATCCTGAAGTGACTGAGAAAGGCGCTATGACATCATCTCTGCCCTGCGGGCAAACGTCTTTATTGTTACAGATGACCGAGCGCCTGGCGCTTTCCGACGCGCATTTTCGGCGGATAAGTCAATTGATCTATCAACGTGCGGGGATAGTCCTGGCGGACCACAAACGCGACATGGTTTACAACCGTCTGGTGCGCCGTTTGCGCTCGCTGGGGCTTGCAGACTTCGGCCATTATCTGAATTTACTGGAATCTAATCAGCACAGCGGCGAGTGGCAGGCGTTTATTAATTCGCTGACCACAAACCTGACGGCATTTTTCCGCGAGGGGCATCATTTCCCATTGCTCGCGGAGCACGCCCGCCACGCCTCTGGTGAATATCGCGTATGGAGTGCGGCGGCATCGACAGGTGAAGAACCGTACAGCATTGCCATTACACTGGCGGACACGCTGGGCTCCGCGCCCGGACGCTGGAAAGTGTTCGCCAGCGATATCGACACCGAAGTGCTGGAGAAAGCCAGAAGCGGCATTTATCGCCATGAAGAGCTGAAAAACCTGACGCCGCAACAACTCCAGCGCTACTTCATGCGCGGCACAGGGCCGCATCAAGGGCTGGTGCGTGTGCGTCAGGCACTGGCGAACTACATCGATTTTTCCCCGCTGAATTTGCTGGCAAAACAGTACGCTGCGCCGGGGCCGTTCGATGCGATCTTCTGTCGTAACGTCATGATCTACTTCGATCAAACGACCCAGCAGGAGATTTTGCGCCGCTTTGTACCGCTGCTTAAGCCCGACGGAATATTGTTTGCGGGTCACTCTGAAAACTTTAGCCACCTTGAGCGCAGCTTCACATTGCGTGGACAGACGGTGTATGCGCTAAGTAAGGATTAACGATGAGCAAAATCAGGGTGTTGTCGGTCGATGACTCGGCACTGATGCGCCAGATAATGACAGAAATCATCAATAGCCATAGTGACATGGAAATGGTAGCGACGGCTCCCGATCCGCTGGTCGCGCGTGATTTGATTAAGAAATTCAACCCTGATGTGCTGACGCTGGATGTCGAAATGCCGCGTATGGATGGACTGGATTTCCTCGAAAAATTAATGCGTTTGCGACCGATGCCAGTAGTGATGGTTTCTTCTCTGACTGGCAAAGGTTCCGAAGTCACGCTGCGTGCTCTGGAGTTGGGGGCGATAGATTTTGTCACCAAACCGCAACTGGGGATCCGCGAAGGAATGCTGGCGTATAGCGAAATGATTGCCGAAAAGGTGCGTACAGCAGCAAGGGCAAGCCTTACTGCGCATAAACCGTTATCGGCACCGACAACGCTGAAGGCCGGACCGCTCTTGAGCTCAGAAAAGCTGATTGCGATTGGCGCCTCAACGGGGGGAACTGAGGCGATTCGTCACGTACTGCAACCGTTGCCGCTTACCAGCCCGGCACTGTTAATTACCCAGCATATGCCGCCCGGTTTTACCCGCTCTTTTGCTGACAGACTTAATAAGCTGTGCCAAATCGGCGTGAAAGAAGCCGAGGACGGAGAACGCGTCTTGCCGGGGCATGCCTATATCGCCCCGGGTGATCGGCATATGGAACTGGCGCGTAGCGGCGCGAATTATCAAATCAAAATTCACGATGGTCCGGCGGTTAATCGCCATCGGCCATCGGTAGATGTGTTGTTCCATTCGGTGGCCAAACAGGCGGGGCGTAATGCGGTTGGGGTGATCCTGACAGGCATGGGCAACGACGGCGCGGCGGGAATGTTAGCAATGCGTCAGGCGGGGGCATGGACTCTTGCGCAAAATGAAGCAAGCAGCGTGGTGTTCGGCATGCCGCGCGAGGCCATCAATATGGGTGGCGTCTGCGAAGTGGTCGACCTTAGCCAGGTAAGCCAGCAAATGCTGGCAAAAATCAGTGCCGGACAGGCGATACGTATTTAAATCAGGAGTGTGAGATGGCGGATAAAGAGCTTAAATTTTTGGTTGTGGATGACTTTTCCACCATGCGACGCATCGTGCGTAACCTGCTGAAAGAGCTTGGATTTAATAATGTTGAGGAAGCGGAGGATGGCGCCGATGCTCTCAATAAGTTGCAGGCGGGAGGATATGGTTTTGTTATCTCCGACTGGAACATGCCAAACATGGACGGCCTGGAATTGCTGAAAACGATTCGTGCTGATGGCGCGATGTCAGCCTTGCCGGTGTTAATGGTGACTGCGGAAGCGAAGAAAGAAAACATTATTGCCGCAGCACAAGCGGGGGCCAGTGGCTACGTGGTTAAGCCATTTACCGCCGCGACGCTGGAGGAAAAACTCAACAAAATCTTTGAGAAACTGGGCATGTGAGGATGCGACTATGATGCAACCATCAATTAAACCTGCTGATGAAAATTCTGCTGGCGATATCATTGCGCGCATCGGCAGCCTGACGCGTATGCTGCGCGATAGTCTGCGGGAGCTGGGGCTGGACCAGGCCATTGCAGAAGCGGCGGAAGCCATCCCCGATGCCCGCGATCGTTTGTACTACGTTGTGCAGATGACTGCCCAGGCTGCGGAGCGGGCGCTGAATAGTGTTGAGGCCTCACAACCGCATCAGGATCACATGGAAAAATCAGCAAAAGCGTTAACCCAACGCTGGGATGACTGGTTTGCCGATCCCATTGACCTTGCCGACGCTCGCGAACTGGTGACCGATACACGGCAATTTCTGGGGGATGTGCCGACGCATACCGGTTTTACCAATGCGCAGTTGCTGGAAATCATGATGGCGCAGGATTTTCAGGACCTCACCGGGCAGGTCATTAAACGAATGATGGATGTCATTCAGGAGATTGAACGCCAGTTGCTAATGGTGCTGCTGGAAAATATCCCAGAGCAGGATGCACGTCCGAAACGTGAAAGCCAGAGTTTGCTGAATGGACCGCAGGTTGATACCAGCAAAGCCGGTGTGGTAGCCAGTCAGGACCAGGTCGACGATTTGTTGGATAGCCTTGGATTCTGATTTGTATTGCCTGATGTGACGCGGCCGCGTCACATCAGGCGGTCGGATGACGCCGCATCCGACAAACGCACACTATGCATGATGTGTGGCAGCAAAAGCCCTAAATCCCGCCTTTTTTACCCCTTACTCAAACCATTGAACGCTTTGCGCTCTGGCATCATTCACGTTTATTACTCTTTCCAGGATTGGCGACGTGTCTGACGAGAGCGACGACAAAACAGAAGCCCCCACACCTCACCGACTTGAAAAAGCGCGGGAAGAGGGGCAAATCCCGCGTTCCCGTGAATTAACGTCGCTGCTGATTTTGTTAGTGGGCGTGTGTGTTATCTGGTTTGGCGGTGTGTCGCTGGCTCGTCGATTGTCGGGCATGCTCTCCGCGGGATTGCATTTTGATCACAGCATCATCAATGACCCGAATCTGATCCTCGGGCAGATTATTCTGCTGATCAGAGAAGCCATGCTGGCGCTGCTGCCGCTGATTAGCGGCGTGGTGCTGGTGGCGCTCATTTCTCCGGTGATGCTGGGTGGCCTGGTATTTAGCGGCATATCCTTGCAGCCGAAGTTTTCCAAACTCAACCCGTTACCGGGCATTAAACGGATGTTTTCGGCACAAACCGGTGCGGAGTTGCTGAAAGCGATTTTGAAATCCATCCTGGTCGGCAGTGTGACGGGGTTTTATCTCTGGCACCACTGGCCGCAAATGATGCGCTTAATGGCCGAGTCTCCGATTACCGCCATGGGTAATGCGATGGATCTGGTAGGGCTATGCGCACTGCTGGTGGTGCTTGGTGTCATTCCAATGGTGGGATTTGACGTCTTTTTCCAAATCTTCAGCCACCTGAAAAAGCTGCGTATGTCACGGCAGGATATTCGTGATGAGTTCAAACAAAGCGAAGGCGACCCTCATGTCAAAGGGCGAATTCGTCAGATGCAGCGAGCTGCGGCGCGGCGGCGGATGATGGCCGATGTGCCGAAAGCGGACGTTATCGTCAATAACCCAACTCACTACTCAGTGGCTTTGCAGTACGACGAAAACAAAATGAGCGCACCTAAAGTGGTCGCTAAAGGTGCAGGGCTGGTCGCGCTGCGCATTCGTGAAATTGGCGCTGAAAATAACGTCCCGACGCTTGAAGCGCCGCCGCTGGCGCGTGCGCTGTATCGACATGCTGAAATCGGTCAACAAATACCTGGTCAACTATATGCCGCCGTGGCGGAAGTGCTGGCCTGGGTCTGGCAACTGAAACGTTGGCGTCTGGCTGGTGGACAGCGCCCTGTACAACCAACTCATCTTCCGGTGCCGGAAGCCCTGGATTTTATTAACGAGAAACCGACCCATGAGTAATCTGGCCGCGATGCTGCGCCTGCCTGCAAACCTGAAATCGACACAATGGCAGATCCTTGCCGGACCGATTTTGATCTTGCTGATTTTGTCGATGATGGTGCTGCCATTGCCTGCATTCATTCTCGACCTGCTGTTTACCTTTAATATCGCGTTGTCGATTATGGTGTTGCTGGTGGCGATGTTTACCCAGCGTACGCTCGAGTTTGCCGCTTTTCCGACAATCCTGCTGTTCACCACGCTGTTGCGTCTGGCTCTTAACGTGGCTTCAACCCGTATCATTTTGATGGAAGGCCATACCGGCGCGGCGGCGGCAGGGAAGGTGGTCGAAGCGTTCGGTCACTTCCTCGTTGGTGGCAATTTCGCTATCGGTATCGTGGTGTTCGTCATTCTCGTGATCATCAACTTTATGGTTATCACCAAAGGTGCCGGGCGTATCGCGGAAGTGGGCGCGCGCTTTGTTCTCGATGGTATGCCGGGTAAGCAGATGGCGATTGACGCCGACCTTAACGCTGGATTGATTGGTGAAGATGAGGCGAAAAAACGCCGCTCCGAAGTGACTCAGGAAGCCGACTTTTACGGCTCAATGGACGGGGCAAGTAAGTTTGTTCGTGGTGATGCCATCGCCGGGATCCTCATCATGGTCATTAACGTTGTCGGCGGATTGCTGGTCGGTGTGCTGCAACATGGCATGAGCATGGGACACGCGGCGGAAAGTTATACGCTATTGACCATTGGCGACGGTCTGGTGGCACAAATCCCGGCGCTGGTGATTTCTACCGCCGCGGGGGTCATCGTTACGCGTGTCAGCACCGATCAGGATGTTGGCGAGCAGATGGTGAATCAGCTTTTCAGTAACCCAAGCGTTATGTTGTTAAGCGCCGCCGTGCTCGGTTTACTCGGCCTGGTGCCTGGAATGCCGAACCTGGTATTTTTGCTGTTCACGGCGGGATTGCTCGGGCTGGCCTGGTGGATCCGCGGACGCGAACAAAAAGCGCCTGCCGAACCAAAACCGGTAAAAATGGCAGAGAATAATGCCGTTGTCGAAGCGACGTGGAACGATGTGCAACTGGAAGATTCTCTGGGAATGGAAGTGGGCTATCGACTGATCCCGATGGTTGATTTCCAACAAGATGGCGAGTTGCTGGGCCGTATTCGTAGTATTCGTAAGAAATTTGCTCAGGAAATGGGCTTCCTGCCGCCAGTGGTGCACATTCGCGACAATATGGATCTGCAACCTGCCCGCTATCGTATTTTAATGAAAGGCGTAGAGATTGGCAGTGGCGATGCTTATCCGGGGCGCTGGCTGGCAATTAACCCTGGTACCGCTGCCGGGACGTTACCTGGTGAAGCGACCGTCGATCCGGCATTTGGCCTGAATGCTATCTGGATTGAAAGTGCGCTAAAAGAACAGGCGCAGATTCAGGGGTACACTGTGGTTGAGGCCAGCACGGTGGTAGCAACGCATCTTAACCACCTCATTAGCCAGCATGCCGCAGAGCTGTTTGGTCGTCAGGAGGCGCAACAACTGCTGGATCGCGTCGCCCAGGAGATGCCAAAGCTGACGGAAGATCTCGTTCCTGGCGTCGTCACACTCACCACGCTACATAAAGTGCTGCAAAATCTGCTCGATGAAAAAGTGCCGATTCGCGATATGCGCACCATTCTGGAAGCGCTGGCGGAGCATGCGCCCATCCAAAGCGATCCACATGAATTAACCGCCGTCGTGCGCGTGGCGTTGGGACGGGCGATTACCCAGCAGTGGTTTCCTGGCAAAGATGAAGTCCATGTTATTGGCCTCGATACACCGCTGGAACGTTTGTTACTACAGGCGTTGCAGGGCGGGGGCGGACTGGAGCCGGGGCTGGCGGATCGTTTACTGGCGCAAACTCAGGAAGCGCTATCTCGTCAGGAGATGTTGGGGGCACCGCCAGTTTTGTTGGTGAACCACGCGCTGCGACCATTATTGTCTCGCTTCCTGCGCCGCAGCTTGCCGCAGTTAGTGGTGCTGTCGAATCTTGAACTATCTGATAACCGACATATCCGCATGACGGCGACAATTGGCGGTAAATGATGAGAACCTTATTAGCAATATTATTGTTTCCGCTGCTGGCGCAAGCCGCCGGGGAGGGGATGTGGCAGGCAAGTAGTGTCGGAATTACGCTAAATCATCGCGGTGAGTCGATGTCGTCAGCGCCTCTTTCTTCGCGACAACCTGCTTCAGGATTGATGACGCTGGTGGCGTGGCGTTATCAGCTTATCGGTCCGACCCCCGCGGGACTGCGGGTACGTTTATGCTCACAATCTCGTTGTGTCGAATTAGAGGGGCAGAGTGGAACCAACGTGGCCTTTTTCGGTATACCGGCGGCAGAACCGTTGCGCTTTATCTGGGAAGTGCCTGGCGGTGGGCGGTTAATTCCGCCGCTGAAAGTACAACGTAATGAAGTGATTGTGAATTATCGGCGGTGATAAAAAAGCCGATGTCCGTAACTGCGACATCGGCCTTTGACACATAACGCGATTACATACGCTCTACAGTCTCAATACCCAGCGTATCCAGACCCAGCTTCAGCGTCTTCGCCGTCAGTTGTGCCAGTTTCAGACGGCTGTTACGCACTTCTTCGTTTTCTGCGCTGAGGATCGGGCAGTGCTCGTAGAAGCCAGAGAACAGACCAGCCAGATCGTACAGGTAAGCACACATCACGTGCGGCGTGCCTTCACGGGCAACCACGGTGAGGGTTTCTTCAAACTGCAGCAGGCGAGCAGCCAGTTGCGCTTCACGATCTTCACGGATGATTACCGGAGCTGAAGCCAGTTGTTCTTCGTTAATTTCTGCTTTACGGAACACAGACAAAACACGCGTGTAAGCATACTGCATGTATGGCGCGGTATTACCCTCAAACGCCAGCATGTTGTCCCAGTCGAAGACATAATCAGTAGTACGGTTTTTGGAGAGATCCGCATATTTCACCGCACCAATACCCACCGCATTGGCCAGTTTTTCCAGCTCGTCAGCTGGCATATCCGGGTTCTTTTCTGCCACCAGACGACGTGCACGCTCCAGGGCTTCATCCAGCAGATCGGCCAGTTTCACCGTACCGCCCGCGCGGGTTTTGAACGGTTTGCCGTCTTTGCCCAGCATCATGCCGAACATGTGGTGTTCCAGCGGTACGGATTCCGGCACATAGCCTGCTTTACGGACGATCGCCCATGCCTGCATCAGGTGTTGATGCTGACGGGAGTCGATGTAATACAGCACGCGATCGGCATGCAGTGTTTCATAACGATATTTCGCACAGGCGATATCAGTGGTGGTGTAGAGATAGCCACCATCTTTCTTCTGAATGATCACGCCCATCGGTTCGCCTTCCTTGTTTTTGAACTCATCAAGGAATACGACGGTTGCGCCTTCGCTTTCTACTGCCAGACCTTTGGCTTTCAGGTCCGCTACGATACCCGGCAGCATCGGGTTGTAGAGGCTTTCGCCCATGACGTCATCGCGGGTCAACGTCACGTTCAGACGATCGTAGGTGATCTGGTTCTGCGTCATGGTGATGTCGACCAGTTTGCGCCACATCTCGCGGAAGTATTCGTCACCGCTTTGCAGTTTTACCACGTAGTTACGTGCGCGCTCGGCGAACTCTTCATCTTCATCGTAATGCTTTTTCGCATCGCGGTAGAAACCTTCAAGGTCAGCCAGTTCCATTTCACCGGCGTTTTCCTGCTGCTGTTTTTCCAGCCACGCAATCAGCATACCGAACTGAGTACCCCAGTCGCCGACGTGGTTCGCGCGAATCACTTTGTGACCGAGGAACTCCAGAGTGCGCACTGCTGCGTCACCAATAATGGTAGAGCGCAGGTGACCGACGTGCATCTCTTTCGCCACGTTCGGTGCGGAGTAGTCAACCACAATGGTCTGTTTTTCTGGCGTAGCAACACCGAGACGATCTGACGCCAGCGCCTGCTGAACATGTTCAGCCAGGAATGCCGGATCAAGGAAAATGTTGATAAAGCCTGGACCGGCGATCTCAACTTTGCTGGCGATACCGTTAAGATCCAGATGAGTCAGCACCTGCTCTGCTAATTGTCGCGGTGCCATACCCAGTTTTTTAGCAACTGCCATCATGCCGTTAGCCTGATAGTCGCCGAACTGAACTTTTGCTGACTGACGAACCTGCGGTTCGCAATCCGCAGGCGCGCCTGCCGCAATCATGGCCTGACGGACTTTTTCTGAGAGAAGAGCCTGAATATTCACCGGAATACCTTACATTGATGAAGCGAGCAAAAATTGCCCGCACCAGTTAAAGAAATTAGGGCGGGAGTATACTGCAAATGGCTGTTTTCGTCAGCAACGTGCGTGTGGCGTATTGCCGTTTTCACTATTGCATCAGAAGCGGCGTGAAATCAGCGGTTGGTTGGCGCTGGGCAACAGGGTAAATTAACGCTTTTACTGAAAGACGAAGAGTGATTATGGCGAACTGGCAATCTATCGACGAGCTGCAGGATATTGCATCGGATTTACCGCGATTTACCCACGCATTAGATGAACTTTCCCGCCGTCTGGGGCTGGATATCACTCCGCTGACTGCCGATCACATTTCTTTGCGTTGCCATCAAAACGCCACCGCTGAACGCTGGCGTCGCGGGTTTGAACAGTGCGGCGAACTCCTGTCAGAAAATATGATCAATGGCAGGCCGATTTGTCTGTTTAAATTGCATGAACCGGTACAGGTTGCGCACTGGCAGTTTTCCATTGTGGAGCTACCGTGGCCCGGGGAAAAACGTTACCCGCACGAAGGTTGGGAACATATTGAAATCGTTCTGCCGGGCGAACCAGAAACGCTGAATGCCCGTGCGCTGGCGTTGCTTTCTGATGAAGGACTCAGCCTGCCAGGGATCTCAGTTAAAACCAGTTCGCCAAAAGGTGAGCATGAGCGATTACCGAATCCGACGCTGGCGGTCACCGATGGCAAAACGACGATTAAATTTCATCCGTGGTCCATTGAAGAGATCGTCGCCAGCGAGCAGTCGGCGTAATTAAGGAGCAAAAATGGCATTACTGGAAATTTGCTGTTACAGCATGGAATGCGCACTAACGGCGCAGCAAAATGGCGCTGACAGAATTGAATTGTGTGCGGCTCCGAAAGAAGGGGGCTTAACGCCGTCGCTGGGCGTGCTTAAATCCGTGCGTCAGCAGATAACGATTCCCGTGCATCCGATCATCCGCCCGCGCGGTGGTGATTTTTGCTACAGCGACGGCGAGTTTGCCGCCATTCTTGAGGATGTGCGTACTGTCCGCGAATTAGGCTTTCCGGGACTGGTGACGGGCGTTCTCGATGTTGACGGTAATGTCGATATGCCACGAATGGAAAAAATAATGTCTGCTGCCGGTCCGTTGGCCGTTACTTTTCATCGTGCCTTCGATATGTGTGCTAACCCATTAAATACACTGAATAATCTTGCGCAATTGGGCATTGCCCGGGTACTGACTTCCGGGCAAAAATCAGACGCTCTGCAAGGTTTATCAAAAATTATGGAACTTATTGCCTATGGTGATACTCCAATCATCATGGCCGGAGCAGGAGTCCGTGCAGAAAACCTGCACCACTTCCTCGATGCCGGAGTGCTGGAAGTCCATAGCTCCGCGGGAGCGTGGCAAGCCTCACCGATGCGTTATCGTAATCAAGGATTGTCCATGTCATCAGATGCACACGCGGACGAGTATTCGCGTTATGTCGTAGACGGGGCGGCGGTTGCTGAAATGAAAGGAATCATTGAACGCCATCAGGCCAAATGATTTTTACCGTTGCATCATGTCGCCCAATATGATGCTTGCTCGTACCAGGCCCCTGCAATTTCAACAGGGGCCTTTTTTTATTCCCTGGCAGTATAAAAAATGAACGATTGCTGTGATGTGTAGAACGGGTGACAGTGCGCATAGCGTGGTGCTTAAAATGTTTTATATATTCACATTAATTATGCGATTTAAATTACTAAAACTGACAAATATATATTATAAATAACGGCTGGGTTATTCTTCCGCAATTAATGATTACATTGTAATAAATCATATTCTTTATCGATTATTTCAGGCAGTGTTGTGCCGAATTAAGCAAGCAGTCAATTCGTTGTATATTTATTTATATAATGACTTCGGTGTCCTGGAATTTAATTAGAGGAATCTATGCGAGGGAAAAAACGCATTGGGTTATTTTTTCTGCTGATAGCGGTTGTGGTTGGTGGCGGCGGGTTATTGCTTGCGCAAAAAGCCTTACATAAAACGTCGGATACAGCATTTTGTCTCTCCTGCCACTCGATGAGTAAACCTTTTGAGGAATATCAGGGAACTGTCCACTTTTCGAACCAGAAAGGGATACGTGCGGAATGTGCCGATTGCCATATTCCAAAGTCAGGGATGGATTATTTATTTGCTAAATTAAAAGCATCTAAAGATATTTATCATGAATTTGTTAGCGGCAAAATAGACAGTGACGATAAGTTCGAAGCTCATCGCCAGGAAATGGCCGAAACAGTATGGAAAGAATTAAAAGCAACTGACTCTGCAACCTGCCGTAGTTGCCATTCTTTTGATGCGATGGATATTGCCTCGCAAAGTGAAGCTGCGCAGAAAATGCACAACAAAGCGCAAAAGGACGGTGAAACGTGTATTGATTGTCATAAAGGAATTGCCCATTTCCCGCCAGAAATAAAAATGGATGACAACGCGGCGCATGAACTGGAAAGTCAGGCTGCCACTTCTGTGACCAATGGCGCACATATTTATCCTTTCAAACCTTCCCGCATAGGCGAACTGGCCACTGTGAATCCTGGTACCGATCTCACCGTCGTTGATGCCAGTGGCAAACAGCCGATCGTTCTGTTGCAGGGTTATCAAATGCAGGGCAGTGAAAACACGCTCTACCTGGCGGCTGGTCAACGTCTGGCGCTAGCCACATTAAGTGATGAAGGTATCAAGGCGCTAACGGTAAACGGGGAATGGCAGGCTGACGAATACGGTAATCAATGGCGTCAGGCGTCATTACAGGGGGCGCTAATCGATCCCGTATTAGCGGATCGTAAACCGTTATGGCAATACGCTGAAAAACTCGATGACACCTATTGTGCTGGCTGCCATGCGACTATTGCCGCTGACCATTACACCGTCAATGCCTGGCCCTCTATCGCCAAAGGAATGGGGGCGCGAACCAGCATGAGCGAAAACGAACTGGACATTTTGACGCGGTACTTCCAGTACAACGCCAAAGATATTACCGAAAAACAGTGATCCTCGTAGATCAGGGAGGAAGTTATGACATTAACAAGACGTGAGTTTATTAAACATAGCGGTATTGCTGCCGGGGCGCTGGTGGTGACATCGGCTACGCCGTTACCCGCATGGGCAGAAGAGAAGGGCGGAAAAATCTTCACCGCGGGTCGTTGGGGAGCGATGAATGTAGAAGTGAAGGACGGTAAGATTGTTTCTTCTACAGGCGCACTGGCGAAGACCGTCCCGAACTCCTTACAGTCTACGGCGGCGGATCAGGTACACACTACGGCACGTATTCAGCATCCGATGGTGAGAAAAAGTTATCTCGACAATCCATTGCAACCGGCAAAAGGTCGTGGCGAAGATACCTATGTACAGGTGAGCTGGGAACAAGCATTAAAACTGATTCATGAGCAACACGATCGCATTCGTAAAGCTAACGGACCATCGGCCATTTTTGCAGGGTCTTACGGCTGGCGCTCTTCTGGCGTGTTGCATAAAGCGCAAACCTTACTGCAACGTTATATGAATCTGGCGGGGGGATATTCCGGGCATAGTGGCGATTATTCAACCGGGGCGGCACAGGTGATCATGCCGCACGTTGTCGGTTCTGTGGAGGTCTATGAACAGCAGACTTCCTGGCCGCTGATTCTGGAAAACAGTCAGGTGGTGGTGTTGTGGGGCATGAACCCGCTGAATACCTTAAAAATTGCCTGGAGCAGTACCGATGAGCAAGGGCTGGAATACTTCCATCAGCTGAAAAAATCGGGCAAACCAGTGATTGCTATCGACCCTATCCGTTCCGAAACAATCGAGTTCTTTGGCGATAACGCGACCTGGATTGCACCGAATATGGGGACCGACGTGGCGCTGATGTTAGGCATCGCGCATACCCTGATGACACAAGGTAAGCACGATAAAGCCTTCCTTGAGAAATACACCACCGGCTATTCGCAGTTTGAAGAGTATCTGACCGGCAAGAATGATAATACGCCGAAGAGCGCGGCCTGGGCGGCAGAAATTACTGGCGTACCGGAAGCGCAGATTGTCAAACTTGCAGAACTGATGGCGGCGAATCGCACGATGCTGATGGCTGGTTGGGGGATCCAACGCCAGCAATACGGTGAACAGAAACACTGGATGCTGGTGACGCTGGCGGCGATGTTAGGGCAAATTGGTACACCGGGCGGCGGTTTTGGATTCTCTTATCATTACTCCAACGGTGGCAACCCGACGCGAGTTGGCGGCGTACTGCCAGAAATGTCTGCGGCGATTGCCGGACAGGCAAATGAGGAAGCTGATGATGGCGGAATGACCGCGATTCCGGTCGCCCGTATTGTCGATGCGCTGGAAAATCCTGGCGGCAAATATCAGCATAACGGTAAAGAGCAAACGTACCCAAATATCAAAATGATCTGGTGGGCGGGTGGCGGTAACTTTACCCATCACCAGGATACGAATCGTCTGATCAAAGCATGGCAGAAACCGGAGATGATCGTCGTTTCTGAATGCTACTGGACCGCAGCTGCTAAACATGCAGATATCGTATTACCGATCACCACATCGTTTGAGCGCAATGACTTAACGATGACCGGTGATTACAGCAACCAGCATATTGTGCCGATGAAGCAAGCTGTCGCTCCGCAATTTGAAGCGCGTAACGATTTTGACGTGTTTGCCGATCTTGCGGAATTACTGGAACCTGGCGGAAAAGAGATCTATACCGAAGGTAAAGATGAAATGGCGTGGCTGAAATTTTTCTATGATGCCGCTCAGAAAGGTGCGCGTGCGCAACGCGTGACTATGCCAATGTTTAATGCCTTCTGGCAGCAAAATAAACTGCTTGAAATGCGCCGCAGCGAGAAGAACGAGCAATATGTTCGCTATGGTGATTTCCGCGCCGATCCGGTGAAAAATGCGCTGGGTACGCCAAGCGGTAAAATTGAAATCTATTCAAAAACGCTGGAAAAATTTGGCTATAAGGATTGCCCGGCACACCCGACCTGGCTGGCTCCTGATGAGTGGAAAGGTACCGCCGACGAGAAGCAGTTGCAGCTTCTGACCGCGCATCCGGCACATCGTCTACACAGTCAGCTTAACTATGCGGAGCTGCGTAAAAAATATGCGGTTGCCGATCGTGAGCCGATCACAATTCACACCGAAGATGCTGCTCGCTTTGGTATTGAGAATGGCGATCTGGTCCGTGTCTGGAATAAACGTGGTCAGATCCTGACAGGCGCTGTGGTGACTGACGGGATCAAAAAAGGCGTGGTATGCGTGCATGAAGGTGCATGGCCGGATCTGGAAAATGGTTTGTGTAAAAACGGCAGTGCGAACGTGTTAACGGCTGATATCCCCAGCTCGCAGCTGGCGAATGCCTGTGCCGGTAACTCTGCGCTGGTGTATATCGAAAAATATACGGGCAATGCGCCGAAGTTAACGGCGTTTGATCAGCCAGCTATTCAGGCATAAGAAGTGAATAGCGCCCGGAAACGGGCGCTGAGGTTATGCAAACGCAAAACTGCCTGATGCGCTATGCTTATCAGGCCTACATAGTCCCTGCAATGTATTGAATTAACAAGGTTTTGTAGGCCGGATAAGGCGTTCACGCCGCATCCGGCAGTAATACCAGACCTTTACGGCTTGCGCGCAATCAGTACCGCGCGTTTAGGCGCAGGATAACCTTCCACCGTTTTACCCGGATCATGTGAATCAAGAAAATCTGCCAGCGATTCGGTGACCATCCACTCGGTACGACGCTGCTCTTCTGTAGTGGTGACGCTCACATCCGCAATGCGAATATCAACAAAACCACACTTCTTCAGCCAATTTTTCAGCGCCAGCGCGGAAGGGATGAAATAAACATTACGCATTTGTGCGTAACGATCGCCTGGTACCAGCACCGTGTTTTCGTCGCCATCAATAACCAGCGTTTCAAGCACCAGTTCACCCTCATTCACCAGTTGATCTTTCAACTGCCAGAGATGCTCCAGCGGTGAACGACGATGATAAAGCACGCCCATCGAAAAGACGGTATCAAAGGCTTTCAGTGCCGGAAGTTGTTCAATCCCTAACGGCAGCAGATGCGCCCGTTGGTCGTTACCTAACAGTTTACGCACTGCTTCAAACTGGCAGAGGAAGAGTTGCGTAGGGTCGATACCCACCGCAAGGTGTGCGCCTGCGCCAATCATGCGCCACATGTGATAGCCGCTGCCGCAGCCGACATCAAGAATGGTGCGCCCGGTTAAATCAGAAAGATGGGGCAGAACACGATCCCATTTCCAGTCGGAACGCCACTCGGTATCGATGTTGACGCCATACAGTGAGAACGGCCCTTTGCGCCACGGCATCAGGTTACGCATCAGCGTTTCAATGCGTTTAATCTGCCCGGCGCTCAGTGGCTCTTCGCTTTCTGCCGTCACGCTATGCAGTAAATCAAGACGATACGGTTTAATTTCAGGCAGAAATTCCACCGCATTGGACCACTGTTTAAACAGACCGTGCTGCTGTTCGCGCTGCCAGCTGGCAATCTGCGCGGGCAGGGTTTCCAGCCAGTGTGAAAGATGATTTTTGGCAATCAGAGAATAAAAGTTACCAAAGTCGATCATGCAGTGTCCTCTGCTTTTAATGCCACCAGTGAACCAAAATTAAAGCACTGGAACCACAGCTCGCTATGCTCAAAACCGGCTTTATGCAGGCGTGCCTTGTGGGTTTCCACGGAATCGGTCAGCATCACGTTTTCCAGCATGCTGCGCTTCTGGCTGATTTCCAGCTCGCTGTAACCGTTGGCACGTTTAAAATCGTGGTGCATGTTGAACAGCAGTTCACCAACTTTGGCATCTTCGAAACTGAATTTTTCCGAAAGCACCAGCGCGCCGCCCGGGTTTAGCCCTTGATAAATTTTATCCAGTAACGCCTGGCGCTCGGAAGGTTCCAGGAATTGCAGGGTAAAATTCAGTACCACCATCGACGCGTTTTCAATGGCAATATCGCGAATATCACCTTCAATAACGTCAACAGGCGTAGGCGCTTTATAGGCGTCAATATGACGACGGCAGCGTTCAATCATTGCCGGGGAGTTGTCGATGGCGATAATTTTACAATTATCATGATGAATGTTGCGACGCACTGAGAGCGTCGCCGCGCCCAAAGAACAGCCCAGATCGTAAATCTGCGTACCCGGTTGAACGAAGCGTTCAGCTAACATACCAATCATGGAAATAATATTGGAGTAGCCGGGAACGGAACGTTGGATCATATCCGGGAAGACTTCAGCTACCCGTTCATCAAAGGTCCAGTCGCCCAGTCTGGCGATAGGAGCAGAAAATAGCGTGTCGCGGTGAGACATAACGTAAAAATCCGGGAAAAAGAAAGTGGCGTATTGTGCGCTAACGCAGGGAGAAAACCAACTCCCAGGGCATATACCAAAGATTCGCCAGCACCATCAGCAATAGCGCACACCAGGTGGCGCTCATACCAGAACGTCGCCAGCGAAACAGACGGTGATGGAAACCGTAATAATGCATCAGACGACCAGCGAGCAAAACGAGGCCGCAAATATGCACCATCCAGGTTTCAGCACCATTCATTTCCATAAATAGCATCAATACAATCGCGATAGGAATATATTCCACCGCATTGCCATGAATACGAATAGCACTTTGTAGTTCGCTAAAACCGCCGTCGCCATAGGCAACGCGATACTGCATTCGCAGGCGAACAACATCAAAAGAGAACTTCATTAATAACAACGCACTTAAAACGGCATACAGCGCGCTTACCATACAAACTCCCTTTAAAATGGCCGATGGCACTTGTCTATGATAGGTGGCAAATTCAGAAAAGAGAAGATTGCTGTGGAATAGCCGGGACTGCTCCGATCTCTGGAAGCATTTTACGTAAGTCTTCCCACAGTGTATGTACCAGTTCCGGGGCCTGAGCAATATCTGGCGTGTGCAGAAAAAGATAAGGCGTGGTGTTCTGCTGCCACTGCGCTAATTTTTGTAACCAGACCTGAAATAATTCCCTGTTTTGCGCCATATCATCGCTGCCGATAAAACGGATCAGCGGATTTGTCGCCGTTAGTACGGCATGTACCGGAACCTTCGGTTTCTTCCGTTGAGCGTCGCGTATGGCTTCATTATGCGGACGTGCTGCATGAACCGGGCGGCTGTCTAAAATTACCCGATTAACGCCGCGCTGATGTAAACCGCGATTAAGCGTTTGTTCTTCTTCCCCTTTGGCGAAAAACTGCGGATGACGCACTTCCACACCATAATTAAATTCGCCGGGAAGAGAATCGAGAAAATGCCAAAGCGCAGGCAAATCCTGTGGGCCGAAGGTGGCAGGCAGTTGCAGCCAGTATTGCCCAATGCGCGGAGCCAGCGGTGACATACGGGTCAAAAATTCACTGGTTAAATCATCGCAATGACGCAACGCTGCCTGATGCGAAATGGTCGCCGGAAACTTAAAACAGAAGCGGAAGTCATCTGTGGTCTGCTCCCGCCAGCGCAGGACTACCTCGGGTTTCGGCAGGGCGTATAGCGTGGTGTTGCCCTCCACGCAATTAAAGTAGCGGGCATACTCTTCCAGGCTGGTTATCCCCAACCGCACCCATTTAGGATGCGACCATTGCGGTAGACCGATGTAAATCATAACGCGTTGAGGATCTCTTCCACACTGCGCACACGGGCGATGCGTGGATAGATATGGTTGATGCTGTTATTGTGCTGCTCGGCACTGGCGGCGCTACAGGCATCTTCGGCAATCACCAGATTAAAACCGAGTTCCCAGGCATTGCGGGCGGTGGACTCAACGCCGATATTGGTCGAGATCCCACATAACACTATTGTATCGATACCTCGGCGGCGTAATTGCAACTCCAGATCCGTACCGTAAAACGCACCCCATTGACGTTTGATGATTTCGATATCGCTGTCGGTTGTACCTAATGCAGCAGGATGTTGCCACCAATTTTCGGGCAACACTTTAGCGGGAGAGGGGGCATCAACCGGCTGTTTTAATGCTTCGGCGTAATCGGCAGACCAGCCAACACGCACCAGAAACACGGGCTGACCGCTCGCGCGAAATTTCGCCGCCAGCTTCCCGGCGCGATTTACCACGTCTTCGGCAGTATGCGGACCACCGGCAAAAGGCAAGATGCCTTCCTGTAAATCAATCACCACTAGCGCTGTGGATTTGGCATTAAGTTCAAGCATGATCACTCCAGATAAAACAAAATAGTGCCTCTCACCTTAATGCGATTAGCCGATGGCGGAACGACAAATTTTGTTAATTTTTATGAGTTCGGGCAACACCTTTATAGCAAACTGGCGTAGAGTCTGAATCCAGGCCCGACATAAAGTGGTAACGAGGCGTTCCAGCGCGGGCCAGGCTCTTACGGTGCGGCAGAATTTCCAGTATAATAGCCGCCTTTTTTCATTCAGTTGTGACATACAGCTAACGCTGCGACTCAGGTCACCTGCACAGCAGGGGACATCCGCCAGCAGCTAAGTTAAGGGATATCTCATGCGTACAGAATATTGTGGACAGCTCCGTTTGTCCCACGTGGGGCAGCAGGTGACTCTGTGTGGTTGGGTCAACCGTCGTCGTGATCTTGGTAGCTTGATCTTTATCGATATGCGCGACCGCGAAGGTATCGTGCAGGTATTTTTCGATCCGGATCGTGCGGACGCGTTAAAGCTGGCCTCTGAACTGCGTAATGAGTTCTGCATTCAGGTCACGGGCACCGTACGTGCGCGTGACGAAAAAAATATCAACCGCGATATGGCGACTGGCGAAATCGAAGTGCTGGCTTCCTCGCTGACCATCATCAACCGCGCAGACGTTCTGCCACTTGACTCCAACCACGTCAACACCGAAGAAGCGCGCCTGAAGTACCGCTACCTCGACCTGCGTCGTCCGGAAATGGCTCAGCGTCTGAAAACCCGTGCGAAAATCACCAGCCTGGTGCGTCGTTTTATGGACGACCACGGCTTCCTCGACATCGAAACTCCGATGCTGACTAAAGCCACGCCGGAAGGCGCGCGTGACTACCTGGTGCCTTCTCGTGTGCACAAAGGTAAATTCTACGCGCTGCCGCAATCCCCGCAGTTGTTCAAACAGCTGCTGATGATGTCCGGTTTTGACCGCTACTATCAGATCGTTAAATGCTTCCGTGACGAAGACCTGCGCGCTGATCGTCAGCCTGAATTTACTCAGATCGATGTGGAAACCTCTTTCATGACCGCGCCGCAAGTGCGTGAAGTGATGGAAGCGCTGGTGCGTCATTTGTGGCTGGAAGTGAAGGGCATTGATCTGGGCGATTTCCCGGTAATGACCTTTGCGGAAGCTGAACGCCGTTACGGCTCCGACAAACCGGACCTGCGTAACCCGATGGAACTGACCGACGTTGCCGATCTGCTGAAATCCGTTGAATTCGCGGTATTTGCGGGTCCGGCGAACGATCCGAAAGGCCGTGTTGCCGCTCTGCGTGTTCCGGGTGGCGCATCGCTGACCCGTAAGCAGATCGACGAATACGGTAACTTCGTTAAAATCTATGGCGCGAAAGGTCTGGCTTACATCAAAGTTAACGAACGCGCGAAAGGTCTGGAAGGTATCAACAGCCCGGTAGCGAAGTTCCTTAATGCGGAAATCATCGAAGCCATCCTGGATCGTACTGCCGCGCAAGATGGCGATATGATTTTCTTCGGTGCCGACAACAAGAAAATTGTTGCCGACGCGATGGGCGCACTGCGTTTGAAAGTGGGTAAAGACCTTGGCCTGACCGACGAAAGCAAATGGGCGCCGCTGTGGGTTATCGACTTCCCGATGTTTGAAGACGACGGTGAAGGCGCCTGACGGCAATGCACCATCCGTTCACCGCGCCGAAAGACATGACGGCGGCAGAGCTGAAAGCTGCACCGGAAAATGCGGTGGCGAACGCTTACGATATGGTCATCAATGGTTACGAAGTGGGCGGTGGTTCAGTGCGTATCCATAATGGTGATATGCAGCAGACGGTGTTTGGCATTCTGGGGATCACTGAAGAGGAACAGCGTGAGAAATTCGGCTTCCTGCTCGACGCCCTGAAATACGGTACTCCGCCGCACGCAGGTCTGGCATTCGGTCTTGACCGTCTGACCATGCTGCTGACCGGCACCGACAACATCCGTGACGTTATCGCCTTCCCGAAAACCACGGCGGCAGCGTGTCTGATGACTGAAGCACCGAGCTTTGCTAACCCGACTGCACTGGCTGAGCTGAGCATTCAGGTTGTGAAGAAGGCTGAGAATAACTGATATGACTCAAATACACGAAATCATTCGCGTTGCATCGAGGCGGCAACTGAGTGAACTCCCATGAGCATAGATAACTATGTGAATGGGATGAGCAAAGGCAGTCAACGAAGAGGCAGCGTGAAGGATAAAGTGTATAAGCGTCCCGTTTCGATCTTAGTGGTCATCTATGCACAAGATACGAAACGGGTGCTGATGTTGCAGCGGCGTGACGATCCCGATTTCTGGCAGTCGGTAACCGGCAGTGTGGAAGAGGGTGAAACCGCGCCGCAAGCTGCCATGCGCGAAGTAAAGGAAGAGGTCACCATCGATGTTGTCGCTGAACAACTGACCTTAATTGACTGTCAGCGCACGGTAGAGTTTGAAATTTTTTCACATTTACGTCATCGCTATGCGCCGGGCGTGACGCGTAATACAGAATCATGGTTCTGTCTTGCGCTCCCGCACGAGCGCCAGATTGTTTTCACTGAACATCTGGCTTACAAGTGGCTTGATGCGCCTGCTGCGGCGGCGCTCACTAAGTCATGGAGCAACCGGCAGGCGATTGAACAGTTTGTTATTAACGCTGCCTGAACAGGCAGGGCTATCTGGAGATATTTTTATGGCAGGTCATAGTAAATGGGCCAACACCAGACATCGTAAAGCTGCGCAGGATGCTAAGCGCGGTAAAATCTTCACTAAAATCATTCGTGAGCTGGTAACCGCGGCTAAGCTGGGCGGTGGCGATCCGGACGCTAACCCGCGTCTGCGTGCAGCAATTGATAAAGCACTGTCTAACAACATGACCCGTGACACCCTGAACCGCGCAATTGCACGTGGTGTGGGCGGTGATGATGATGCAAACATGGAAACCATCATCTACGAAGGTTACGGTCCTGGCGGCACGGCAATCATGATTGAATGTCTGTCTGACAACCGCAACCGTACCGTTGCTGAAGTGCGTCACGCATTCAGCAAATGTGGCGGTAACCTCGGCACTGACGGTTCCGTAGCTTATCTGTTCAGCAAAAAAGGCGTGATCTCCTTCGAGAAAGGCGACGAAGACACCATCATGGAAGCAGCACTGGAAGCAGGTGCTGAAGACGTTGTGACCTATGATGACGGCGCAATCGACGTCTACACTGCATGGGAAGAGATGGGTAAAGTACGCGACGCTCTGGAAGCGGCAGGTCTGAAAGCAGACAGCGCAGAAGTTTCCATGATCCCGTCAACCAAAGCCGATATGGATGCAGAAACTGCACCGAAACTGATGCGTCTGATCGATATGCTGGAAGATTGTGACGACGTGCAGGAAGTTTACCATAACGGTGAGATCTCTGATGAGGTTGCAGCGACCCTCTGATGAGGCCGGCTAAACAACAAAACGGAGACGCGTGATGTCTATTATTCTCGGTATTGACCCGGGTTCGCGCGTGACCGGCTACGGCGTCATCCGCCAGGTAGGTAGGCAACTGTCCTACCTGGGTAGCGGATGCATACGCACCAAAGTGGATGATTTACCGTCTCGTCTGAAACTGATCTATGCGGGCGTGACGGAAATCATCACCCAGTTCCAGCCCGATTATTTCGCAATCGAACAAGTCTTTATGGCGAAGAACGCTGACTCTGCCCTGAAACTGGGGCAGGCACGAGGCGTGGCGATTGTGGCAGCGGTGAATCAGGAATTGCCGGTGTTTGAATATGCTGCGCGTCAGGTGAAGCAAACAGTGGTGGGCATTGGTAGCGCCGAAAAAAGCCAGGTGCAGCATATGGTGCGTACCTTGCTGAAATTACCTGCTAATCCACAGGCGGATGCCGCCGATGCGCTGGCGATTGCCATCACCCACTGCCATGTCAGCCAGAATGCGATGCAGATGAGCGAATCGCGGCTGAACCTGGCGAGAGGGCGACTGCGCTAAATTATCACGCTTCAGTCAGTTCAGGCTGAGGCGTTTCTACTCCCTCCGCATGAATCAACATTAGACTCGGATGATGCCACAAACTCGCTGGCGTAACCGTTTTACGATCCCACGGAATAGAACCTAAGAACCAGAATTTCCAGAAAGTGAGTTTTGCATTCGGATTGCTATTTAACAATTCTCCAAATGTCTCTATTTCGCCAACCGGAATACATAGCGCCTCTTTATAAATATCAAAGACAAATTTTGAACAGAACTGGCGTGAAGATTCGTATTTAAAACCGGTGTGGTAGAGTTTGCGTAGCCGGGAGGGAACCTGTTCAACAATTCGTTGTTTTTGTTGTTCTGTTAGCCCTGCGTCTAATCGCTTTATAGCATAGCGTTGGTTAGAAGAACGTTTAATAAAACGGGATAGAGTAGTGATGGTTGAGAGGGGAACACGGCTTTCTGCAACCAGGAAGTCTTCACCGTTATGACCGATAATGATCCCGACGTGATTACTCCAGCAATTTGATGCTGCTGATATTTGACCAAATAAGGCAGCACCTATACATGTAAAGACGATATCACCAATTTCATATTCAGCAGGGTAATTAATATTCACGTTGTCATTCCATTGAAATAAATATGAATACACGTAATAACATAAAAAAGTTTATTTTTCAGGAGTCGAAATGTATATTTTTTTACGCATTAACTCACTGAATATGTAATATTAAAATATTTGCTTCCAATATAACTTGTAGAATAAATTATACTGTGCCATTTTTCAGAACATCGGGACGCCTCGCAAGTTTTCTTCATCCTTCGCTGGATATCTATCCAGCATTTTTTTATCATACAGCATTATCTTTGATTCGTTACGCAGGAGCGTCATGTGATAGGCAGGCTGAGAGGCATCATTCTGGAAAAACAACCCCCGCTGGTGTTAATTGAAGTGGGCGGCGTAGGCTATGAAGTGCATATGCCGATGACCTGTTTTTATGAACTCCCTGAAGCGGGACAGGAAGCGATCGTTTTCACCCACTTTGTGGTGCGTGAAGACGCGCAGCTGCTGTACGGCTTTAACAATAAGCAAGAGCGCACGTTGTTTAAAGAGTTGATCAAAACCAACGGCGTCGGCCCGAAGTTGGCGCTGGCGATCCTCTCCGGAATGTCAGCGCAGCAGTTCGTTAATGCCGTTGAACGTGAAGAAGTGGGAGCACTGGTGAAACTGCCGGGCATTGGTAAAAAAACCGCCGAGCGTTTAATTGTCGAAATGAAAGACCGATTTAAAGGTTTGCACGGCGATCTCTTTACGCCAGCCGCCGATCTGGTGCTCACGTCGCCTGCCAGCCCGGCAACCGATGATGCTGAACAGGAAGCGGTTGCTGCGCTGGTGGCGCTGGGCTATAAACCACAAGAAGCCAGCCGCATGGTGAGCAAAATCGCTCGCCCTGACGCCAGCAGTGAAACATTAATTCGCGAAGCCCTACGCGCCGCGTTATGAGGTAAAGGATGATTGAAGCAGACCGTCTGATTTCTGCCGGTACGACTTTGCCGGAAGATGTAGCAGATCGCGCCATTCGCCCCAAATTACTGGAAGAGTATGTTGGTCAGCCGCAGGTTCGTTCACAGATGGAGATTTTCATCAAAGCAGCGAAACTGCGCGGCGACGCCCTCGATCATCTGTTGATTTTTGGCCCTCCGGGTTTAGGTAAAACCACGCTTGCTAATATTGTCGCCAATGAAATGGGCGTTAATTTACGCACGACTTCCGGTCCGGTGCTGGAAAAGGCGGGCGATCTGGCAGCAATGCTCACTAACCTTGAACCGCATGACGTGCTGTTTATTGATGAGATCCACCGTCTTTCACCAGTGGTGGAAGAGGTGTTGTATCCGGCAATGGAAGACTACCAGTTAGATATCATGATTGGTGAAGGTCCGGCTGCACGCTCCATTAAAATTGATTTGCCCCCGTTTACACTGATTGGCGCAACCACGCGCGCAGGTTCGCTGACATCACCGTTGCGCGACCGTTTTGGTATTGTGCAACGTCTGGAGTTTTATCAGGTGCCGGATCTGCAATATATCGTTAGTCGTAGTGCACGCTTTATGGGGCTTGAGATGAGTGATGACGGCGCGCTGGAAGTGGCGCGTCGGGCGCGTGGTACGCCACGTATTGCCAACCGCCTGCTGCGTCGAGTGCGTGATTTCGCCGAAGTGAAGCACGATGGCACCATCTCGGCAGATATCGCCGCCCAGGCGCTGGATATGCTGAATGTCGATGCCGAGGGTTTCGATTATATGGACCGCAAATTGTTGCTGGCGGTAATCGATAAATTCTTTGGTGGGCCTGTAGGTCTGGATAACCTGGCGGCGGCTATTGGCGAAGAACGTGAAACCATTGAGGATGTGCTGGAGCCTTATCTGATTCAACAAGGCTTTTTGCAGCGTACACCGCGCGGGCGTATGGCGACAGTGCGGGCGTGGAACCACTTTGGAATTACGCCGCCAGAAATGCCGTAAGTCGGTTCGGTTGCTCGCGCCGCATCCGACATTGGCAGTGTGCCTGATGCGACGCTGTTCGCGTCTTATCAGGCCTACCAGGTATAGAGCCGTAAGTCGGATAAGGCGTTCACGCCGCATCCGACATTGGCAATATGCCTGATGCGACGTCGTTCGCGTCTTATCAGGCCTACCTGATATAGCGAACCGTAGGTCGGATAAGGCGCTCGCGCCGCATCCGACACTGGCAATGTGCTTGATGCGACGTCGTTCGCGTCTTATCCGACAATTGTGTTTAGGTACAAATTAGCTGGCCTGTTTTTTCATCATACTCAAAATAAACAACAGCGCAGCGCACAGCACCACTGACGGACCCGCAGGCGTATCGTAAAACGCTGAAAAAGTTAAACCGCCAGTTACAGCAATCATCCCCACTAAAACGGCGACACCTGCCATCTGTTCCGGCGTGCGGGCAAAACGACGTGCGGTAGCAGCCGGAATGATCAGCAGCGAGGTAATAATCAACGCCCCGACAAATTTCATTGCCACACCAATCGTCAATGCTGTTACCAGCATCAACAGCAATTTCACGCGCTGTAATTTCACGCCATCGACAAATGCCAGGTCCGGGCTAATGGTCATCGACAGTAAATTACGCCATTGCCAGAACAGAATTGCCACCACAATGACCACGCCAATGGCGATGGAGATGAGATCTTCCGGCGTCACTGCCAGCAAATCACCGAACAGGTATGCCATCAAGTCAACGCGAATGTTAGACATCAGACTGACAACGACCAGGCCCAGCGACAAGGCACTGTGCGCCATAATTCCCAATAACGTATCGATCGCCAGCTGTGGACGCTTCTCCAGCCATACCAGACCGCCCGCCAGCAGCAGCGTAACGGCAATCACTGCATAGAAGGGATTCACGTCCAGCAACAGACCAAACGCCACTCCAAGTAAAGACGCATGGGCCAGCGTATCGCCGAAATAAGACATACGACGCCAGACAACAAAAGAACCCAAAGGACCTGCGGCACAGGCCAGCATAATCCCGGCTAACCAACCGGGAAATAATAATTCAATCATGAGCGATCACTTCCCCGACGCAGAACAATTCGCCCCTGTAAATCGTGGCGGTGATTATGATGATGGCGATAAATACCCAGCTGTTCAGCTCCGCGAGGCCCGAACATCGAAATAAATTCCGGATGCAGGGAAACGACTTCTGGTGTGCCAGAACAACAGATGTGATGGTTAAGGCAAAGTACTTCATCGGTTTTTGCCATTACCAGATGCAGATCGTGAGACACCATTAAAACGCCACAGTCCAGTTCGCGACGTAACTGGTCAATAAGGTCATATAACGCCACCTGACCATTCACATCCACGCCCTGGGTGGGTTCGTCCAGAACTAATAACTGGGGTTGATTTAACAATGCGCGCGCTAGTAGTACACGCTGCGTTTCACCGCCAGAGAGCTTTTGCATTGGCGCGTCAATAAGATGCCCAGCCTGAACGCGTTTTAGTGCAGGCAGAATATCTTCCTTATGTGTTCTGGGGCGTAAGCGTAAAAAACGGTTTACGGTCAGTGGCAACGTGGTGTCGAGATACAGCTTCTGCGGCACATAACCAATGCGCAGTTTTCCGTGGCGCTTGATAACTCCTTCATCTGGTGTTACCAGCCCGAGTACAACCCGAACCAATGTCGACTTACCTGCGCCGTTCGGCCCAAGTAAGGTCAAAATTTTACCAGGCTTGAGTTCCAGCGACACATCAGAGAGGACGCGGCGTTGGCCAAATGAAACCGAGACATTTTCCAGGGAAACCAGACTTGTCATGTTAATTTTAGTCTTGCAGTAGTCATGAAATGTTATAATATCACACTTCTTATATTCATTACGATGATTGGTCGCATTATGTTACATAAAAAAACGCTTCTTTTCGCAGCATTATCTGCTGCTCTCTGGGGCAGTGCAACTCAGGTAGCAGAAGCTGCCGTTGTCGCTTCGCTTAAACCTGTTGGATTCATTGCTTCCGCTATTGCTGATGGGGTAACAGAGACGGAGGTGTTACTTCCTGATGGGGCCTCTGAACATGATTATTCACTGCGTCCATCTGATGTAAAACGCTTACAGAACGCGGACTTAGTTGTCTGGGTTGGACCGGAAATGGAAGCGTTTATGCAAAAGCCCGTGAGTAAATTACCCGAGGCGAAGCAGGTAACCATTGCGCAGCTTGAGAGTGTAAAACCGCTGCTGATGAAAAGCATTCACGACGCTGATGATGATCATGACCATGCGGAAAAAAGTGACGAAGATCACCATCACGGCGATTTCAACATGCACGTTTGGCTTTCCCCAGAGATAGCGCGGGCTACAGCGGTTGCAATCCATGGGAAATTAGTGGAACTTATGCCGCAAAGTCGAGCCAAACTTGACGCCAACCTGATGGAATTTGAGGCACAATTAGCTTCAAGTAGGAAACAGGTTGGTAACGAGCTCGCGCCGCTCAAGGGAAAAGGTTATTTCGTTTTTCATGATGCTTACGGCTACTTCGAAAAACAATTCGGACTGACACCGCTTGGTCACTTTACCGTAAACCCTGAGATTCAACCTGGCGCGCAGCGTTTACATCAAATAAGAACACAGTTGGTTGAGCAAAAAGCAACCTGCGTTTTTGCTGAGCCACAGTTCAGGCCTGCGGTCGTTGAAAGCGTCGCACGAGGGACATCCGTTCGTATGGGAACGTTGGATCCCCTTGGGACGAATATCAAACTGGGCAAAACAAGCTATTCAGAATTCCTGAATCAATTAGCTAACCAGTACGCGAGCTGCCTGAAAGGAGATTAATGAGGAAGTGATTACGTGCAACAGATAGCCCGCTCTGTCGCCCTGGCGTTTAATAATTTACCGCGACCACACCGCGTTATGTTGGGGTCGCTTACCGTTCTTACTCTGGCCGTCGCTGTCTGGCGGCCTTATGTTTACCACCGAGACGCCTCGCCTATTGTCAAAACCATTGAGCTTGAACAGAACGAAATTCGTTCTCTCTTACCTGAGGCCAGTGAGCCGATTGATCAAGCTGCGCAAGAAGATGAAGCCATTCCACAGGACGAACTGGACGACAAAATCGCTGGTGAAGCCGGCGTTCATGAATATGTCGTTTCTACGGGCGATACGTTAAGTAGCATCCTTAATCAATATGGTATTGAGATGGGTGATATCACCCAACTGGCTGCTGCTGATAAAGATCTGCGTAACCTGAAAATTGGTCAACAACTTTCCTGGACATTAACCGCTGAAGGCGAGTTACAGCGTCTGACCTGGGAAGTGTCTCGCCGCGAAACCCGTACCTATGACCGCACCGCCGCTAATGGTTTTAAAATGACCAGCGAAATGCAGCAAGGGGAGTGGGTTAACAATCTGGTGAAAGGAACCGTTGGGACAAGTTTTGTTGCCAGCGCCAAAAATGCAGGTTTAACCAGTGCTGAAGTGAGCGCGGTGATTAAAGCAATGCAGTGGCAGATGGACTTCCGCAAAGTGAAAAAAGGTGACGAATTTGCGGTATTAATGTCACGTGAGATGCTTGATGGCAAACGTGAACAAAGCCAACTGCTGGGCGTGCGTTTGCGTTCAGAAGGCAAAGATTACTATGCTATTCGCGCTGAAGATGGCAAATTCTACGACCGCAACGGCACTGGCCTGGCGAAAGGGTTCTTACGATTCCCGACGGCAAAACAGTTCCGCATTTCGTCTAACTTTAACCCGCGTCGTCTGAACCCGGTAACCGCTCGCGTTGCGCCGCACAGAGGCGTTGATTTTGCGATGCCGCAGGGTACGCCGGTGCTTTCGGTGGGAGACGGTGAAGTGGTAGTTGCTAAACGCAGTGGCGCCGCTGGTTATTATGTCGCGATTCGTCATGGTCGCAGCTACACCACGCGTTATATGCACCTGCGTAAGATTCTGGTTAAACCGGGGCAGAAAGTGAAGCGTGGCGATCGTATCGCGCTTTCCGGTAACACCGGGCGTTCAACTGGGCCACATCTGCATTATGAGGTATGGATTAACCAGCAGGCGGTGAACCCGTTGACAGCGAAACTGCCGCGTACTGAAGGGCTGACCGGTTCAGATCGTACCGATTTCCTGGCGAAGGCCAAGGAGATTGTACCGCAGCTACAGTTTGATTGATTAATACCCATTGGCAGCCGGTACGCAGTCAGTGCCGGCTTTTTTATTTGGTGCGGGGCAAGTTGCGCCGTTACACTACCACCAGATTGATTATTGCCTTATCCGAAACTGGAAAAGCATGGAAACGAAAAAAAATAATAGCGAATATATTCCTGAGTTTGATAAATCCTTTCGTCACCCTCGTTACTGGGGAGCCTGGTTGGGCGTGGCGGCAATGGCCGGTATTGCCTTAACACCAGCGAAATTCCGTGATCCCATTCTTGCGCGGTTGGGGCGTTTTGCCGGAAGACTGGGTAAAAGCTCACGTCGTCGGGCGTTGATCAATCTGTCTCTCTGCTTTCCAGAACGTAGCGAAGCCGAACGCGAAGCGATTGTGGATGAGATGTTTGCCACCGCGCCGCAAGCGATGGCAATGATGGCTGAACTGGCGATACGTGGGCCGGAGAAAATCCAGCCTCGCGTCGACTGGCAGGGGCTGGAGATCATCGAAGAGATGCGGCGTAACAACGAAAAAGTGATTTTTCTGGTACCGCACGGCTGGGCAGTTGATATCCCCGCTATGCTGATGGCCTCACAAGGGCAGAAAATGGCAGCGATGTTCCATAATCAGGGCAACCCGGTTTTTGATTATGTCTGGAACACGGTGCGTCGTCGTTTTGGCGGTCGTCTGCACGCGAGAAATGATGGTATTAAACCTTTCATCCAGTCGGTTCGTCAGGGCTACTGGGGCTATTATTTACCGGATCAGGATCATGGACCTGAACACAGCGAATTTGTTGATTTCTTCGCAACGTATAAAGCAACGCTGCCAGCAATTGGTCGCCTGATGAAAGTATGTCGCGCGCGTGTCGTTCCGCTGTTCCCAATCTATGATGGCAAGACCCATCGTCTGACGATTCAGGTTCGTCCACCGATGGATGACCTGTTAGAGGCGGATGACGCTACCATTGCGCGGCGTATGAATGAAGAAGTCGAGATTTTTGTTGGTCCGCGACCAGAGCAGTACACCTGGATTTTAAAATTGCTGAAAACGCGCAAACCGGGCGAAATCCAGCCGTATAAGCGTAAAGATCTTTATCCCATCAAATAAAAAAAGCCTCTCGTGAGGAGAGGCCTTCGCCTGATGATAAGTTCAAGTTTGCTTCAGAAGATTAGAAATCTATTGAATTATCATTGAGCTGTAGGCCGGATGAGGCGTTTTCGCCACATCCGGCAACGTACTTACTCTACCGTTAAAATACGCGTGGTATTCGTCGAACCCACGGTACTCATCACGTCGCCCTGGGTGACAATCACCAGATCACCAGACATCAGGTAGCCTTTATCGCGCAGCAGATTTACTGCTTCGCTGGCAGCAACCACGCCTTCATTTGCACTGTCAAAATAGACCGGCGTAACACCACGATAAAGCGCAGTCAGGTTCAGAGTGCGTTCATGACGAGACATGGCGAAAATCGGCAGACCGGAGCTGATACGGGAAGTCATCAGCGCGGTACGACCGGATTCGGTCATGGTGATGATCGCGGTAACACCTTTCAGGTGGTTAGCCGCGTACATTGCGGACATCGCGATAGCTTCTTCCACATTGTCGAACTGAACGTCCAGGCGGTGTTTAGACACATTGATGCTCGGGATTTTTTCGGCACCCAGGCAAACACGCGCCATTGCAGCAACGGTTTCAGATGGATACTGACCTGCGGCGGTTTCCGCAGACAACATTACGGCGTCAGTACCATCCAGAACGGCGTTCGCCACGTCCATGACTTCTGCACGCGTCGGCATTGGGTTGGTAATCATCGATTCCATCATCTGGGTAGCAGTAATGACTGCGCGGTTCAGCTGACGCGCGCGACGAATCAGCGCTTTCTGAATCCCAACCAGTTCCGGATCGCCAATCTCTACGCCGAGGTCGCCACGTGCGACCATCACCACGTCAGAAGCGAGGATGATGTCATCCATTGCATCCTGGCTGCAAACGGCTTCTGCACGTTCAACTTTGGCGACAATTTTCGCATCACAACCTGCATCGCGCGCCAGACGACGAGCATAATTCAGATCTTCGCCGCAGCGTGGGAAAGAGACAGCCAAATAATCTACGCCAATCAATGCCGCAGTTTTAATGTCTGCTTTGTCTTTCTCTGTCAGCGCTTCAGCAGACAGACCACCACCGAGTTTGTTGATACCTTTATTATTGGAAAGAGGGCCGCCGACGGTCACTTCGGTGAACACTTTCAGGCCCTGAACTTCCAGTACTTTTAACTGTACGCGACCGTCGTCCAGCAGCAGAATGTCGCCAGGCACGACGTCAGCAGGCAGACCTTTATAGTCGATACCGACTTTTTCTTTATCGCCTTCACCTTTGCCCAGGTTGGCATCCAGCAGGAATTTATCCCCAATATTGAGGAAAACCTTACCTTCTTTAAAAGTTGATACGCGAATCTTTGGCCCCTGAAGGTCACCGAGAATAGCCACATGACGACCCAGTTTTGCGGCAATTTCACGAACTTTATCCGCGCGCATTTTATGGTCTTCAGGCGAGCCGTGAGAAAAGTTCATTCGTACGACGTTTGCACCTGCTGCGATGACCTTTTCAAGGTTATTATCGCGATCGGTAGCCGGGCCTAACGTGGTAACGATTTTGGTTCTGCGAAGCCTTCTGGACATGTAATACTCCGTTGACTGAAACAACCAGGTGTTGCTTGAACATGAATTCGCATAAACTAAAACCATTATGGTTGTAATTTAAACACATGCGAATATCGTATAAGGATAGAACAGTGATAATCGATTTAGCGATCGTCACTCAATTTAAGTAACTGCTTATCAAAGCGCGATTCCTTGAGCGCTTCCTTGACCCGCTTCAAGTTATCTCTGAATTTTGTGCCGCGTCGCAAAGTAAATCCTGTTGCCAGCACATCTATCACGGTCAACTGCGCAAGTCGAGACACCATGGGCATATAAATGTCAGTATCTTCCGGTACGTCGAGGGTAATTGCCAGCGTTGCTTCCCGGGCGAGTGGTGTACCGGCGGAGGTGAGGGCAATTACCATCGCGTCGTTTTCCCGTGCTAACTGCGCCAGTTCAACCAGATTTTTGGTTCTTCCGGTGTGAGAAATCAGCACAACCACGTCTCCGTCGCTACAATTCATACAACTCATGCGTTGCAACACAATATCGTCGGAGTAAACCACTGGAACATTAAAGCGAAAAAACTTATTCATCGCATCGTGGGCGACGGCGGCAGAAGAGCCCAGACCGAAAAAGGCGATTTTTTTGGCCTGAGTCAGGAGATCGACGGCCCGGTTGACGGCAGATTTGTCCAGCGAGTGACGGACGTGATCGAGCGTGGCCATTGCCGACTCAAATATTTTCCCCGTGTATGATTCAACGCTGTCATCTTCATTAACGTTGCGATTAACATAGGGCGTGCCATTTGCCAGGCTTTGTGCCAGATGGAGTTTAAAATCAGGAAAACCGCGGGTGTCCATGCTGCGACAGAAACGATTCACCGTTGGTTCGCTAACATTGGCCTCAAGCGCCAGAGCAGCAATACTCGAATGGATCGCGTTGTCAGGCGAAGCAAGAATGACCTCGGCGACTTTTCGTTCTGATTTGCTCAAATGTTCCAGTTGAGACTGGATTTTTTCCAGCATATTCATGATGTAAAGAGACTCACGGTAATGACGATTTCCACACTGAAAGAAATCGAAATGCAGTTTGGTCTGATATTACGCCTGTGTGTCGTATTAATGACAAAAGCGGATAAAAAAGTTGTCATTTTTTTTCATAACATGATCAGTGTCAGATTTTTACCCAATGGAAAACGATGATTTTTTTATCAGTTTTGCCGCACTTTGCGCGCTTTTGCCGTAATCGCACAGGTGGATAAGCGTTTACAGTTTTCGCAAGCTCGTAAAAGCAGTACAGTGCACCGTAAGAAAATTACAAGTATACCCAGGCTTAAGTACCGGGTTAGTTAACTTAAGGAGAATGACATGGCGGTAACGCAAACAGCCCAGGCTTGTGACCTGGTCATTTTCGGCGCGAAAGGCGACCTTGCGCGTCGTAAATTGCTGCCTTCCCTGTATCAACTGGAAAAAGCCGGTCAGCTCAACCCGGATACCCGTATTATCGGCGTAGGGCGTGCTGACTGGGATAAAGCGGCATATACCAAAGTAGTCCGCGAAGCGCTGGAAACTTTCATGAAAGAAACTATTGATGAAGGTTTATGGGACACCCTGAGTGCACGTCTGGATTTTTGTAATCTCGATGTCAATGACACCGCTGCATTCAGCCGTCTTGGTGCGATGCTGGATCAAAAAAATCGTATCACCATTAACTACTTTGCCATGCCGCCAGGCACTTTTGGCGCAATCTGCAAAGGGCTTGGTGAGGCGAAACTTAACGGCAAACCGGCGCGCGTGGTGATGGAAAAACCGCTGGGGACGTCGCTGGCGACCTCGCAGGAAATCAATGATCAGGTCGGTGAATATTTCGAGGAGTGCCAGGTATACCGTATCGACCATTACCTTGGTAAAGAAACGGTGCTGAACCTGTTGGCGCTGCGTTTTGCTAACTCCCTGTTTGTGAACAACTGGGACAACCGCACTATTGATCATGTTGAGATTACCGTGGCAGAAGAAGTGGGGATCGAAGGGCGCTGGGGCTATTTTGATAAAGCCGGTCAGATGCGCGACATGATCCAGAACCACCTGCTACAAATTCTCTGCATGATTGCGATGTCTCCGCCGTCTGATCTGAGCGCAGACAGCATCCGCGATGAAAAAGTGAAAGTACTGAAGTCTCTGCGCCGCATTGACCGCTCCAACGTACGCGAAAAAACCGTACGCGGGCAATACACTGCGGGCTTCGCCCAGGGCAAAAAAGTTCCGGGTTACCTGGAAGAAGAGGGCGCGAACAAAAGCAGTAACACGGAAACCTTCGTGGCTATCCGTGTCGATATCGACAACTGGCGCTGGGCTGGCGTACCGTTCTACCTGCGTACCGGTAAACGTTTGCGACCAAATGCTCTGAAGTGGTGGTCTATTTTAAAACGCCAGAGCTCAATCTGTTTAAAGAGTCGTGGCAGGACCTGCCGCAGAACAAACTGACTATCCGTCTGCAACCTGATGAAGGCGTGGATATTCAAGTGTTGAACAAGGTCCCGGGTCTTGATCACAAACATAACCTGCAAATCACCAAGCTGGATCTGAGCTATTCAGAAACCTTTAATCAGACGCATCTGGCAGATGCTTATGAACGTCTGCTGCTGGAAACCATGCGCGGTATTCAGGCGCTGTTTGTACGTCGTGATGAAGTGGAAGAAGCCTGGAAATGGGTGGACTCCATTACTGAAGCATGGGCGATGGATAACGATGCGCCGAAACCGTATCAGGCCGGAACCTGGGGACCGGTTGCTTCGGTGGCGATGATTACCCGTGATGGCCGTTCCTGGAATGAGTTTGAGTAATATCTGCACTCATCCTTTATGGTTATTTTACCGGTAACATGATCTTGCACAGATTGTAGAACAATTTTTACACTTTCAGGCCTCGTGCGGATTCACCCACGAGGCTTTTTTTATTACACTGACTGAAACGTTTTTGCCCTATGAGCTCCGGTTACAGGCGTTTCAATCATAATACCCATGTATGAAACGCGTTGTGAATCATCCTGCTCTGACAACTCAATTTCAGGAGCCTTTATGAATCCACAATTGTTACGCGTAACAAATCGAATCATTGAACGTTCGCGCGAGACTCGCTCTGCTTACCTCGCCCGGATCGAACAAGCGAAAACTTCGACCGTTCATCGTTCGCAGTTGGCATGCGGTAACCTGGCTCACGGTTTCGCCGCTTGCCAGCCAGAAGACAAAGCCTCCCTGAAAAGCATGTTGCGTAACAATATCGCCATCATCACCTCCTACAACGACATGCTCTCCGCCCACCAGCCTTATGAACATTATCCCGAGATCATTCGTAAAGCACTGCATGAAGCTAATGCGGTTGGCCAGGTTGCAGGTGGTGTTCCGGCGATGTGTGATGGTGTCACCCAGGGGCAGGATGGTATGGAACTGTCTCTGTTAAGCCGTGAAGTGATTGCGATGTCTGCGGCGGTGGGGCTGTCCCATAACATGTTTGATGGCGCGCTGTTCCTCGGCGTGTGCGATAAGATTGTCCCGGGGCTGACGATGGCCGCGCTGTCGTTCGGTCATCTGCCTGCGGTATTTGTGCCGTCAGGTCCGATGGCAAGCGGGTTGCCAAATAAAGAAAAAGTGCGCATTCGCCAGCTTTATGCCGAAGGGAAGGTGGATCGAATGGCACTGCTGGAGTCAGAGGCTGCGTCTTATCATGCCCCTGGTACATGTACTTTCTACGGTACTGCCAACACCAACCAGATGGTGGTGGAGTTTATGGGGATGCAGTTGCCGGGCTCTTCTTTTGTTCATCCAGACTCCCCGTTACGTGATGCATTAACCGCAGCCGCTGCGCGCCAGGTTACACGCATGACTGGCAACGGTAATGAATGGATGCCGATCGGTAAGATGATCGACGAGAAAGTGGTGGTGAACGGTATTGTTGCGCTGTTGGCGACCGGTGGTTCTACTAACCACACGATGCACCTGGTGGCGATGGCGCGTGCGGCCGGTATTCAGATCAACTGGGATGACTTCTCTGACCTTTCTGATGTCGTACCTCTGATGGCGCGTTTGTATCCAAACGGTCCGGCCGATATTAACCACTTCCAGGCGGCGGGTGGTGTACCGGTTCTGGTGCGTGAACTGCTCAAGGCGGGCCTGTTGCATGAAGATGTCAATACGGTGGCGGGCTTTGGTCTTTCGCGCTATACCCTCGAACCATGGCTGAATAACGGCGAGCTGGACTGGCGCGAAGGTGCAGACAAATCGCTCGACAGCAATGTGATTGCTTCCTTTGAACAACCTTTCTCGCATCATGGCGGGACAAAAGTGTTAAGCGGCAACCTGGGCCGTGCCGTCATGAAAACCTCTGCAGTGCCGGTTGAAAACCAGGTGATTGAAGCGCCTGCTGTTGTTTTCGAGAGCCAGCATGACGTTATGCCTGCTTTTGAAGCAGGTATGCTGGACCGTGATTGTGTGGTTGTTGTCCGCCATCAGGGGCCAAAAGCGAACGGAATGCCAGAATTACATAAACTCATGCCGCCACTTGGTGTATTATTGGACCGGCGTTTCAAAATTGCGTTAGTTACCGATGGACGACTCTCTGGTGCTTCAGGTAAAGTGCCGTCAGCTATCCACGTAACACCAGAAGCCTACGATGGTGGGCTGCTGGCAAAAGTGCGCGATGGGGACATCATTCGTGTGAATGGACAGACAGGCGAACTGACGCTGCTGGTAGACGAAGCTGAACTGGCTGCTCGCGAACCGCACATTCCTGACCTGAGCGCTTCACGCGTGGGAACAGGACGTGAATTATTCAGCGCCTTGCGCGAAAAACTGTCCGGTGCCGAACAGGGCGCAACCTGTATCACTTTTTAAGACGACAAAATTTGTAATCAGGCGAGAGAAAACTCTGATGAAAAACTGGAAAACAAGTGCAGAATCAATCCTGACCACCGGCCCGGTTGTACCGGTTATCGTGGTAAATAAACTGGAACACGCGGTGCCAATGGCAAAAGCGTTGGTTGCTGGTGGGGTGCGCGTTCTGGAAGTGACTCTGCGTACGGCGTGTGCAGTTGATGCTATCCGCGCTATCGCCAAAGAAGTGCCGGAAGCGATTGTCGGTGCCGGTACGGTGCTGAATCCGCAGCAACTGGCAGAAGTGACTGAAGCGGGAGCACAGTTCGCAATCAGCCCAGGTCTGACTGAACCACTGCTGAAAGCGGCGACAGAAGGGACTATTCCTCTGATTCCAGGTATCAGCACTGTTTCCGAACTGATGCTGGGTATGGACTACGGCCTGAAAGAGTTCAAATTCTTCCCGGCAGAAGCTAATGGCGGCGTGAAAGCACTGCAGGCAATTGCGGGTCCGTTCTCTCAGGTTCGTTTCTGCCCGACTGGCGGTATTTCTCCGGCTAACTACCGTGATTACCTGGCGCTGAAAAGCGTACTGTGCATTGGTGGTTCCTGGCTGGTTCCGGCAGATGCGCTGGAAGCGGGCGATTACGAGCGCATTACTAAGCTTGCGCGTGAAGCAGTAGAAGGCGCGAAGCTGTAACAGTCAAAATGCCCGATCGTGGATCGGGCATTTTTGTCGCGTTTTTGCCAGATTTAACCTTGTACTTTTACCTGTGCGGCGGCGTGCTTCGCGCGTTCAATCGCTTCATCAACACTTTCTGCTGTAGCCAGCGCAACCCCCAGACGACGGCTACCATCAATTTCCGGCTTACCAAATAAACGAATCTGCAAACCTGCGCCAACGGCCTCCTGCACGTTGTCAAACGTGACATTCTGGCTGGTCAGTTGCGGCAGGATAACGGCTGAAGCGGCAGGACCATACTGGCGAATCCCGCCCACCGGCAGTCCCAGGAAAGCACGCACATGCAGGGCAAACTCAGAAAGATCCTGAGAAATTAACGTCACCATCCCGGTGTCATGCGGGCGAGGGGAGACTTCACTAAAAATCACCTCATCACCACAGACAAACAACTCGACACCAAACAGACCATAACCACCCAGTGCAAGCACCACCTTGCGGGCAATCTCCTGCGCACGTTCGAGGGCCAGTGGGCTCATTTGCTGCGGTTGCCAGGATTCACGATAGTCACCATCTTCCTGGCGATGACCTACAGGCGCACAGAAATGAACACCATCCACCGCGCTGACGGTCAGCAGGGTAATTTCGAAATCAAACTTAACGACGCCTTCAACAATCACGCGACCCGCTCCGGCGCGACCACCTTGCTGGGCGTACTCCCATGCCTGAGCCAGTTGTTCGGCAGAGCGAATAAACGTTTGCCCCTTGCCGGAAGAGCTCATCACCGGTTTAACAATGCAAGGATAGCCAATGGCGGCGACCGCCTCGCGGAAAAGGTCTTCGCTATCAGCGAAACGATAAGTTGAAGTGGGAAGCTGAAGCACTTCCGCAGCCAGACGACGAATACCTTCGCGGTTCATCGTCAATTGTGTTGCACGCGCGCAGGGGACAACATTTAGCCCTTCCTCTTCAAGCTGGATCAGCATATCGGTAGCAATAGCCTCGATCTCCGGCACGATATAATGTGGTTTTTCCAGTTCAACAACACGGCGCAATGCGTCGCCATCCAGCATATTAATGACATGGGCGCGATGAGCGACATGCATGGCGGGCGCGTCGGCGTAGCGATCGACCGCAATCACCTCTACGCCGAGGCGTTGGCATTCGATAGCCACTTCTTTACCCAGTTCACCGGAGCCCAATAACATCACGCGAGTTGCTGCCGGACGCAGCGCAGTGCCTAATAACGTCATAACGAATATCCCCTGATTAATTCCGCGTGAAGTATAAACGAAAACGTTTGCGCGTGTCTTTATTGCTTGATTGCTTGCGTTGATTTCTCGACTGAAAAGAAATATACTGTATAAAATTACAGTTATGATGAGAGGCTGCAAATGGCGGTTGAAATTAAATACGTAGTCATTCGTGAGGGCGAAGAGAAGATGTCGTTTACCAGCAAAAAGGAAGCCGATGCTTATGACAAAATGCTCGATACAGCGGATCTACTCGACACATGGTTGGCGAATTCTCCGGTGACAATGGAAGACGAGCAGCGTGAGGCTCTTTCTTTGTGGTTGGCAGAACAAAAAGATGTGCTTAGTACCATTCTGAAAACCGGCAAATTACCTTCTCCCCAGGTGGTCGATACTGACACGGATGGGGAAGGTGAAACTCACGCCGCCTGAAGCAACTTGCGCTCCTGATAATTTGTACCATGCTTTCTCCTGAATCATTGTGCTATGGAGAAAAACATGAAAAAAAGAGGAGCGTTGTTGGGGCTGTTGTTGGTATCCGTCTGTGCATCAGTTTTCGCTGCCAATAACGAAACCAGCAAGTTGGTAACTTTCCCCAAATGTGAAGGTTTAGATGCAGCCGGAATCGCTGCGAGTGTAAAACGTGATTATCAGCAAAACCGCGTGGCGCGCTGGGCCGACGATCAAAAAATCGTCGGTCAGGCCGATCCGGTGGCGTGGGTTAGTTTGCAGGATATTCAGGGGAAAGATGATAAATGGTCGGTACCGCTGACCGTGCGTGGTAAAAGTGCCGATATTCATTATCTGGTTAATGTGGATTGTAAAGCGGGAATGGCGGAATATCAGCGGCGCTAATGGCTTCTGATAATTCGGTTTACCGCTGGCGGATGCGGCGCGAGCGCCTTATCCGCCCAACAATGCACTAACTCCCCAGAATCCTGATAAGAAACGCCAGGTTCGCATAAGACAATCACAATCAAATCTACAAGCCTCAAATTAATCACATCACCCGGCACCTTACCTGACGTGAATTTCCTGTGAGGACTGCCTCCCGTCCCGCTTATTTGCGCATCTTTTGTCTCTATATACACTTTCTGACATCCTCATTCGCTATGCTATTGCCATTAAAATGGTGAATTGAGGAGCAAAAATGGCTAACTGGTTAAATCAACTGCAATCCCTTCTTGGGCAAAGCAGTTCTTCCTCTTCGTCTACAGATCAGGGATTGGGAAAACTTTTAGTACCCGGCGCATTAGGCGGGTTGGCAGGGCTGCTGGTTGCGAATAAATCAGCACGTAAACTATTAACGAAATACGGTACAAACGCATTGCTGGTAGGTGGCGGAGCGGTCGCCGGTACAGTACTGTGGAACAAATACAAAGATAAAATTCGTGCGGCGCATCAGAACGAACCGCAATTCGGCACCCAAAGTACGCCGCTGGATGAACGTACAGAACGTTTAATCCTCGCCCTGGTTTTTGCTGCCAAAAGCGATGGTCATATTGATAGTAAAGAACGCGCGGCTATCGACCAGCAATTGCGTGAAGCTGGTGTTGAAGAGCAGGGGCGTGTACTTATCGAACAGGCAATCGAGCAACCATTGGATCCGCAGCGCCTGGCCCAGGGGATTCGCAACGAAGAAGAGGCACTGGAGATCTATTTCCTGAGCTGTGCGGCTATTGATATTGACCATTTTATGGAGCGCAGTTACCTGAATGCACTGGGGGATGCGCTGAAAATTCCCCAGGAAGTCCGTGAAGGAATTGAACGCGATCTCGAACAGCAAAAACGCACTTTGTCTGAATAATATCTCACTCCGTATAGCCTGATATGCCTGTTTATCGGGCTATACAAAACCGCACAGCTATTTGAGCGAATTAATTTTCGCTGGCGACATCCTTTCGATTTTCACACCATTACCTGTCATCATCTATACAATGACCGCCCTGTTTCGCTTGCATCCCGGGTGAGTTTTGCCACCCTTATAAGATGTTTCAACCAGAAAGAACAATAACATGCTACCAAAAGCCGCCCGCATCCCCCATGCCATGACGCTTCATGGCGACACGCGCATCGATAATTACTACTGGCTGCGGGACGACACACGCTCGCAGCCGGAAGTGCTGGATTACCTGCAACAAGAAAATAGCTACGGTCATCAGGTCATGGCGTCGCAACAAGCTTTGCAGGATCGGATATTAAAAGAAATCATTGACCGCATACCGCAAAGAGAAGTCTCTGCACCTTACGTCAAAAATGGCTATCGCTACCGGCAAATTTATGAACCTGGTTGTGAATATGCAATCTACCAGCGTCAGTCAGCGTTCAGTGAAGAGTGGGACGAATGGGAGACTCTGCTCGATGCGAACAAACGGGCGGCGCACAGTGAATTTTATTCAATGGGCGGAATGGCGATTACGCCCGATAACACGATTATGGCACTTGCAGAAGATTTTCTTTCCCGACGCCAGTACGGTATCCGTTTTCGCAATCTGGAAACGGGCAACTGGTATCCTGAACTGCTGGATAACGTGGAACCCAGCTTCGTCTGGGCGAATGACTCATGGACATTTTATTATGTTCGCAAGCATCCGGTGACGTTGTTGCCGTATCAGGTCTGGCGGCATGCCATTGGCACTCCAGCATCTGAAGACAAACTGATTTACGAAGAAAAAGACGATACCTTTTACGTCAGCCTACATAAAACGACGTCGAAACACTATGTGGTTATTCACCTTGCCAGCGCAACTACCAGTGAAGTTCGGCTGCTGGATGCAGAGCTGGCCGATGCCGAGCCGTTTGTCTTTTTACCGCGTCGCAAAGATCACGAATACAGTCTTGATCACTACCAGCATCGGTTTTATTTGCGCTCCAACCGCAACGGCAAAAATTTTGGCTTATACCGTACCCGTATGCGTGATGAGCAAGCGTGGGAAGAGTTAATCCCTCCGCGCGATAACATCATGCTCGAAGGCTTTACGCTGTTTACTGACTGGTTGGTGGTTGAAGAGCGTCAGCGTGGGTTAACCAGTCTGCGGCAAATCAACCGCAAAACGCGGGAGGTTATCGGCATTGCCTTTGATGATCCGGCTTACGTTACCTGGATTGCCTATAACCCGGAACCTGAAACCTCACGATTGCGTTATGGCTATTCCTCCATGACTACGCCAGATACATTGTTTGAACTGGATATGGATACCGGAGAGCGTCGGGTATTAAAACAAACGGAAGTCCCTGGTTTCGATGCGGCGAATTACCGCAGCGAACACTTGTGGATCACCGCCCGTGATGGCGTCGAAGTGCCTGTTTCGCTGGTCTACCATCGCAAGCATTTCCAGAAAGGCCACAACCCGCTGCTGGTATATGGATATGGCTCTTACGGCGCAAGCATTGATGCCGATTTTAGTTTTAGCCGCCTGAGTTTGTTGGATCGCGGTTTTGTCTACGCCATTGTCCATGTCCGTGGCGGCGGCGAGCTGGGGCAGCAATGGTACGAAGACGGTAAATTCCTGAAAAAGAAAAATACCTTTAATGACTATCTCGATGCCTGCGACGCATTGTTAAAACTGGGCTACGGTTCACCTTCACTCTGTTATGCGATGGGGGGCAGTGCTGGCGGTATGTTGATTGGCGTTGCTATTAATGAGCGCCCCGAGTTATTCCACGGCGTGATTGCCCAGGTACCGTTTGTTGATGTTGTAACAACGATGCTTGATGAGTCGATTCCTCTTACTACCGGCGAATTTGAAGAGTGGGGAAATCCGCAGGATCCGCAATATTATGAGTATATGAAAAGCTACAGCCCGTATGACAATGTCACGGCTCAGGCTTATCCGCATCTGCTGGTAACGACCGGATTACACGATTCACAGGTGCAATACTGGGAACCGGCAAAATGGGTGGCTAAGCTGCGCGAGCTTAAAACTGATAACCATCTATTATTGCTTTGTACCGACATGGATTCAGGGCATGGCGGTAAATCCGGACGTTTTAAATCCTACGAAGGTGTGGCGATGGAATATGCTTTTCTGATAGCCCTGGCGCAGGGGACATTACCAGGCCAATCAGCGGGTTAAACACTCTCCAGATAATGCTTCAAGGTTAAACGTAACTCCGGGCTCATACTGTCAAGGTTGTTAAACAACCAGCGCAGATAGCCCGGATCGCGCTTTGCAACGTCTGATACGGCTTTACCGCGATACTTGCCAAACGTGAACGTCGTCAACAACGACGGCCGCCCGGTGATATCCGCCATCTGCTCCGCCGTCCAGCCTGATGTGTTCATAATATCGATAAGCAGGGCTGCGGTAATATAGCAATCATACAGCGCGCGGTGGTGATGCAGACCCGATGGTGTCTGGACATTCAGCTTGCGCGATTTATACAGTGCCATATTGCTGTACTTGATTCCAGGCCACAAACGACGAGCCAGTTTCATGGTGCAAATCCACTCACCGGGCATTTCTGGCAATACCCGGCGGTCAAAACTGGCATTGTGGGCGACATACCATTCGCTACCGTAATAGTGCGGGATAACTTCTTCAATCCACGGTTTGTCGGCAACCATGGACTCTGTGATACGGTGAATCGCCATGGCTTGTGGACTGATGGGACGGTCGGGACGCACCAGGTGGCTCATAGGGTTGACGATTTTCCCGTTAACAACATCAACAGAGGCAATTTCAACGATCCCTCCCTGCAAACCGCAGGTTTCTGTATCGATAATGCGCAACATGGTCATGCTCCAGGAAGAAAACGCCTAGCGTAATGGAATGATATCGCCTTGCCAACCCTGGGAAGAGCGCTGGCCAACCAACAAAAGCGAACCGCGATCGGCGCGGACGATAAGGCGGCCATGTTCATCCCACAGCGCGCTGTTCCCGCGGGCGTTCGCCATTAGTACGGCGATGGAGTATTGATGTGAGAAAAACTCTAAGCGTCGAGTGGAAGCCGACAAATCAGGCTCGCTGATGCACTGGCCTGTGGTGAAGAGTGAATAGCTCGGATCCATATCAATACCTTCCGGTTGTCCATCCACTACAGTGATGGTTTTAGAAAGTTGACCCAGGCATGCGCCATGACTTTGATGATAAATTCCTGGCGTTTTCATCCAGGGGGCGAATACGGCAATACCGCGAATAAAACGCTCATTATATTCAACGGGAAGGCCAGCAATAATGGTCATTCGCGAGGTTGTTGCTGCATAACAAAGCGGGTCTAAAAGCGAGAGATCGGGCGGAGACGGAAGCGCACGTCGTTTGTAATCACATCCCAGTAGAGAAAGTGAGGGAAAAACCAACAGTTCGCACTGGTGTCTGGCGGCAGCCCTCACGAACTCCAGATGATGGGCTACCTGTTCAGTGAGTGAAGCATTACGAGGCTCATATTGTGCTGCTGCAACTTTCCAGTACGACATGATGACTTCCTTTTCATAGTGTCTGCGAATAATGGTGTGTATGAGAAAATACTTATAATTTAGCAGGCACCATGTAAGAAAGTGTAACTTAATATAAGGTTTATTTAAGTTTGGGCTCGTAAGGTAAACGTGACAGATTTACAGAGGCGAGACGGTGGGTGATAAGGCGCTCACGAAACCAGCCACGCAAGTGTTCCGGTTGTTCACGTTCAACCGCTTCAGCAATCACCGGCATATTGTACCGTTCTTTAAATGCCACTCCGGCAGCGGCCAGATCGACATTTACTTTATCCATTTCAGTTTGATCCAGTTTGGCCAGATTCTTCAGCATACGGTGTCTCCTCGTTAATTGCGGGCAAAAGTTACTAAGAGTCAGCCAGGATGGCAAGCCTGAATTGATGATCCTCGACTCTCTCATTAGACAAGGTTATGCTCTGTAAAAAACTCATTACAAAAAGGAATAGATAATATGGTTTCAACTGCGCGTTCTCTTCGTTATACGCTGGCAATCATTGCCGGTTTGCTGGCGGCCCCTTCCGTCTGGGCTCATGCGCACCTGACTCACCAGTATCCTGCGGCGAATGCGGCGGTCACCGCTGCCCCACAGGCCGTTACTTTAAATTTCTCTGAAGATATTGAACCTGGATTCAGTGGGGCCAAAATCATCGGCCCGAAGAATGAAAATGTTAAAACATTACCCGCGAAGCGTAATGAACAAGACAAAAAGCAATTGATCGTTCCGCTTGCCGACGCCCTGAATCCCGGAAGTTATACCGTTGACTGGCATGTTGTTTCGGTGGACGGGCATAAAACCAAAGGGCAGTACACCTTTACTGTGAAATAAAGCATGCTAGCGCTTACCTGGGTCACACTGCGATTTATCCATTTTATCTCTCTGATGCTGGTTTTTGGCTTCGCGATGTACGGGGCATGGTTGGCACCAGTGACGATTCGTCGATTATTGACGAAGCGTTTTTTGCGTTTACAACAGCACGCAGCCGCATGGAGTTTGATCAGTGCCGCAGCGATGTTCGCCGTTCAGGGTGGGTTGATGGGCGCGGGATGGCCAGATGTCGTTTCGCTGAGCATCTGGCAGTCGGTGTTACAAACGCACTTCGGAGGCGTCTGGATTTGGCAAATCGTTCTCGCTCTCGTTACGTTGACCGTCGTTCTGATGCAACCACGGAATATGTTGCGGTTACTGTTTATGCTGACTACCGCGCAATTTATCCTGATGGCGGGTATGGGACACGCGACATTAAATGAAGGATTAACCGCAAAAATTCATCAGACCAATCACGCCGTACATCTTATCTGTGCTGCCGCATGGTTTGGAGGGCTACTGCCGGTTGTCTGGTGTATGCGGCTGGTGAAAGGGCGCTGGAAACGCCCGGCCATTCATGCGCTGATGCGTTTTTCCTGGTGCGGACATTTTGCTGTCATTGGCGTGCTAGTGAGTGGTGTGCTCAATGCATTACTCATCACGGGATTTCCCCCCACGCTTGCCTCTTACTGGGGCCAGCTCTTATTGCTCAAAGTCATACTGGTTATGATTATGGTGGTTATCGCGCTGGCAAATCGTTATGTTCTGGTCCCAAGAATGCGGCATGATGAAGTCCGGGCTGTTCCCTGGTTTGTATGGATGACTCAACTCGAATGGGCGATAGGCGCGGTGGTACTGGTGATTATCAGCCTGCTAGCGACTCTGGAACCGTTTTGATGGATTACGATAAATGATGAAAAAAAGTATATTGGCGTTTTTGTTGCTCACCAGTTCCACTGCGGCGCTGGCGGCTCCTCAGGTGATTACCGTCAGCCGTTTTGAAATTGGCAAAGACAAATGGGCGTTTAATCGCGAAGAAGTGATGTTGACATGCCGACCGGGTAATGCGCTGTATGTCATCAACCCCAGCACCCTGGTGCAATACCCTTTGAACGATGTTGCGCAAAAAGAAGTTTCCAGTGGGAAGACTAAGGCCCAGCCTATTTCGGTGATCCAGATTGAAGATCCCAACAAACCCGGTGAAAAAATGAGCTTGATGCCATTTATAGAACGAGCTGAAAAACTCTGCTAGTTACCTGAGTTAGCTTTTTGATTTGCCAAAAAAAACGCCCAGGATCTTTTATCAGATCGGGCGTTTTTTTTTACTTTTAAAACGATGATAAAGACGCTTTTTTCTGACCACTTTTCGTGTGGACTGGAAAACCTGGCGTCGTCATCTATTCTTAAAGGGCAAGGCAACTAAGCCTGCATTAATGCCAACTTTTAGCGCACGGCTCTCTCCCAAGAGCCATTTCCCTGGACCGAATACAGGAATCGTATTCGGTCTCTTTTTATCTATTAAGCCAGCGGATGAATACATCACTGTTTTCCCTGTGCTGACTTCACAATCAACCATAACACACACTCTACTGCTTCAGTCCAGCCTTTTTAACATTTATGTTAA